>CAYWFQ010000109.1:0-6290 GCA_964457505.1 uncultured Flavobacterium sp.
TTCGTGAGGCTTTCAAAACAGGTCGTGGTAGAGTAGTTATTCGTGCTAAAGTAGGATTTGAAGAAGTAGATGGTAGAGAATCTATCATTGTTACTGAAATTCCGTACCAAGTGAACAAAGCAGATATGATCAAACGTACTGCTGACTTGGTCAACGAAAAGAAAATTGAAGGTATTGCGAATATTCGTGATGAGTCAGATAGAAATGGTATGCGTATCGTTTACATCTTGAAACGTGATGCTACACCAAATGTAGTTTTGAATACCTTATATAAGTATACTCAATTACAATCGTCATTCAGTGTGAATAATATCGCATTGGTTAAAGGTCGCCCAGAAACATTGAATCTAAAAGACATGATTCATTATTTCGTAGAACACCGCCATGATGTTGTAATACGTAGAACACAATTTGAATTAAGAAAAGCCGAAGAAAGAGCACATATTTTAGAAGGATTAATTATTGCTTCAGACAATATTGATGAAGTAATTGCTTTAATCAAAGCGTCTAAAAATACTGAAGAAGCTAGAGATAAATTAATCGAAAGATTTAAATTATCCGATATTCAAGCGCGTGCTATTGTTGAAATGCGTTTGCGTCAATTGACAGGATTAGAGCAAGATAAATTGCGTGCAGAGTACGAAGAAATCATGAAGTTAATTGAGCATTTAAGAGCTTTGTTAGCTGATGTGAATTTGAGAATTGCTTTAATCAAAGAAGAATTAATGGAGATTAGAGATAAATACGGCGATGAGCGTCGTTCTCAAATCGAATATTCTGGTGGAGATGTAAGTATCGAAGATTTGATTGCAGATGAGAATGTAGTAATTACAATTTCGCATGCAGGTTATATTAAACGTACGAACTTGTCTGAGTACAAAACTCAAAATAGAGGTGGAGTAGGACAAAAAAGTGCTGGAACGCGTGATCAAGATTTCTTAGAACATATGTTTGTAGCTACGAATCACCAATACATGATGTTCTTTACCCAAAAAGGAAAATGTTTCTGGATGCGTGTGTACGAAATTCCGGAAGGAAGTAAAACTGCTAAAGGTAGAGCATTACAAAACTTGATCAATATTGAGTCGGATGATAAAGTAAAAGCTTTCATTTGTACTCAAGACTTGAAAGATAAAGACTATGTAACGAGTCATAACTTAGTAATGGTAACGAAACAAGGACAGGTGAAGAAAACTTCTTTAGAGAAATATTCTAAACCACGTGTGAATGGTGTTGCTGCAATTACTATTAAAGAAGGAGACGAATTATTGGCGGCACAATTAACCAATGGTGAAAGTCAAATTATTTTGGCTGTAAAATCAGGTAAATTAGTTCGTTTTGAAGAAACAAAAACCCGTCCAATGGGAAGAACAGCTTCAGGAGTTCGTGGAATTACATTGAAAGATGATAAAGACGAAGTAATCGGAATGGTAACTGTAAACGATATGAGCAGTGAGATTTTGGTTGTTGCTGAAAACGGATACGGTAAACGTTCTAGTTTGGATGAGTACAGAATCACTAATCGTGGTGGAAAAGGTGTGAAAACATTAAATATTACTGAGAAAACAGGTCAATTGATCTCGATTAACTCAGTAACTGACGCTGACGATTTAATGATTATCAACAAATCAGGATTGACTATCAGAATGGCAGTGGAAGATCTTCGTGTCATGGGTCGTGCTACTCAAGGTGTTAAATTAATCAATATCAAAGGAAATGATTCTATTGCTGCGGTTACTAAAGTAATGAAAGATGATCCAGCTGAAGTAGAATTAGACGAAGATGGTAATCCAATTGAAGTCGAAGTTATTGAAAGAGTTAAGCCGGTTCTAGAAGTACTAGAAGATGATGGAGCTGCTGACGATGATGACGAAGAAGAAGACGAAATCGAAGAAGACGATGTTGATGACGCTGACGAAGACGATTCAGACGAATAATTAAATCCAATACATTAAACAAAAATTAAATTTAGAATACTATGAAAAGTAAATATGTACTACTAGCATCAGCATTATTGATATCAGTTGCCACTTTTGCTCAAAAAGATCAAATCAAAGCGGCTGAAAAAGCTTTAAAAGCTGGAAATGCCCAAGAAGCAATCACTTTTTTACAAGGTGCAGAGGCGGCTTCTGCAGCTGCGCCAGATGCTGAAAAAGCACAGTTTCATTTTGTAAAAGCAAATGCTCATTTAGCTTTGGCTACAAAAAATGAAGATACTGATGTAAATCTTTCGGCTGCAGCCAAAGCGTTTCAAGAAGTTTTATCAATTGAAAAAACATCTGGTAAAGCAAAATTTTCTGCTCAAGCATCAACTTCAATAATTGATGTGAAATACAAATTAATCAATTCAGCTATTGCAGATTCAAAAGCGGATAAGCACGCTACTGGAGCAAAAAAATTGTATGACGCTTATTTATTGGATAAGAAAGATACCATCAATTTGTATTATGCTGCATCTACTTATGTGAATGCAAAAGAGTACGAAACAGCATACAATGCGTATGATGAGTTAAAAAAATTAAATTATTCTGGAAAAGGGACTAATTTCTATGCGGTAAACAAAATCAATGGTGAAGAGCAAATTTTTACTACCGCTAAAGAAAGAGACCAAATGGTAAAATTAGGAACTCACGAAAAACCAAGAAACGAAGAATTGCCCTCAAAAAGAGGTGAAATCTACAAAAACATGGCATTGATTTTGGTTCAAAATGGAAAAGTGGCAGAAGCTAAAAAAGCAATTGCAGAAGCAAGAGTTGCTAATCCAGAGGATAAAACTTTGATTTTAACAGAAGCTAATTTATACTTGGACACTAAAGATTTCGATACTTACAAAAAATTAATCACAGAAGTATTGGCTCAAAGTCCAAATGATGCTGATTTGGTTTTTAATTTAGGTGTAATTAGTTACAATGCTAAAAATTTAGCAGAAGCTGAAACGTATTACAAAAGAGCTATCGAGATTAAGCCCGATTATGTAAATGCCTATTTGAACTTAGCAATTCTTAAATTAGATGCTGATAAAAAATTATTTGAAGAAATTCAAAAATTAGGAAATTCTGAAAAAGACAACAAACGTTACGAAGTACTTAAAAAACAAAGAGAAGCAGTTTTTGCATCTGCTTTACCTTATTTAGAAAAAGCATCTGAATTAGACGGTACTAATGAAGAAGTGAAAGGAACTTTGTTAAGTGTTTACAGAGCGTTAGAAATGACGGAAAAAGCAAAAGCGTTAAAAGCTAAAATGAAAAAATAATTTCATTTTGTTAAGCATAAAAAAGCCGAATTGAAAAATTCGGCTTTTTTATTTATATCACTTTTTTGATGACTCTTAATTTGTGGGTGTGCTTTTGGGTTTCTGGATTAAAAATGCCCAAGTGATCCAAGCGATCAATTCGTACTTTTCCACTGGCGTGAATGATGTAATTGTTTTCCATAATGATTCCCACGTGAATGATATTGCCTTCCTCATTGTCAAAAAAGGCTAAATCCCCGGGTTCACTTTCTTCAATAAAACTTAAGGCTTCTCCTTGTGTGGCTTGTTGTGAGGCATCTCTAAATAAATGGTAGCCATTTAACTTATAGACCATTTGGGTAAATCCTGAACAATCAATTCCAAAAGGTGTTTTTCCTCCCCAAAGGTAAGGTGCGTTTAAATACAGGAAAGCTGTATTGATTAACTTGCTTTTATCTTGTATTCCGCTTGCAGTAGCGCCTTCAAATTCAAATTGTGCAGTATTGATATCGCTATGATTTAAAAAGGAAAGCGATGCTCCCAATGGTATTGGTAGTAAAGTATTATTGGGTGCTGATATGTATTCTATCAAATCCCCATTTAAAACAATAGGTACTTTAGAAAGTGTATCGTATGCTGTTTCTGAGATAATTTGAAACTGTTTAGAGTCAACCCAACCTTCATAATTATCATAGTGCAATTGGATTTTTCTCCATTGATTTAGTTCTTCTAGTACTTTAAAATGCTCGCCAAACAAGACTTGAGAAACAATCTCGCTTCTGTCGCTTGGTTCCGCTCGAAGGGGGATTATGGCTAGGTTACAAATTCCAAACATCTAAGACTCTTTATAGTTTATGATTGTAAATCAATGGAATGATTTAAGCTCTTTCAATTAGTATTGCTGAAGCACCACCGCCACCATTACAAATAGCTGCTGCTCCAATTTTTCCTTTATTTTGTTCCAATACATTTAATAAGGTAACGATAATTCTGGCTCCAGAACAACCTAGTGGATGACCTAAAGAAACAGCGCCACCGTTTACATTAATTTTGTTCAAATCGATATTCAATATTTTGGCATTTGCCAAGCCAACTACTGAAAATGCTTCGTTAAACTCAAAATAATCCACATCTTCAATAGTAAGATTGGCTTTTTTCAGAGCTTTTGGTAGTGCAAGAGCAGGGCTAGTGGTAAACCATTTTGGTTCTTGCGCTGCATCCGCATACGAAAGAATATAGGCTAAAGGTTGTAGACCCAAAGTTATTGCTTTTTCTTCACTCATAATGACTAAAGCTGCTGCACCATCATTGATGGTAGAAGCATTGGCAGCAGTCACGGTTCCATCTTTCGTAAAAGCGGGGTTTAAAGTACTAACTCTATCCAACTTCACATTGGTATACTCTTCGTCTTTTGAAACGATTACAGGCTCTCCTTTTCGTTGAGGCACTGCAACAGGGATAATTTCGTTATCAAATTTTCCAGCTTCCCAGGCTTTGGCACTTCGCTCATACGATTGTATAGCAAATTGATCTTGTTCTTCTCTGGAGATTTTATATTCGCTGGCACAAAGGTCGGCACTTACCCCCATGGCATTATTGTCATAGGCGTCGGTAAGTCCGTCTTTTTGCATTCCGTCTAATAGGGTAGTTGGGCCAAATTTGGTCCCCGCTCTAAGATGTGAATAATGTGGAATCAAACTCATATTTTCCATTCCGCCGGCAACGACAATTTCGGCATCGCCCGATTGAATGGCTTGAGCTGCAAACATCACTGATTTCATACCAGAAGCACAAACTTTATTTACGGTAGTACAGGCAACTGAATTTGGCAAACCTGCAAAAAGAGCAGCTTGTCTTGCAGGAGCTTGTCCCACGCCAGCTTGCACAACATTACCCATAAACACTTCGTCAACTAAGTTCGAATCGAGTTGAATCTTTTCTAGTGCACCTTTAATAGCAATGGCACCTAATTGAGGAGCAGGAGTGTTAGATAACCCTCCCATAAAACTTCCGATAGGAGTTCTAGCTGCAGCAACAATGACGATTCTTTTGTTCATGGTAGTTTGAATTAGTTGATGTAGCAAATTTAATCTTTTTTATGCAAATTCAAATTTTGATTTGTGTATTCTATATAAGGTGTTTTTATTTGTAGCTAGTGGCTTGATTGTTAAGTGATTTAATAAAAATCTCAAAATAAAAGTAAAAAAAGGGATAAAATAGTTGTGATTAATACAATGATGTGCTACATTTGCCACCGCAAAATAGGACACGTTCTTTGAGCTTGGAGAGGTGCCAGAGTGGTAATGGAGCAGATTGCTAATCTGTCGACGAGCAATCGTCGCCAGGGTTCGAGTCCCTGTCTCTCCGCTTTTTAATTTTGCTTTTTCGGGGTGTAGCGTAGCCCGGTTATCGCGCCTGCTTTGGGAGCAGGAGGCCGCAGGTTCGAATCCTGCCACCCCGACTACAACAATACTGGTCGCATAGCTCAGCTGGATAGAGCACCTGCCTTCTAAGCAGGCGGTCGAAGGTTCGAATCCTTCTGCGATCACATCATAAACCTACTGGAAACAGTAGGTTTTTTTGTTTTTGGTACTTTTTTAGTTTCTATCCTTTTATTAAATAAGTACCGTTTTATTGATAAATGTTTGCACATAGTTTGCACATCAAAAGCCATAATCAACTAAATTATGGTAAATCTTAAAACACTTCTTGATACAAGAAGGCAAAAATTAGATGGTAGCTTCAACATCATCTTCAGGATCACTCACAATCGTAAAGTGTACACGCTCAATTCAGGATTCCAAACAACAGAACTTCATTGGAATGATAAAAGACATGAAATTTATAAGTCTCATCCTAATTCTAAGTTACTGAATCTTAAAGTCACTCAGCAGTACTTTAAAATACAACAAGCGATTCTACAGCTAGATGAAGAGTTTAGTATGGAAAAGCTTCGATATCCATACGGAAGGAAACTAAAAAATATGTTGTATTAATCGATAATAAATACAAAATCAAATTAATATTGATCAATAAATTAATCTATTGTTAACGTTTT
>CAYWFQ010000110.1:0-6267 GCA_964457505.1 uncultured Flavobacterium sp.
CTGGAAAACCAATGCCCGAGTATTTCAAAAATCATCCAATATATTACGCAGGTCCAGCAAAAACTCCAGACGGAATGGCATCAGGAAGTTTTGGTCCAACAACTGCAGGAAGAATGGATGTTTATGTAGACGAATTCCAAGCCGCTGGTGGAAGCATGATTATGTTAGCCAAAGGAAACCGAAGCAAAGACGTTATGAACGCTTGTAAAAAACATGGCGGATTTTATTTAGGTTCTATTGGTGGTCCTGCTGCGATTTTAGCGAAAGAAAACATCTTATCGGTTGAAGTAGTAGATTTCCCAGAGTTAGGAATGGAAGCTGTAAGAAAAATTGAAGTAAAAGATTTCCCTGCATTTATTATTACGGATGATAAGGGAAATGATTTTTTTATGAATTTGTAATTATAATAAAAACCCCATCTATTAAATTAGATGGGGTTTTTAATTGTTATAAAATTTAATCTTAAGACATCATTTTACCACCAACCTCTCACATTGTAAACAACAGATTTTGGTTGTCCATTACCCCAAGCTACTCCGATATCTCTGATAGCTTTTATTCTGTCTCTTTCTAAACCAATTTCTTGATCTACTTTAAATTTCCACTCTCTTCCATCAATTTCTAGAACTCGTTTCGCAACTGAATTTGTGAAAGCAACAACATCTTTATAACAAGAAGATCTTGGATTTATATCTTTCAACATATCAGAGACAAGGTTTGCTCCTTCAACAGTGGGGTTTGAAGCCCATAATAATTTAGCTTCTTGCAATTTTACTTTGCACTCCATGTTTATTTTTTTGTCAAAAATATCTTGAACTGCTACCAAAGACTTGTTAAAACAATCAGTACAAGCATCAGGTACAGCTGATAACATATAAATTGCTTCATCAAACTGATTTTGTGACTCAAGTAATCGGGCTTTTTTGATAATCAAATCACATCTTGTGTTATAGTAATTTATTATTTCTTTTTTCCCTTTAGAAATAAATGCTTGAATTTCACTATCTGATGAATTGATGTTTTTAAACGCATTAATTAGTGCCTTGGTTTCATTAATTCCAACACCTTTTACATTTTTTGATAATGTTGTAAATTTATTTCCTTCAATACCATCTCCAATGTAAAATGTAACATTTAATGTATAAGCAATCGAGGTTGGTGCTGTACCTAATACGTCTTTTGTTACGGTTATAACATTTGCTGTTAAAATAAATCTAGAGAAACCATTTGCTAATCCATTATTGGCAACTATTTGATCTAATTTATTTTTCAACACTTCAGTTGCTCCTTCTGTTTTTTCTTCTACTGACGAATCAACATATGTAGATAATGACAAGAAACCAACATTATCTGATGATTGAGCATAATTCCTATTACCAATTAAAGTAACTAGAAAAACTATAGATAATAATACTTTTTTCATAATTTTTTATTTATCTCCTAAAATTAAAACTACTTCACCTAATCCTTTCGTCATTAATTTTACAGGAATTTTATAGGGTGCAGCTTGCAAAAACTTTTGTAATTTACTCATATACCTTCTTGCATCAGTAGCATTACCATTATCATCAAATAATGGTATTCTTACTTGTTCAAATAGCATTAAATTATTAGTAGCATTTGTTGTACTGAATCGCCCTTTAACAGTATTACTTGACATCCAATCTTCAATAATTAATCCTAATTCTTGACCATCAAATTCAGTTTCTAAATCAGAAGCCCAAGAGTCAAATCTTTTTATTCTTACTTTTATTTCTCTTCCATTAGCGAATAAATCGTCAAAATGAGACTGAAGTGAAGCATTAAAATTGTCTATATGATTTAGCACTGCTTCTTCAAGCAACAAAGAAACTTCGGCAGAAAAAGATGGAGAACCGGTACCAACGGCAGTTGCAATTTGCTTATTTGTATAAGAATCTAAACCTTGTAAGTTGAATGTTACAGATTTTTTTGGGCCTGTTACATTTAATTTCCAAGTTAATTGCATCACTATGTCGGCTTTAGCGCTTTTTCTTAATTTATCTATTGGAGATTCTGATATCTCTGCTCCATTTTTAGAAGTTATTAAAGCATCTTCAGCACTTTCACCTTCAAGAGATTTTATTTCAGATTCCAGATTTTTTAATGGAAAACCTCTGTCTGCCATTAAACCATTAATTTTGCTTATTACAAGCAATAAGTCTGCATTTTCTTGAAATGCTTTTTTATAATCTGGAACTTTAATTATTTCTCCTTGATTATTAAAGCTCTTCATGTAACCGTGCTCATTACACCAAACGTCGCTTGGAACTACCATGATAGTAGGCTTTTTTGCCTGGGCATTTATTGTTTGATTAAATATCAGTGCAAAAAAAACTGTCGCTATTATGGAAATTAAATTTATTTTCTTCATAAATTACTTATTTAATAATTCCGTCTTGGATTAATTTTTGTTTTAATTCTGAACGGAGTACTCGAACAATTACTCCATGTGTAACACTTTCAGATGTTCTTTGTTTGTCTCTTTTAATTTTATCAAAAATTCTTTCGTCTTTAAGAGAAATATAGTTTCTGTATTCACCTCCATCAGCAAAAAATTTATTAAAATAATCCTCATATTTTTCTTGAGCATTAACTTCAAAAACTAATGGTTTTTGATTACAATCTTGTTTTCCCTCGCGAATTCCTTTAAAAATTACATCTCTTACAGCATTTTTCTTAGCTTGCTCAACGGCGTCTTCTCTGTTTCTTCCGTTACCCCAAGCTTTCAATGTTTGCGATCCATCTAGTTCAACACCTAAACATTCTGTTGAATAACTATAATTTGTTGATACTGTCTTTTGTGTTGAGCAACTAAAAAAAATTGACAACAATGTTAAGATAGTAAGTGCTTTAATTTTAATATTCATTTTCTTTATATTTTAAAATCCTGAAGACAATCCTTTTATAACCCCTGCTGATTCTAAATCCTTTCTTAAAGCATCTTTCATTACTGATATAACAATTCCTACTTTATATTCTTTACCTACTTTCTTTCTGTCGTCTGCAGATATTTGACCATCGGTTGAAACACTTACATATTTCATATATTTTCCTCCATCTTCAAAAAACAAATCGAAAAATTCTTTTTTCTCAGCTTCAATGTTTGGATTTGATGCTAAAGCCTTTTGAGAAGTACAACCATCACCTCCTGTGAATCCTTTAAAAATTACACCATGAACTGCATTCTTTTTGGCTTGTTCGATAGCTACATTTCCTTTTTTAGAGTAAGACCAAACTTTAACTAAATAAGTTCCATCATGACCAACTCCAGCACACTGAATTTCATATCTCCATTCTTTTGTGTCCTCATCGGCTTTTTTCCTTGCTTGACCAACCATAGATATTGTTGATACTAAAAATAACAATAATAATACTTTTTTCATATTTCTTCTATTTATTTACCTTTCTTTTGAACCAATAACATTCCTGGGAAAAAATCTTTTCCACTCACCTTTTTAAAATAAGTTCTATCAACTGTTGAGTTAGGATTTTCCTCTTGTGCTCCATAAGTATTATCCCAAATTGGATATTTACTATCTACTTTTACTACACCTACCTTAACATACTGAGTTTTACCATTTTCATCTTCAACTTGTTCTAGAACATCAAAAGTTGATTTTTTTGTAATTCCTTCTTTTAAACCTACTTTAGCTGTTAGAGGATCAACCGTGTATAAAGGTGTTTTTGTTTTAAATTGATCGTGATTTTTTTGAAGTTTAACAATTACTCTGTCAATTGCTTTTACAGTAGCTCTTTCAATCAATTGTTCATCAGACTTACTTGTAAAAACAGTAGATTGAATATCAGACCAAGATGTATCTGTACCTATATATTTTAATTTAAAAATAGTTGACTCATCAAAAGCTTTCTTTTTAGCAGGAGTAATTGTTTTATCATCAGCCCAATAATCATTATAGAAAATAGCCGCAGTTTCTTCATCCCAAACTAATTGATATAAATGAGCATTTGTCTTTACGATATATCCTTTACCAGCAACAGTAGCTCCTGCACTAGTTAGAGTTGTAACCGTTGAAACATTAGAGGCTCCAGCATAATCTGCAATTGTACCAATAGCATTTAACCAACCACTTGTCTTTTCCGCTACTTCGGCTTTATCAGTATATTTGAATTCATTTATCAACACAAATGTTTTTCCTATAAGTTCTTCCCCCGCATCAGCTAATAAATCTAAACCTCTTTTACTAGCCTGTGCTTTAACAACATCTAATGCACTAGCATCGTAAAAACCTCTTTCCTTGATTAAATTCATATTAAAACCTCCTTTACTAGATCTGTTGAACCATTTAGCAACTATATCTCTTGCAATGGCAGACAAAACAGGAGAATCAGAACCATCTGTTGGCAATTCACCTAAATCATAAATTCTTTTGCTTAAATTATGATTATTAAATTTATCTGGAATAGGGCTGTTCTCGAAATTTTTCTTGATTTCACCAGCATAAGGAAGAGTAGGCTGATCTATCATAACAGAGTAAAGCGAACTTCTTCTGTACTTAACTTCAAATTCATTTTTACTCTCTTGAGCTAATGAAATTGTAATAACGTTAAAAAATAAAATAGAGTAGAGAATTTTTTTCATAGTTTAAATATTAAAAGTAATATCCTACGGATATTTGAATTACTGAATTTTGGTATTTAAGTGTATCCGAATTATCTGCCGCATTTACATTTAACATTCCTAAATTATATCTTCCTTGAAAGAAAATATTATTTTTTAATTCATATGTAGCACCTAAACACAAAGCAAAATCAAAAAAACTTTGATCATTAATGTCTTGATTTCCATCATTACCTCTACTAAAAGAATCAACTAAAAAACCTAGCTGAGGTCCAGCATCTAAACTTAAATTATTTAAAAAATAATACCTCATCATTAAAGGCACATTTATATAACTATATTTTTGTTTGGTCTGTGGCCCAACATTACCTTGACTAGAAAAAAGCAATTCAGGCTGAAAAGAAACTTTCTCTGATAACATTATTTCAGACAAAAAACCAACATGAAAACTAGTTCTATAAGATTGATCTTCAATATCACTACTTAGAAAATTAGAGATATTTAAACCTCCTTTAAAACCAAGTTTTATTCCTTCATCTTTCTTTGATGATTGACCGAAAGAATTTAATGTTATTAAAAACACACATAAAATTCTTAAAAAAAAATTTGCTTTCATTAACTTATTTTTTTAATTAATTTAACAAATATAAAAAAAAAATTTAAAAAAAATACGTATTACATAAAGAGGTCTAAATTTAAAATCGCTTTTTCTGTTTTTTAAATTCTATTTAGCTATTACCTAAAATTATAATAACATAACTTATTTTGGAAATACTATACTTGTGAAAACATAGCGGATTCAACTTAAGTTAATCCTCTCGCTATTTTAGCAAAAGAAAATATTTTAGTAGATTTCCCAGAATTAGGAATGGAAGCCGTTAGAAAAATTGAAGTAAAAGATTTCCCTGCATTTATTATTACCGATGATAAAGAAAATGATTTCTTCTCTGCATTGAGTCATTAGAAAGAAAATAGACAAACCTGTGAGTGAAAAGACTTGCAGGTTTTTTATATATAATTATCTTGTTGCTTTTGAAAATAGTTTGGATAATTACCAAAATTTGGTAACTTTGCCAAAAAAACCATGGGAAGAAACACTTCGATATCATTAGGTAATCATTTTGAAAGTTTTATTGAAACAACTGTTTCTAAAGGGCGTTTTAGTAATGCAAGTGAAGTAGTTCGTGCTGGACTAAGACTTTTGGAAGAGGAAGAAAATCGAATTTTAGTGTTGCGTAATGCAATTCAAGAGGGCATTCAAAGTGGCAGAGCTACAGATTTTGATCCCAAAAAACACTTAGAAACACTTAAATCTAGAAAAAATAATGGCTAAGTTTTACTTAACAAATAAAGCCGTTGAAGATTTAGGAGAAATTTGGAATTACACTATTGAAACTTGGTCTGAAAACCAAGCTGCAATTTATTATTCATTACTTATTGATTCTTGCCAAGAATTAGCCACTGCACCAAATCAAGGAAAACCCTATGAGATAATTGAAAAAAATATATTAGGATTTCGAGTAGGACAACACCTAATTTTTTACAAAATTATAACAGAAAAAGAAATTGAGATTATCAGAATTTTACACGGAATGATGGATTTAAAAAATCATTTATAAGATTTTAATTTTAAAATATTCCGTGCTTTTATTACTGATAATATAAGG
>CAYWFQ010000111.1:0-6248 GCA_964457505.1 uncultured Flavobacterium sp.
GTAATTAAATACAAAACAAGCAGGTCATGTGTAATAACCGTTTTTATTTTAGCAATACTTATTACTTCTTTTTTAGGAAGTAAGGATTGTTATATGGTTATTTGAAAAATAAAAAAGCAAATTAAAACAATATACAATCCTGATGAAAATCAGGATTTTTTTTTGAATTTATGGCAACAAAAATCGCAATACAAGGAATAAAAGGTTCGTTCCATCATCAAGTGGCTCAGGAGTACTTTGGGAAAGAAGTAGTTGTTGATGAGTGTTTGTCATTTGAAGAATTGGTGTCGAGCGTATTGTCTGGCAAATCAGACCAGGCGGTTATGGCTATCGAAAATTCGATTGCAGGCCCTATTATTCCTAATTATGCGTTGATTGACAAGAATAATTTGCACATTATTGGCGAACATTATTTGGACATTCATCAAAATTTAATGGCATTGAAAGGTCAGAAAATGGAAGATATTGAAGAAGTACATTCGCACCCGATGGCCTTGTTACAATGTATGGAGTTTTTAAAACAATATCCCCACATTAAAATTGTGGAAGATAAAGATACCGCCGAAACAGCTAGAAGAATTCACGAAAAACAATTGAAAGGCATTGCTGCGATTGCAAGTAAGGTGGCAGCTGAAATGTATGATTTGGAAATTTTAGCTCCCGAGATTCAGACAATTAATAATAACATGACTCGTTTTGTAATTATTAATATAAATCAATCATTTGTGCCAGAAAATGAAATAAATAGAGCCTCAATTAAATTCGAATTGGATCACAAACGAGGCAGTTTGGCAGCGATATTGAATGTAATGAGTGATTGTAAATTGAATTTAACCAAGATTCAATCCTTGCCAAAAATTGAAACGCCTTGGAAATATTCTTTTTTTGTGGATGTAACGTTCGAAAAATACGAAGAGTATGCTAAGGCAAAAGCGTTGATAGGAATTATGGCAGAGTATTTTAAAGTATTAGGAGAATACAAGAATACAAAACCATAAGAAGAAAAAGTTACCATTTACGAGAGTAAAATAAGATAGAAGAACAAAGATGATTGCAACGGCAAAACGTTTAGAGATAGTAGAAGAATATTATTTCTCCTCCAAATTGAGAGAAGTAAGACAATTGGCTGCGGAAGGAAAACCAATTATCAATATGGGAATTGGTAGTCCGGATTTGAAGCCTTCGCAAGCAGTTATTGACGCGGTGGTTTTGGCAATGCAGGAAGAAAATGCACACCAATACCAAAGTTATCAAGGTGTACCTGAATTGCGTCAAAGTATGGCTGACTTTTATCAGAATAACTTTGGAGTAGCGATGAATCCAACTACTGAAATTTTGCCTTTGATGGGATCTAAAGAAGGAATCATGCATATTTCTTTGGCTTTCTTAAATGAAGGAGACCAGGTTTTGATTCCTAATCCAGGCTATCCAACTTATACTTCAGTGACGAATTTAGTTGGGGCGGTTCCTGTGTATTATGATTTAAAAGAAAGCACCAATTGGGAACCTGATTTTGAAGCTTTGGAACAATTGGATTTATCCAAAGTGAAGATCATGTGGGTTGGTTATCCACACATGCCAACGGGAGCAAGAGGTAGTTTGGCTTTGTTTGAAAAATTAGTGGCTTTCGCCAAAAAGCATAGCATTTTGTTAGTCAATGACAATCCGTACAGTTTTGTTTTGAACGACAATCCAATGAGTTTACTGCAAGTTGAAGGAGCGAAAGAAGTAGCTTTAGAATTGAATTCATTGAGTAAAACCTTCAATATGGCGGGATGGCGCGTTGGGATGGTTTTAGGAAATGCAGCTTGTATTGATGCGGTACTGAAGGTGAAAAGTAATATGGATAGCGGCATGTTTTACGGTATCCAAAAAGGAGCCATTGCCGCTTTAAAAAGTGATGCTTCTTGGTTCGAATCGATGAACGCTATTTATAGAAAGCGTCGCGTTTTAACAGAACAATTGGCAGAAAAATTAGGATGTGAAGTATATAAAGAAGGGGTGGGATTGTTTGTTTGGGCAAAATTGCCAGCAGGAATTTCTACTGCAGAAGATTTCATTGACCAGATATTATACGAGAAACATATTTTTATTACACCGGGAACAATTTTTGGAAGTAATGGAGAAGGGTACATTCGATTTGCATTGTGTGTAAAAGAGGAAAAAGTACAAGAAGCGATTGATAGATTTTAGATTGAAGAATAACGATTTTAGATTTCAGATTTTCCTGCATACTTTTTAATAATTGGAGTAGGAATAAAAAAATAAAAAATGAAAGTAGTTGTAATAGGAATAGGTTTAATTGGCGGTTCAATGGTTTTGGACATCAAAGCATTGCATCCAGAAGCGACTATTTTGGGGATGGATGCCAATGAAAACCATTTGCAACAAGCCATTGATTTAGGAGTGGTGGAAAAAGCAGGAACCACCGAAGATCTAGCTGATGCTGATTTTGTGATTGTTTCGGTTCCAGTGGATATTGCTTTGACAGTTTTACCTCAAGTATTAGATTCTGTTGGCGAGAATACCATTGTTTTTGAAGTAGGTTCTACCAAGTTGCCTATTTGCGAAGCAGTGGCTAATCACCCAAAACGACGCAATTATATTGCAACACATCCTATTGCAGGAACTGAGTTTTCAGGACCTTCGGCAGCCATAAAAGGATTGTTTCAAGGGAAGACGAATATCATTTGTGAGGTGGAAAAAACAACCTTCAAATTGCAAGAAAAAGCCTTGAAATTATTCACGGCTATGGGAATGAGAATTCGCTATATGGATCCGCAATCGCATGATAAACACATTGCTTACGTATCGCATTTGTCGCATATTAGTTCGTTCATGTTAGGAAAAACAGTAATTAACAAAGAAACGGAAGAGCAAGATATCTTTGATATGGCTGGGAGTGGATTTGAAAGTACGGTGCGTTTAGCCAAAAGTTCGCCAGCGATGTGGACACCGATTTTCAAGCAGAATAAACAACAAGTGGTGAATACCTTAGAAGAATACATTTCTAATTTAACTAATTTTAAAGAGTTATTAGAAAATGGTGATTATGATGCAATTTATAATGAAATGCAAAGTGTGAATAAAATAAAAGAAATATTAAACGGAATAAACATTAAAAAGTAATTTTAGAAAAGATGGAGAATAGTAAAGAAATGAGAAATTGGTTGGATGCCTTCAAATTAGACCATCCATTAGTAATTGCAGGACCATGTAGTGCTGAAACAGAAGAGCAAGTATTAAAAATTGCTCACGAATTGAAAGATTCTGATGTAAGTGTTTTTAGAGCAGGAATCTGGAAACCAAGAACACGTCCAGGAGGATTTGAAGGTGTGGGTGAAATTGGATTGAAATGGTTGAAAAAAGCCAAAGAAGAAACAGGTTTGCTAATGGGTACTGAAGTAGCAACTGCAGCACACTGTAAATTAGCGTTAGAATATGATATCGATGTTTTATGGGTTGGTGCTCGTACAACAGCGAACCCATTTGCAGTACAAGAAATTGCAGATACTTTAAAGGGAACAGACAAAATTGTTTTAATCAAAAACCCAGTAAATCCAGATATGGCTTTATGGTTAGGTGGTGTAGAGCGTTTATATGCTGCAGGTATCAGAAAATTAGGAGTTATTCATAGAGGTTTCTCTACCTACCAAAAAACAAAATACAGAAACATTCCAGAATGGCAAATTGCGATCGAATTGCAAAACAAATTCCCTGATTTGCCTTTAATTATTGATCCATCTCATATCACAGGAAATCGTAATATGATATTAGAAGTGACTCAAGAAGCCTTGGATTTGAACTATGACGGTATGATTATCGAAACACATATTGATCCAGACAACGCTTGGAGTGATGCTGCTCAACAAGTTACACCTGATGCTTTGAAACAAATTTTCAAAGATTTGAAAATCAGAAAACAAACAGGAGATACTGCTGATTTTGAAAATAAAATGACAAAATTAAGAGCTAATATTGACGTTTTAGATGCTAATTTATTAGAGTTACTAGGAAAACGTATGGAAGTAGCTTCGGAAATTGGTCAAGTGAAAAAAGATGCTAACGTAGCGGTTTTACAAAACAGTCGTTGGAATGAAATCCAAGCAAAAATGGTAGCTGAAGGCGCTAAAAAAGGGTTGTCAGAAGAATTTGTAATTAAATTGTTTAAAGGAATTCACCAAGAAAGTATTGAAAAACAAGAAAAAGTATTGAATTCATAAAATGATTTATGATTAACGATTTAATATTTTAGATTTCGTGAGTCATAAATTTAGATGTATTAAAATCCCAAGGCGTATAGTTTTGGGATTTTTGCTTATTTTTAAATTTGCTTTTTTTTAAATTTTGTAATAAACTGTCTTTATAAACATAATGTATCATTTATCTTTGTAACAAGTTATAGGTTTTTAAATCATAAATCTAATATCGTTAATCTACATTCAAAAATCCTTTATGACAGGAATCGTTTATAAATCTACAGGGAGTTGGTACACCGTAAAATCGGAGACAGGCGATTTTATGGAATGTCGTATCAAAGGAAAGTTCCGAATGAAAGGAATTAAAAGTACCAATCCAATTGCTGTGGGTGATGTAGTCGATTTTGAAATAGACGAGAATTCAGATTCTGTTACAGGAACCATTCATAACATCCACGACCGTAAAAATTATATTGTTCGAAAATCAGTGAATTTGTCTCATCAAATGCACATTATTGCTTCGAATATTGACCGTGTTTTCCTTTTGGTAACGGTAAATAATCCACCAACAACTTTCAATTTTATAGACCGTTTTTTGGTTACTGCTGAAGCTTACGGAATAGAAACGGTATTGGTTTTTAACAAAATCGATACTTTTGACGATGCAACATTAGATGAGCAATTGTATATGCAACATGTATACCAAGAAATTGGCTACCAATGTTTGCGTGTTTCTTCAACTGAAATGAAAGGAATTGATGCCTTGAAAGCTTTGATGATAGATAAAGTCAGTATGTTTTCTGGTCATTCAGGTGTTGGAAAGTCGACTTTAGTCAATGCGTTGGAACCAGCTTTGCATTTGAAAACCAAAAACATTTCAGAAGCGAGTAAACAAGGACAGCATACCACCACTTTTGCTGAAATGTATGATTTGAGTTTTGGTGCCAAGATTATTGACACTCCAGGAATCAAAGGATTTGGTATTGTGGACATGGAGAAAGAAGAGATTGGTGGATACTTTCCAGAATTTTTCAAATTAAAAGACCAATGTAAATTCAATAATTGTTTACACAAAGAAGAACCTCATTGTGCGATTAAGGCAGCTTTAGAAAAAGATGAAATCGCTTGGTCGCGTTACAATAGTTATCTTAAAATCTTGGAAGGCGATGAGGAACATTACCGCACCGATGTGTACAATGAAGACAGAATAGCCAGCGATAAAACACGTGATTAATGAGAGTAGTTTTACAAAGAGTCGCTACAGTTTCAGTTACCGTTTCTGAAAAAATAGTAGCAGAAATCCAAAAAGGATTGTTAGTCTTAGTAGGAATTGAAGATGCCGATACCCAAGAAGATATTGATTGGCTGGTTACTAAAATTACCCAACTGCGTATTTTTGGTGATGAAAATGAGGTCATGAATTTGTCCGTTGAAGAGGTGAATGGCGATGTACTTGTGGTAAGTCAGTTTACGCTTCATGCAGCCACTAAAAAAGGCAATCGACCTTCCTATATTAAAGCGGCTAGACCTGAAATTGCCATTCCGCTTTATGAAAAATTCGTAAGTACATTGGAAAATAAATTAGGTAAGAAAGTGCCAACTGGTATTTTCGGTGCTGATATGAAAGTAGCTTTGCTGAATGATGGGCCTGTGACGATAATTATGGATAGTAAAAATAAAGAATAATGGATTTAAAAAACGCACAACTAGACGTAGATACTTGGATAAAAGTACACGGTGTACGCTACTTTAACGAGTTGACCAATATGGCGCAACTGACAGAGGAAGTGGGAGAAGTAGCCCGAATTATTGCTCGTCGTTATGGAGAACAGTCTGAAAAAGAATCCGATAAAAATAAAGATCTTGGCGAAGAACTTGCCGATGTGGTTTTTGTTGTATTGTGTTTGGCTAACCAAACCGGAATAGATTTGCAAGCCGCTTTCGATAAAAAAATGAATTTGAAATCCGTTCGCGATAAAGATCGTCATAAAAATAACGAAAAATTGAAATAATGTGATTCGCTGTTTTAAAACTTGAGCAACTCCTTTT
>CAYWFQ010000112.1:0-6164 GCA_964457505.1 uncultured Flavobacterium sp.
CGTTTTACGGTTTCCATTTTAGTCCCAATTTTTGGATTAACCAAGCCTAAAATCAAACCTGTTAAAGCCAAAAGAAGCACAATTAATTTAAAAACAGGTTTAAAAACTGAACTTTCAGGACTCAATCGTTGCACCAATTCTAAGTCACCAAATTCGCGTTGTTTTTTTCTCTTCCAATATAAATTGAATAGAAAAACCAACACCAAAAGTGGCAGTAGCAATAGTAAGTACAAATATATTTTTTCGTCTAATTCCATTATTGAATTTCTCTTTTTAACCACTAAGTTCACAAAGTAATTACACTAAGTTCACTATTATTTATGCTTTTTTATTAAAATCTATTGTGTGCCTTGTGCATTCCTTGTGTGCTTCGTGTTTAAATAATTTAAATAAATGATCGGTATACCGTATTTCGCAATCCAATTTCTAGCAACAAAAGGAAACCTGCCAACAAAACAAATGGTCGAAATTTCTCATCGTAATCATAAAATTTCAACTCTTCAATTTCAGTAGTTTCCAGTTTATTGATGGCTGCATAAATTTCTTCTAACTTATTATTGCTTGTTGCTCTGAAATATTTTCCATCTGTTTTACGAGCGATGTTTTTCATCAACTGCTCGTCAATCTCCACTTGCATCATTCTAAATAAAAATTGTCCGTTTGGCGCAATTGCATAAGGAAATTCTGCCATTCCATTAGTTCCAATACCTACCGTATAGACTTTAATTCCGTATTGTTTTGCAATATCCGAAGCCATTTCAGGCTCAATAAATCCTGCATTATTTACACCATCAGTCAACAGAATAATCACTTTGCTTTTAGCTTTGCTGTCTTTCAATCGATTAACGGCTGTTGCCAGTCCCATTCCAATTCCCGTTCCGTCTTGTAAAACATTATCGTATTTAATACTTTCAATCGCTTGTTGAATAATCGCTTTATCACTTGTTACCGGAGTTTTGGTATAGGCTTCAGAGGCATACACCACTAGTCCAATTCTATCATTCGGTCTTTCATCAACAAAGCTAGCTGCTACTTTTTTCAAAGCTTCCATTCGGTTAGGTTTCAAATCCTTGGCTAACATACTTCCCGAAACGTCAATCGCCATTACAATATCAATCCCTTTTGTAGTTTTGGTTTTGTTACTAATATCAACCGTTCTAGGTCGAGCCATGGCTACAATTAAAGCCGTCAATGCCAATAAACGAAATACTCCTAAAAAAGGATACAGCTTCACAAAAAACGATTTGGAACCCGTAAATCCTGCAGTCGAACTTATTTTTAAAGTCGCCGTTTGTTGGTTTCTTTTCAAATACAACCAAGCGCCTGCCGCTGGAATCAACAGCAACAACCAAAAAAATTCTGGATTTAAAAATGTTATTTTTTCCATTATTTACCCGCTTGTCTTAGTTCTACCGATTGTAACATTCGTTCTGCAATGGCACTTCCATAAGGATCGCCTTCTGGAAATACAATCATAATTTGTTGTAATCCTTGATTTTGTTTGAAATATAAAATCTCATAATATACTTTCTCACTTGACTTGGTCAACGGATTCAGCATCGTCATCGTTCCGTATCCTTTCAATCCTTGTACACCGCTTTCGGTTTCAAAATCTTCTTGTTTTACAATGATATTTTGACCGCCTTGCGCTTCAATTATTTTTAGATTGCCTTCCATAGCTTTCGCCAAATCAATATCAGTCGGTTGTTTGAATTGACTTGTAGAAACCATCATAAAAAAGCTGTTCATCATGTCACCATACTGAAACAACTGCATTTCTTTAATCAATGCCATCGTGTTTTTAGGCAATACTTTTTGTGCATCCACTCGTTTTAAAACCTGAGGCGTTTCTATTAGAATTCCTGGATTTCCATATTCGCTTTTTACCCATTCTCCTTCTAATAATTCTTTGGTTTCACGGCCAAAAACCGTATCAATGACAAAACTAAAACCTCGAGTTACCACAAAAAATCCAGTCACTAGAAACATCAATAACACCAATGAAATAATCGCGGTACGAATGCGTTTGGCTTTCTTTTTCTTTAATTGCAATTGGATTTGATGTTGTCTTTGGGCTTCATTAAGCAACAAATCTTCTTCTTCAGGCACTTCCACAGGAATTGCTTTATCCAAAGTTAAAATCGCTTTTTGAATCTTATTTCTGTCTTCCGTAATTTCGAAATCCATCGGTTTAGATTTCGCGAATTTTACTAAATCGGCTTGTTTTAAAACGCGTTCTAAATTTTCGATTGTCTCTTGCGAAAGCGTCATTTTCTTTTTGACAGAAGCCGCTCTCAAAGCCGTAATCAGTTCCGAAGTCGTGCTTTCCATCGCTGGAATTTCGATAGCTTCTTCGATATAATTTCTGGCGATATCGGTCAATTCGCTATAATATTCCTTAATTTCTCCGTTTTGCCACAATTCTTTTTTCTCCAAAATAGTCAGTAACGAAGTGGCTTTTTCAATTGGTGTTTTATACACTTCTTCTTCGATGACTTTCTGCTGCTTTTTCTTGATGTACCAATACACCAAAGCACCTATTCCTGCTAAAATAATAATTGCAAGTAAGTATTTCCACCAATTCCCCCAATGACTTTCAGCAGCCACAATATTTTTGATATCGTACATTTTTTGTTGCAAGGTATCCACTTTCACATTGGCCACCTCAACCAAAAGAGAATCGGATAAATAAGGTTTTTTGTTAATCAGTATTTGAACTCTTGGAATGGTATATTTTCCAGAATCAAATTGCGTTAAACCGTATTTTTTGACCAATTCATAGCGATCGTTATTTCGAATCGTATCTATTGGGTACGAACGAATCACTTCTAAGGCACCAATGTTTTTCAATTTTGGAAAAACAACTCTAGCCGAAGTGTCCACCGATGCTTTCAAGGTCAATTTGAACTCGGCTCCAATTTTATTGCGCGTTGTGTCCAAAGCCGTCGTCACTTTTTGTGCAAAAAGTGAAGTTGAAATTAGAAAAAATACTATGTATGCTATTTTTTTCATTTATACTATTCAGAAATTTTGATTTCTGATTGTTGATTAACGATTAGTGATTTTTGATTTCTCGTTTATTCACTTTTTTTAAAATCTAAAATCTTTATCTCGATTTAAAATACCCTAATAATTTGGTTACATAACTTTCATCAACTCGAGTGTTCACGACTCCAGAACCTGATTTACTGAAAGTTTCTTTAAAATAATTAACACGATCGTGATAGTGTTTTTCGTAGTTCATGCGAACTGATTTAGAACTTGTATCTACTAATTGCACCACCCCAGTTTCGGCGTCCAACATTGGAACCATTCCTAAATTGGGCATTTTTTCTTCGCGAATATCGTATACTCGAATACCCGTAATGTCGTGTTTTTTAGAAGCAATTTTCAATGTTTGCTCGTATTCCTGTGTCATAAAATCAGAAATCACAAAAACAATAGCTTTCTTTTTTTGGGTTCCCGACAAGAATTTCAGAGCTTGTGCCAAATCTGTTTTATTGCTTTTAGGTTCAAACTCGATGAGTTCGCGGATGATTCGCAACACATGAGATCGTCCTTTTTTGGGTGGAATGTACAATTCGATTTCATCTGAAAACAGAATTAATCCAATTTTATCATTATTTTGGGTCGCCGAAAAAGCCATAGTAGCGGCAATTTCAGTGACAATATCTTTTTTAAACTGATTTTTGGAACCAAAACTCTCCGAACCCGAAATATCAACCATCAGCATCATCGTTAATTCGCGTTCTTCTTCAAAAACCTTAACATGTGCTTCGTTGTATCGTGCAGTTACATTCCAATCGATGGCCCGAATATCATCTCCATATTGGTACTGACGCACTTCGCTAAAAGTCATCCCACGTCCTTTAAAAGACGTATGGTATTCTCCCGAAAAGATATGATCGCTCAATCTTCGGGTTTTGATTTCTATTTTTCGGACTTTTTTAAGTAGGTCTTTTGTATCCATTTTGTTACTGCCACAAAGGCGCAAAGTCACAAAGTTTATCTTTCAAGAAATTAAGGTACCTCAACTTCGTTTACGATTTTGTTGATGATGTCTACAGAAGTAATATTTTCGGCTTCTGCTTCGTAGGTAACGCCAATTCTATGACGCAAAACATCGTGAACTACTGCACGAACGTCTTCTGGAATTACATAACCACGGCGTTTGATGAAGGCATAACATTTAGCGGCATTCGCCAAATTGATACTTCCACGTGGCGAAGAACCAAAACTAATCAATGGTTTCAAGTCGGCTAATTTGTATTTTTCTGGATAACGCGTAGCGAAAATAATATCTAGAATGTATTTTTCGATTTTCTCATCCATGTAGACTTCACGAACTGCTTCTTGAGCGCGTAAAATTTGCTCGATTGAAACTACTTGATTTACTTTTTCATAGCTTCCGCTCAAATTCTGACGGATAACTAAACGCTCTTCATCCATTTTTGGATAGTCAATTACCGTTTTTAACATAAAACGATCGACTTGCGCTTCCGGCAACTGATAGGTTCCTTCTTGCTCAATTGGATTTTGCGTAGCTAAAACTAAAAACGGTTTGTCTAATTTGAAAGTGGTGTCGCCAATAGTGACTTGCTTTTCTTGCATCGCCTCTAACAAAGCTGATTGCACTTTAGCAGGCGCACGGTTAATCTCATCCGCTAAGACGAAATTGGCAAAAATCGGCCCTTTTTTAATTGAAAATTCATTTTGCTTGATGTTATAAATCATCGTTCCTACCACATCTGCTGGTAATAAGTCGGGTGTGAATTGGATTCGGCTAAACGAACCTGCAACTGCTTGCGAAAGGGTATTAATCGCTAAAGTTTTAGCCAATCCCGGAACTCCTTCTAACAAAATATGGCCTTGACCAAGTAGTCCAATTAACAATCGTTCTACCATGTGCTTTTGACCCACAATTACCTTGTTCATTTCCATAGTAAGGAGATCGATAAAAGCACTTTCTCTTTCTATTTTCTCATTAATTGCTCTAATGTCTAAAGTCGATGTATTCTCTTCCATTGTGATATTTTTTAAACCTTCTTTTATACGGTTTTCTTTTGCGAGTGCAAATTGAATTTTTTTTTAGAAGTAAGATGTTAAAGAATGGTTAAAACTTCGGCAAAAAGCCTAATTTTAAGGACGAATTGTGATAGAATTTACCTATTTTTAAGAACTCTATTCAATTTGAAAGAAAATACTAGATTTACCAATTAGAAATACTTTATATCACAATGAGTAAAACAACACTATCTCCCATAATTGCTGGGGCAATGAATTGGGGAATTTGGGATAAAAATCTCAACACAAAAGAGATGGAGAATATGATCCATTTGTGTTTAGAAAATAAAATTACCACCTTTGATCACGCTGATATTTATGGCGATTATACCACCGAAGCTGAATTTGGAAAAGCCTTAAGTTCAAGTAAAATTGATCGTCAAAAAATCCAGTTGATTTCGAAATGTGGTATTCAAATGGTGACCAAAAACAGAAACAATACCATCAAGCATTATGAATATTCTAAAGACTATATCATTTGGTCTGTAGAAAATTCTTTAAAAAACTTAGCTACAGATTATTTAGATATTCTATTATTGCATCGCCCTAGTCCGTTAATGCAAGCGGATGAAATTGCAGAGGCAGTGGAAAAATTAAAAGCCGAGGGGAAAATTGTTGATTTTGGTTTATCCAACTTTACTGCTTCGCAAACCGAATTAATTCGTCAGAAAACAACAGTAAGCTATAACCAAATTCAGTTTTCAGCTTCGCATCACGAAGCCATGTTGGATGGAAGTTTGGATTATATGCAAGTAAACGGTATTCGCCCTATGTCTTGGAATCCTTTAGGAAGTGTGTTTAGAGAAGATAATGAGCAAACCCGACGTATGAAAAAATTGTTAGCGCAATTAGTTTCTAAATACGGAGTGGGTTCAGACACTATTTTATTGTCTTGGATTTTACAACATCCTGCTCAAGTAATTCCAATTGCAGGAACAGTAAATGTTGCTCGAATTCAAGCCTTGATGAAAGCGACTGAATTACCTTTAGAAAAAGAAGATTGGTTTGCTATTTGGAGCGAAAGTATGGGTAAAAATGTGCCTTAATTACAAAATAAAAAAATGAGTAAAACAGCCTTAATAACAGGAGCTACTAGTGGA
>CAYWFQ010000113.1:0-6036 GCA_964457505.1 uncultured Flavobacterium sp.
GCCTTTGCAGGTGATTCCACTATAACTAAATTCTTTGCCATATCCCGTTTGTTTGAAGGTGCAAAAGTATGTGATTTTTTTAAATTTTATGTTTTTTAAATTTTAAAAGTAAATTTTATCGACTAAAAACGCTTTTTAACGGTACATTATTTATTTAAAACTGGAAGCGGCAAAATGAATTAATTAAATATGTACTTTTAAAATACAGTCTTTAATTTTATTTTATTAAAGACATTAAAATACTGTTAAAAGTTCAACTGCCATCTTGTCATATTTCTGTAATTTGACGTATATTTGCACTTTGAAAAATGAACATGGAAAAAGTAATTGAAGAAAGTAAACAAGGTGAAAGTCTTGTTTTAGAACATAAAAAGGAAAATACAAAAAAACTCTTCATTGAGAGTTACGGTTGCGCTATGAATTTTTCAGATAGTGAAATCGTAGCTTCTATTTTATCTGATAATGGTTTCAACACCACTCAAATATTAGAAGAAGCCGACTTGGTTTTAGTCAACACTTGTTCTATACGTGATAAAGCAGAACAAACTATTCGGAAGCGTTTGGAAAAATACAATGCTGTAAAACGAATCAATCCCAAAATGAAAGTGGGCGTTTTAGGCTGTATGGCTGAACGTTTGAAAAGTCAATTTTTAGAAGAAGAAAAAATAGTCGATTTAGTTGTTGGTCCAGATGCTTATAAAGATTTACCCAACTTGCTAGCTGAAGTTGAAGAAGGACGTGATGCCATCAATGTAATTCTCTCCAAAGAAGAAACTTACGGCGATATTGCACCAGTTCGTTTAATGAGCAATGGAATCACTGCTTTAGTATCAATCACTCGTGGTTGCGACAATATGTGTACGTTTTGCGTAGTGCCTTTCACTCGTGGTCGTGAACGCAGTCGTGAACCACAAAGTATCATGAAAGAAATTAAAGATTTGTGGGACAACGGATTTAAAGAAATCACCTTGTTAGGACAAAATGTAGATAGTTATTTATGGTATGGCGGCGGATTGAAAAAAGATTTTGAAAACGCAAGCGAAATGCAAAAAGCTACAGCCATTCGTTTTGAGCAATTATTAGAAACGGTAGCAGTTACTTTTCCTAAAATGCGTATCCGATTTTCTACATCCAATCCACAAGATATGCATGAAGAAGTATTACACGTAATTGCAAAATACCCTAATATCTGTAAACACATTCACTTACCCGTTCAGTCTGGAAGCAATCGCATTTTAAAGGAAATGAACCGTTTGCATACGCGTGAAGAATACATGACATTGATTGATAAAATTAGAACTATAATTCCGAATTGTTCCATTTCTCAGGATATGATTGCCGGTTTTCCAACAGAAACCGAAGCCGATCATCAAGACACCATGAGTTTAATGGAGTATGTAAAATATAACTTTGGCTATATGTATTCGTATTCCGAACGCCCAGGCACATTGGCTGGACGCAAAATGGAAGACGATGTTACCGAAGAAACAAAGGCAAGACGATTGCAAGAAATTGTTGACTTACAACAAAAACACGCTTGGTTCCGATCTGAAGAATTCATCGGACAAACTGTAGAAGTTTTGGTTGAAAAGGTATCTAAAAAATCAAAAGATGAGTTTTCAGGACGAAATTCACAAAGTATCACAGTAGTTTTTCCAAAAGAAAATTACAGAATAGGTGATTTTGTCAATGTAAAAATCACGTCATGTACCAGCGGAACTCTTAAAGGAGAAGCAGTTGGTTTAAGTGAAATGAATTGATTTTCTACCACAGATTATTATGATTTTAAGGATTTTTTAAATAAATAATAATTTAATTATGTCACATTATAGAGAGGAAGAAACTTATAAAATCATCGGCATCTGTATGGAAGTTCACAGAAACCTTGGTCCTGGTTTATTAGAAATTATTTATAAGGATGCAATTGAAATTGAATTAAAAGAAAACAATATTTTTTTTGAAAGAGAAAAAGAATTTATAATTGAGTATAAAGGAAAATTTCTGCCTCACAAATTCTATGCTGATTTCGTAGTAAATGGAGATATTATTTTGGAAATAAAAGCAGTGAAAGAATTGTCAAATGAACATACAGCACAAATATTAAACTATATAAAATTAGCGGATTCAGAAATTGGATTATTAGTGAATTTTCAAACCAAATCTTTACAACACAAGAGATTTGTAATCTAAAATCAATTCAATCGTTAATAAATAAAACTATTGATCAAATAATCCTTTTGAATCATTTAATCAGTGGCATAAAAAATAAAATATGGAAACAGTTCAATCAATAAAACAACGTTTTGAGATTATTGGGAATGACCCAAAATTAAATCGTGCCATAGAAAAAGCAATTCAGGTGGCTCCTACCGATATTTCGGTATTAGTGATTGGGGAAAGTGGTGTTGGAAAAGAAAGTATTCCAAAAATTATCCATTCTCTGTCGCATCGAAAACACGGAAAATACATTGCCGTAAACTGTGGTGAAATTCCAGAAGGAACTATTGACAGTGAACTTTTCGGTCACGAAAAAGGAGCCTTTACAGGAGCTACGAATACACGTGAAGGCTATTTTGAAGTAGCCAATGGCGGAACCATTTTCTTAGATGAAGTTGGCGAATTGCCTTTAACTACACAAGTTCGTTTGCTTCGTGTTTTGGAAAACGGAGAATTTATTAAAGTAGGTTCATCACAAGTACAAAAAACTAACGTTCGAATTGTTGCTGCAACCAATGTAAATTTATTCAATGCAATCGAAAAAGGAAAATTCAGAGAAGATTTATATTACCGTTTAAGCACTGTTGATATTGGCTTACCGCCATTGCGCGAACGCAAAGAAGATATACATTTGTTGTTTCGAAAATTCGCAGCAGATTTTGCACACAAATATAAAATGCCTCCATTGAAATTGGACGAAAATGCGATTCAACTATTACAAAAATTTCGCTGGAGTGGTAACATCCGTCAATTAAGAAATGTAGCCGAACAACTTTCTGTTTTAGAAACTAGTCGCGATATCAATGCAATAACATTGCAATCCTACTTACCTACTGAAGGAACCCATTTACCTTCTGTAGTAAGTGATAAAAAAAGCGATAGCGATTTTAATACCGAAAGAGAAATTTTGTACAAAGTCCTTTTCGACATGAAAAGTGATTTGCATGATTTGAAAAAATTGACTTTGGAGTTGATGAAAAACGGCAGTTCTAAAGTACAAGAAACCAATCAGAATCTCATTAAGAAAATCTACGGAACTCAAGAAAGCGATAATGAAATCCATTTTGAAGAGACACCTAGAGCTGCCATTTTGAACGTCCCTAAAGAAGAAACAGTTTATGAAGATGATGAAGAAGACAACTATCTTTTTGCAGAAACTATTGAAGCCGAAGAAGAAATTTTAAAATTAGAACAAAAGGAAATCGAAATGATCAAACGCTCTTTGGAAAAAAACAAAGGAAAAAGAAAAGCAGCGGCTGATGAATTGGGAATTTCAGAACGTACGCTGTACCGAAAAATAAAACAATTTGACCTATAATATTTATCAATTGATTTTGAATATCTTTGGGTTTTTAAAAAGAAAAATGAAAAACATTTATTACCTATATATTGTATTAATCGTATTTGGATTTTCAAGTTGCTCCGTCTATAATTTCACTGGGACTGGAAAAATTGAAGCAAAAACATTCCAAGTGAACTTTTTTCAAAATAATTCCGAAATCATTGAGCCTGGAATTGATCGTACTTTTACTTTAACACTTCAGGATTTAATTCAAAATCAAACCAATTTAAACTTGGTTAAAAATGGCGCTGATTTAACTTATGAAGGAGAAATTGTAGATTACAGAATAAGTCCAATGACGGCAACTGCTGACCAACAAGCGTCTCAAAACCGTTTAAAAATTAGAGTAAATGTTAGGTTTGCTAACAAAAAAACAGAAAAGGACGATTTTGAAAAAACATTTGAATTCTATTATGATTACCCAGCCACAACACAGCTTAATGGCACTACATTAAACAAAGCTTTGGATGAAATTTTCGAAAGAATTACGCAAGATATATTTAATGAATCGTTAGCCAAATGGTAGATTAGAATGAGTAATCGGTGATTTGTTTATTTGGTGTTTCCAATTTACAAATATCCGAATTTACAAATATCCGAATTTACAAATAAACAAATTGACTTTATGAATGTAACCGATTATACTTTTTTAATTAATAAACCCGATGCTATCAACGAAAAGCAAACAGAATCTTTGACACATGTTTTAGAAGATTTTCCCTATTTTCAAAGTGCAAGAGCATTACGTTTAAAAGGTTTATACAATCAAAATAGTTTCAAATACAATCATGCGCTAAAAGTTACTGCAGCTCATACAACAGATCGAACTGTTTTATTTGATTTTATTACTTCAAATACTTTTACTGCAATTCAAAAAGGCTATTACGACAAAAAAGTATTGGAACTTCTTGATATTAATGTAATTGATAGCGAAGTTGTTATTTTGCAAGAAAAACAAGAAGTCAAAGAAACGCTTGAAGCATCTATACTTACATCTATAAAAGAAGCTAACACTGACGAAACAGCAGAAATCAAAATTGCTACAGAAAAATTAGAAATCGGCAAACCGTTAGATTTCACAACAAATGAGCAACATTCATTTCAAGAATGGTTGCAATTATCTAGAATTCAACCCATCGTTAGAGAGAAAGAAAGCGTTACTACAGCTGTTACTTTGAATGAAACTCAAAAGAAAAAACTGGAGTTGATTGATAAATTTATCGAAACCAATCCGAAAATTCCTGCCGTAAAACAAGAAACAACAGCAAGCAGAAGTTTTGATTTAAACAAAGACGATAATTCTATGTTAATGACCGAGACGTTAGCTAAAGTGTATTTAGAACAAAAAAAATATCAAAAAGCAATTCAAGCTTATGAAATATTAATTTTGAAATATCCAGAAAAAATTAGTTTCTTTGCAGACCGTATTTCGGATATAAAGATTTTACAACAAAATAACAATAATTAACAATGAGCACATTTTCAATTTTTTTAGTTTTAATTACAATAGTTTGCTTTCTATTGGTAGTAGTAATCATGGTTCAAAACCCTAAAGGAGGCGGGTTATCTTCTTCAATAGGTGGATCTCAAATGTTAGGTGGTGTACAAAAAACTACTGACTTTTTAGATAAAAGTACTTGGACATTAGCAACTATTTTGATTGCACTTATTTTACTTTCAAGCTTAAGCTTTACTGGTGCTTTAAGTGATACTGATTCTAAAATTATTGAGAAAACGGAAGCTCCTGCTGCTACAACTCCAGCAACACCTGCTACTCCGGTTGCTCCAGCTACAAAATAAGCACTTTAAAATAAACGAAAATGCCAGCCTGACAAAGCTGGCATTTTTTTTAGGAAAAAATGTCAGTAAAAATAGGATGGCACAATTTCTGAAATAAGACAATCATTCATTTAAAATAAATTTAAAACATAACATCATGGGATTAAACATTAAACCACTTTCAGACCGCGTTCTAATTGAACCAGTCGCAGCAGAAACAAAAACTGCTTCAGGAATTTTTATTCCAGATACTGCAAAAGAAAAACCACAAAAAGGGACTGTTGTTGCCGTAGGTAACGGAACTAAAGATCACGCTATGACTGTAAAAGTTGGCGATACCGTTCTTTACGGAAAATACGCTGGTACCGAATTAAAATTAGAAGGTAAAGATTATTTAATCATGCGTGAAGACGATATTCTAGCAATTATCTAAATCAACTTTACAAATACACTAATCAACAAATAAACATTAAAATGGCAAAAGATATAAAATTTGATATTGAAGCACGTGACGGATTAAAACGTGGTGTTGATGCATTAGCAAATGCAGTAAAAGTAACTTTAGGACCTAAAGGACGTAATGTTATTATTGGAAAAGCTTTTGGCGGACCCAACGTAACTAAAGATGGTGTTACTGTTGCAAAAGAAATCGAATTGCAAGACCCATTAGAAAATATGGGAGCTCAAATGGTGAAAGA
>CAYWFQ010000114.1:0-5970 GCA_964457505.1 uncultured Flavobacterium sp.
AAATGTCGTTTGGCATTATTCCGCCAGCCTGCTTGATTTTCGTAGGAAACAAAGAATATCTTTAGATCTGCTTGGTTTTCATAGTCTACAAAGAAAATGGATTTACTAGCTTGATTCTGATAGTTGGTAAAAAACCATTTCCCATCGTTTTGACCCGCTTGATTCGGATACTTCACTTTGTACACTTTTAAATCGGCTTGATTTTCATATTGAACTACAAAAACTTTTACGTCAGCCTGATTTTGATAGTTGACCGAAACTACTTTTTGAGCTTTGGAGGAAATACTAAAAAACACAATTAGAAGTAGGCTGTAATAAATAGATTTCATTCGGGTTCAGTTTTAAATGGAATTAAAATTAAACAAAAATAGCTTTCGAAATCCGTTTCGCATATTTTTTGCCACTCCATAAAAAAGCAATAAATTAGCGCCATCAAAAAAATCACTTCAATTACATGAAAAATACTGCTTTAACACACATTCACGAGAGTTTGGGAGCGAAAATGCTGCCGTTTGCCGGATACAATATGCCCATTCTTTACGAAGGGGTAAATGCCGAACACGAAATTGTTAGAACGGGCGTGGGCGTATTTGACGTGTCGCACATGGGAGAATTTCTACTTTCTGGTCCGAATGCTTTGGCATTGATCCAAAAAGTAACTTCTAATGATGCTGCCACTTTAACTATTGGTAGAGCACAATATTCGTGTTTACCTAATGCTGAAGGCGGAATTGTAGATGATTTATTGGTCTACAAAATGAAAGAAGAAGAATATCTTTTGGTGGTAAACGCTTCTAATATTGAGAAAGATTGGAATTGGATCAGTTCCCACAATGATTTAGGTGTAGAGATGAAAAATCTTTCCGATGACTATTCGTTATTGGCCATTCAAGGACCAAAAGCCGTTGAAGCGATGCAATCCTTATCTTCATTAAATTTATCTCAAATTGAATACTACCATTTTCAAGTAGGTGATTTTGCCGGAGTGAATGACGTAATTATTTCAGCTACAGGATATACTGGCGCTGGTGGATTTGAAATTTATTGTAAAAATGCTGATGTAGAACACATTTGGAACCAAGTATTCGAAGCTGGGAAAGCATTCAATATTCAACCGATTGGTTTGGCTGCTCGTGATACCTTGCGTTTAGAAATGGGATTCTGTTTGTATGGAAACGACATCAACGATACGACTTCGCCTTTAGAAGCAGGATTGGGTTGGATTACCAAATTCAATAAAGAATTCACGAATGCCGCCAATTTGAAAAAACAAAAAGAAGCGGGTGTTGCTAAAAAATTAGTAGGTTTTGAAATGCAAGAACGCGCAGTGCCAAGACACGATTACGAAATTGTAGATGCTGCAGGAAATGTAATCGGGATTGTAACCTCGGGAACTATGTCGCCTTCTATGAACAAAGGAATTGGTTTAGGATATGTGAGTTCTGAATTTAGTGGAGTAGATAGCGATATCTACATCCGAATTCGTAAAAATGATGTACTTGCTAAAGTGGTAAAACTACCATTTTACAAAAAATAACTGGAATTGTGAAAACTGCAAAATAATAGTATTTTTGCAACGTTAAAAAAATATCAGAAATGGGAAGAGCGTTTGAGTTTAGAAAAGGAAGAAAAATGAAACGTTGGTCAGCAATGGCCAAAGCCTTTACTAGAATTGGTAAAGATATCGTAATGGCGGTTAAAGAAGGAGGACCAAATCCGGATGCCAATTCACGATTAAGAGCGGTAATTCAAAATGCGAAGGCAGCGAATATGCCTAAGGATAATGTTGAACGTGCTATTAAAAAAGCAACTGATAAAGATACAGCGAACTACAAAGAAGTTTTGTTTGAAGGCTATGCTCCTCACGGAATTGCGCTTTTGATTGAAACGGCTACCGATAATAACAACAGAACTGTTGCTAATATTCGTTCTTACTTTAACAAATGCAACGGTACTATGGGAACACAAGGATCGGTTGAATTTATGTTTGACCATACCTGTAATTTCCGTATTCCAAAAGAAGGATTGGATCCTGAAGAATTGGAATTGGAATTCATTGATTTTGGTGCCGAAGAAGTTTTTGAAGACGAAGACGGTATTTTAATCTATGCGCCTTTTGGTAGTTTTGGAACTATCCAAAAAGAATTAGAAAGCAGAGGATTGGAAATTCTATCTTCTGGATTTGAACGAATTCCTCAAATCACTAAAAAGCTAACTGAAGATCAAGTAGCGGATGTGGAAAAATTGATCGAAAAAATGGAAGAGGATGATGACGTGATGAACGTGTATCACACTATGGAAGAATAACTTTTCTTTTATGGGTTATGCCCCAATTAATTCAAATACAAACTCTCGAGCAATCGGGAGTTTTTTTATACCTACTTATGGGACAAAAAAAACTCCAGAATTTCTGGAGTTTTTATAGTATTACTTAAAAACGTATTATTTTATAAATTCAATTTTTTGAGCTTCTTCTTCGTTGATACTGTCAAAAAATCCTTGTTCATTCATCCAATCATCACTAAATACTTTGCTCATATAACGTGATCCGTGATCAGGAAAAATAGCGATTACATTACTATCAGCATCAAACTCTCCTTCGTCAGCATATTGCTTTATCGCTTGAAGAACAGCTCCCGAAGTATACCCAACGAATAAACCTTCTGTTTTGGCTAATTCACGAGTAGCATGAGCGCTTTCTTCATCCGTTACTTTCATGAATTTGTCAATGACATCAAAATCAGTAGCTGATGGAATTAAGTTTTTACCTAATCCTTCAATACGATACGGATAGATTTCGTCTTTATCAAATTCTCTCGTTTCGTGGTATTTTTTTAATACAGAACCAAAAGCATCTACTCCTAAAATTTTAATGTTAGGATTTTGTTCTTTCAAGTATTTGGCAGTTCCTGATATCGTTCCTCCTGTACCACTACAAGCTACAAGATGCGTAATTTTTCCGTTAGTTTGTTTCCAAATTTCTGGACCTGTACTCAAATAATGCGCATCAATATTCAATTGATTAAAATATTGATTGATGTATACTGAACCTTTTGTTTCTTCGTGCAAACGTTTGGCTACACTATAATACGAACGTTCATCATCAGCTGAAACGTGAGCAGGGCAAACATATACTTTGGCCCCCATAGCACGCAACATATCAATTTTATCTTTAGACGATTTTGAACTTACAGCAAGAATACAGTTATATCCTTTTATAATGCTTACCATCGCAATACTAAATCCAGTATTTCCAGAAGTAGTTTCAACAATAGTGTCTCCAGGAGAAAGAATTCCTTGTTTCTCTGCTTGTTCAATAATGTAAAGTGCTATTCTATCTTTAGAGGAGTGACCTGGGTTAAATGCTTCCACCTTAGCATAGAAATTACCTTCTATACCTTCAGTTACTTTTTTTAGTTTGATAAGAGGTGTATTACCTATCAAATCTAAAACCGAATTATGAGCATTTATTTCTTCTTTCATACAAAAAAACAGTTTATTCAGGTCGTTTTTGGATCGCCCCAATAAGTTACAAATTTAAGAATAAATTTCTAATTATTTTTTAATTTCTTCTAAATCCATTAAGAAAGCAAACTCTTTGGCTAATTCTTTCAAGGCTTCAAACCGGCCAGAAGCCCCGCCATGACCCGCATCCATATTAGTATTCAAATATAAAACCGTGTTTCCTTTTTTATGGGTACGCAATTTAGCCACCCATTTAGCTGGTTCCCAATACTGTACCTGCGAATCGTGTAAACCTGTAGAAACAAATAGATTAGGATAAACTTGTTCTTTCACATTATCATAAGGCGAATACGACAACATATAATCGTAGTATTTTTTATTATTTGGATTTCCCCATTCGTCATATTCTCCAGTTGTCAACGGAATACTATCGTCTAACATCGTCGTAATCACATCTACAAACGGAACTTGAGCAATAACACCATGGTATAATTCAGGTGCCATATTCACTACTGCTCCCATCAATAAGCCACCTGCCGAACCACCTTCAGCATACAAATGAGCTGGTGACGTATACTTTTCTTGAATTAAAAACTGTGAACAATCGATGAAATCCGTGAACGTATTTTTCTTTTTCAATAATTTTCCATCTTCATACCATTGTCTTCCTAAATCTTCTCCGCCGCGAATGTGGGCAATAGCATAAATAAAACCACGATCCAATAATGACAAACGGGTGGTTGAAAAGTAGGGTTCCATAGTAACACCATACGATCCATACGCATACTGCAACAACGGATTAGTTCCGTCTTTTTTCAAGTCTTTACGGTATACCAATGAAATAGGTACTTTAGTTCCGTCTTTGGCAGTTGCCCAAACTCGTTCTTCGATGTAATTATTTTTATCAAATTGACCTCCTAAAACGGCTTGCTCTTTCTTGATTTCTTTCTCTTTAGTCTTCATGTTGAAGTCAATCACCGAAGATGGTGTTGCCATTGACTGGTAACTGTAACGCAAAATATCCGTGTCGAAATCAACATTAGTTGTCGTGTACGCATTGTAGGTTTCGCTTCCAAAAGGCAAATAGTACTCCCCTTCTCCACTCCAAGGCATAATGCGAATATGATTCAAACCATTAGAGCGTTCTTCGACTACCAAATAGTTGCTAAAAATTTCAATATCTTCAATTAAAACATCTTCCCTGTGTGCAATGACTTCTTTCCAATGTTTCTTTTCAGTCGCATTTTCAGGGGTTTTCATCAACTTAAAGTTAGTGGCTTTGTCTTTGTTTGTCAAAATATAGAATGAATCTCCAAAATGAGAAATACTATATTCTAGACCGCGAACTCTTGGTTGAAATACTTTGAATTCCGCGTCTGGTGTATTGGAATTTAAAATTCGGTATTCGGTAGTTAAGGTACTTTCAGCACCAATAACAATGTATTTTTTGGATTTCTCTTTGCCAACCGAAACGTTGAAGGTTTCATCTTTTTCTTCATAAACCAAGACATCTTTATCAGCATTGCTTCCCAATTTGTGCTTGAAAATCTGATTCGCACGCAAAGTTACTTTGTCTTGTCGTGTATAAAACAGCGTTTGGTTATCATTCGCCCAAACCGAACCCCCAGTGGCGTTTTCAATCACATCGGAAAGGATTTCATTGGTCTCCAAATTTTTAACCTGAATCGTATAAATACGTCTTCCGACAGTATCTATTCCAAAAGAAGCAAATCGATTATCTGGACTCACACTCAAACCACCTAATTGGAAAAACGTATGTCCTTTGGCTAATACATTACAATCAAACAAGATTTCTTCTTTTGCCTCTAGACTTCCTTTTTTGCGAGAGTAAATAGGATAATCTTGTCCTTTCTCATATCGTGTTATATAGTAATACCCATTGTATAAATACGGAACGGATTGATCGTCTTCTTTGATACGTCCTTTCATTTCCTCAAAAAGTTCTTTTTGGAACTCTTTGGTATGCGCCGTCATCGAATCGTAATAGGCATTTTCTTGATTCAAATAGTCAATCACTTCCGGATTTTCTCTGTCGTTCAACCAATAATAATTATCAATGCGCACCTCATTGTGCTTCTTTAATTGTTTTGGAAGTATTTTGGCTACAGGAGCTGCTATAGTATGTGACATAGATTGTGCATTAATTGTTGTAAATGAAGCCGCAAAAATAACACAAACAAAGTGGAACAGAAGTGTATTTTTCATGAATATTTAATTTAAAATAAACATCTAATGTACTAATTTTACATCGATAATTAATCAAATAAAAAAGTAAATAATGGATTTAATGGGAATGATGGGTAAATTAAGAGAAACCCAACAAAAAATAGAAGATACTAAAAAACGTTTGGATTCAGTACTAATAGACGAACAAAGTAGTGACGGAACACTTAAAGTTACTTTAACTGCCAATAGAACTATCAAATCAATTGCAATTGACGATGCCTTATTAGAAGACAAAGAGCAACTGGAAGATTATTTGAT
>CAYWFQ010000115.1:0-5724 GCA_964457505.1 uncultured Flavobacterium sp.
TCCAAATACATGAAAATGAGGGCTTTTTCAATGTCGTTCAATTGGTAAACAGCTTTATATAGTAATTTAAGTTGTTCTTCTTCTTCGTAGTTGTATTGGACTTCGGGAATATAATGGGAATTCCCTTCGTAGCCTATTGTATTGATGGATCGTTTCGTCTTTCGGTATAGCGTAATGGCAGTATTCAATGCTACTCGATAGGCCCAAGTAGAGAATTTACTATCGCCTCTAAACTTCGGAAAAGCATTCCACAACTGAATCGTAATTTCCTGGAACAAATCTTTATGCGCGTCTTCGTCCTCAGTATATAATCTACAAATTTTGTGGATTATATTCTGATTCTCTTGAAGTTGCTTTACAAAAGACTGTTCTAGTTCCGATTTCATATTGGGGTTAGTAGTAGGTTGAGTTGTTTTGTTACATATTTTTTGCTACTAAGGCACAAAGGCACCACTTTTTTTATTCTTTACCGCTGATTCGCAAAGTTTGCAAATGCTTTTTGATATTGAATTTGATTTTTGATATTGTCATTTTCACAAGGGCTTGTTTTTGTAATAATTGACCATTAAGTTGACAAATTTACTATAGCCTTCCATTCCGTCTTTTTGTTGGTTCCATTTTAGGAAGGAATCATAAAAAAGATGAAATCCTGTTTCAATAGGTGTTTCGTATGATTTCCAAAAGGCATTACTTTCTTCATAATTATTCAGAATTCCTGGATGAACGGTTTGTAACAATTGCTTGTAAACACTTTCGTTTCGGATTTGCCAATTCGCTAAGCAATACCGCAAAGCAAAGCTGTAACCAGAATATTTGAAATATAAATTCTCGTTTTTTACCGAAGCCATAAAACCAATAAAATTGCATTCACTTTCGCTGGCATAACCCATTTGGTGCGCCATTTCGTGACAACTAGTAGTTGGCGAATGATACATTGGCATCAAATAATTGACTTGGGCTTCATTGGTAAACGGATTTAAATACCCCCCAAAACCCATATAAGTTAGTGGCAAACTAAAGAGTGATTGCTTCCCACTTAATTCAGAATACTGAAAAAAAGGATGTTGGTCAGCTAGGTTGCTATATCCTTCGGTATTCATTTGAAACACTTGTTCTTGCGAATAGGGAAATGCGATTTTCTCCTTTTTATTTTGTGTAATCTGGAACTGAACGTCATTCGTTTTAGTAATTAATTTTTTGGTAAAAACCAATAAATCGGCATCGGAATAGTCGCGTTCAATTTTCATTTTCTCAAAAAGAGGTTGTCGATAATAATTGAATCCCCAAAGCAAATGAAAAGTAAAATAGAGTACAGAAATGCAACTTACTATTTTCGAAATATTCTTTCTCCAATTGGTTTTCCATGACTTTCGGCATTTCCAGATCCATTGTATTCCGAAAACGATTAATAGAAAATACAGGATATCACCGATAGAAAATGGAATGTGTCCAAATAGGATTCGAAGTAATTTAGAAACAATAGGGTAGAATCCATTACTGTACCACCGCTCCACAACTTCCGGAAAATAACCTAGAAATGGAATCAAAATAATTTGAATTATAAGAAAAAATAGAAGTAGGTTTTGGCGTTTCACAAAATGCATTTTAAGATGTAAATATAATCACAATATCAATTCATAACGATTTTAAACTTTGTAACTTTGCTCGATTGATACTTAAAAACGATTACACAATATGAGCCAAGAAATACGCAATTTAGAACCTATAGTACTTTGGAATCAATTTGCCAATTTGAATGCGGTACCACGTCCTTCTAAAAAAGAAGATCGCGTTATTGCCTTTATGAAAGACTTTGGAAACCAATTAGGATTAGAAACTTTTGAAGATAACATTCGCAATGTAATCATTAGAAAACCCGCTACTCCAGGAATGGAAAATAGAAAACCAGTGGTACTTCAAGGGCATTTGGATATGGTACACCAAAAAAATGCAGTTACTGTTTTTGATTTTGATACCCAAGGAATCGATATGTATGTTGATGGGGATTGGGTTCGTGCGCGTGGAACTACTTTAGGTGCAGACAACGGACTTGGTGTTGCTGCTATTATGGCAATTTTGGAAAGTAAAGACATTCCACATCCAGCTATTGAAGCTTTATTTACTATCGACGAAGAAACTGGAATGACGGGCGCTTTGAACTTAAAAGGCGGAATTCTAAAAGGACAAATTCTTTTGAATTTGGATACCGAAGAAGATGATGAAATTGATATTGGATGTGCGGGCGGAATTGATGTAACGGCTACTGCTGAATTCGATGAAGAAGCCACTCCAGAAGGATCTGTTGGATATACTATTACGGTTAAAGGCTTGAATGGAGGCCATTCAGGAATGGATATTCATAAAGGATTGGGGAATGCCAATAAAATTATGAATCGCTTATTATTTGACGGCTTTGATAATTTTGGATTGCAAATAGCATCTATTCAAGGTGGAAGTTTGCGCAATGCTATTCCACGTGAAAGTGTTGCAAAAGTAATTATTGCTGAAGTATATGATGAGGCGTTTGTTTTTGACATGCAACAAATCGTGAACGAAATAAAATCGGAATTAAAAAGTACTGAACCTAATTTAGAGATTGTTTTTGAAAAAATGGAAACAGCTCCAGCCAAAGTGATGCCATCTATAGCTCAGTTTTATTTTGTTCGTGCCATGTACACTGCACATAATGGCGTGTATCGCATGAGTGCTGATTTTGATAACTTGGTAGAAACCTCTAACAATATCGCTAAAGTTGAACTGGCTAACGGCCAACTTTCAGTGCAATGTTTAACGCGTTCTTCGGTAGAATCGGCAAAAATGGATTTGGCAAATGGGTTGCGCTCTGCTTTTGAATTAATGGGTTGCGAAGTGGAATTCTCAGGTTCTTATCCGGGTTGGACTCCTAATTCTAAATCAGAAATTTTAGATGTATTGACATCGATTTACGAAAAACAGAATAAAGAAAAAGCCAAAGTAGTGGCTTGTCACGCTGGTTTAGAGTGTGGTATTTTAGGGGCTAATTATCCTGAAATGGATATGATTTCTTTTGGACCAACGATTCACGGTGCGCATTCTCCAGATGAAAGAGCGAGTATTTCTTCAGCTCAAAAATTCTGGAAATTTTTAGTAGAAATTTTAGGTAACATTCCTTTAAAATAATTGGAAATAGAAGCAACTAAAAAAGCCTCATCTGTATTGCAGATGAGGCTTTTAGTTTTTATTTAGTCTCTTTTAGGGTTGTTTTTCTTTTCCCTTTTTTCCTCTTTTTTTTCCTTTGCGGTTTTCAGAGGTTCTTTTTTAGTCGATTTTTTTGCGTCTTGACTTTTTGCCATTTTCTTTTATTTATAAGTTTAAATAGTTTAATTATTTTTTCTTCAAAATCTTATATTCTTCATAGCAGCCACTTATGGCATCTAGAATTTGTAAGTCGTTGGCGCTTTGGATAAAAGATTCTGAGTAATTACAACGCTTTAATATTTCACTAATTTCTTTAGTGTCAATGCCTAACAATGCGGTAACGGTTTCTCTATCGTATTTGGATTCTAGAAGCTTACGAACGGTTTCGTCTTTCTTCATTTCTTTCAGTTTCTTCAGCTCTTTGGGCTTTTTTCCGAAGAAATTATACAACATATCGGCAGGGTTAAAAATAGATCCCATGACGCGTCCAAAAGCATTGGGCGAATATTCACCCGCTTCGTAGCCTTGGGTTAAACCCGAAATGCTGTAACGGAAATTTTCTTTGGTAGGAATCAATTTCGAATCTACTTCAAGATACCCTGTTAAGTTGAAAGGACGAATAATAACCTCTTCCAAGGCAATCGCTTTTTCCGTTAACTGAATGCGGGTACTTTTATTTTTGATCCAGTCATTGGTTACACGAACTCTCAGCGGTTGAAAACCTAAAATGGTAAAGTGAAGTGTATCGTTTACTTGTACGTTAATTTCAAAACGTCCGTTAGCATCTGTAGTGGCACCACGAACTTTATTCAAGTTAATGATATTGACATTGGATAAGGGTTGGTTTGTATTGTCATTGACAACAATTCCCGAAACTTTTTGGGAGGGTTCTACTTCTTGTGCAGTAAGATGTACTGAAAGTAGTATAAAAAAGAAAACTACAAAATATTTCATAAACTGGTTTAAGACTTTAAAAGTAATAAATCAGTCGGGAATATTTTGTAGTTTTTCTATAATTATAAGAAAATTAACAAAAGCTGTTAGTCTCTTCTTGGTCTTCTTGGTCTTGGTGAATCACCGAAGCTCTCAGAACGTCTTGGCGCTCTTTCAGAAACTCCGCCTTCTCTTCCTTCGCCTCTTCTTGGAGCTGATCCTCTGTCGCTTCTGAAACCACCTTCTCTTGGAGCTGAATTTCTGTCGCTTCTGAAACCACCTTCTCTTGGAGCTGAATTTCTGTCGCTTCTAAATCCGCCTTCACGTCTTGGAGCAAAACTTCCTTCTCTTCTTGGAGCTGAACTTCTTCCGCCAAATCCACCACCTGAATTTCTACCATTATGATCACGTCTTCCGCCACCATCATTTTTAGAAATTTCAACGTTGATTCTTCTTCCGTTTAAGTCAAATCCGTTAAGGACTTCCATTACTTTATCAGTATGTTCTGCATCGGTGTTAAAGAAAGAGAAACCTTCTTTTACATCTACTTTGAAAACGTCATCACGACCTAAATCTAATGTTTCTTTCAAGAAGTCTTTCAATTGCATCCAATCGAAATCATCTCTAGAACCGATGTTTACAAAATATCGTGTAGCACCGCCATTGTTATTTTCTCTTGGAGCTGAATCTCTTTCTCTTCGGTCTGAACCTGAAGATTGAGAAGAAAGATCTCTGTTTTTCTTGTAGTAGTTAATGAAACGGTTGAATTCTACCGATACCATTTTCTTGATTAACTCTTCTTTAGATAATCCTTCTAACACTTCGTTGATAGCAGGAAGGTAGTTGTCAATTTCGTGATCTACTTCAGTATCTTTAATTTTGTTAGCTAGGTGCAACAATTGGATTTCGCAGATTTCAATTCCAGAAGGAATTGTTTTCTCTTGAAATTTTTGTTGGATAATTCTTTCTATAGAAGAAATTTTGCGAATTTCACTTTTAGTTACAATAACGATAGAAGTTCCTAATTTACCTGCACGTCCAGTACGACCTGAACGGTGGTTGTAGGTTTCGATTTCGTCAGGTAATTGATAGTTGACTACGTGAGTAATATTATCAACGTCAATTCCACGTGCAGCAACATCAGTTGCAACTAACATTTGGATTTGACGACCTCTAAATGATTTCATTACACCATCACGTTGCGCTTGCGATAAATCTCCGTGTAAAGCAGCAGCACTGTATCCATCTTCGATTAATTTTTCAGCAACAGCTTGTGTATCACGTTTTGTTCTACAAAAAACTACCGAAAAGATGTCTGGATTAGCATCAGCTAAACGTTTCAATGCTTCGTAACGATCACGTGCATTCACTAAGTAATACTCGTGAGAAACTGTAGCAGAACCTGAGTTTTTGCTACCTACAGTTACTTCAGCAGGATCGTGCATAAATTTCTTAGCAATACGTGCTACTTCAGCAGGCATTGTTGCAGAGAATAACCAAGTGTTTTTCTCGTCTGGAGTATCGGATAATATCGACACAATATCTTCATAAAAACCCATATTCAACATCTCATCGGCTTCGTCAAGAATACAGAAATTAATGTTTTTAATGTTC
>CAYWFQ010000116.1:0-5715 GCA_964457505.1 uncultured Flavobacterium sp.
AACAATGGTTTTGTAGATAACAACAAGCTTTGTAGCTTACAGTTGCGGGTACAGCGTAAGATTTTTGAATTTTGATTGTTGAATTCTAAATTTCAGATATGTTGTGCCAATCTAAAATCGTTAATCAGCGATCTTCAATCACTCACTTCCCTTTTAATGCTATTTTGAAAAACAAAAAAGCAACCTCAATACGAGCACAAAGATACCACTAAGATTGGGATAAAAAATAAAATTTGATTTTTAAAACACTTTACACCTACCTTTGCAATTCTTGTAATCAAAGTGATGAAATCATTTATTTCTACATTTATTTTCTTTTTTGCTGCGCTACTCCTAAGTAGTTGCAAAGAAAATAATGCGCATTCTTTAGCAACACAAAGTCCAGATAAAAACGAAATTCAATACGCCAAAGGATTAGAGATTTACAAACGAAAAGGCTATTCCATTCTTAAAATCACACAGCCTTGGCCTGGTACTTCAACCCCATTTACCTATATTTTAAAAGAAAAAAACGGAGTCATACCTGACAGTTTAAAGGAATATACTTCCATTTCGGTTCCAATTCAATCTATAGTTGTTACTTCAACTACACACATTCCAGCATTAGAACTACTAGGCGTTGAAAATACCTTAATCGGTTTTCCAAATACAGATTTTATTTCGTCACCCAAAACCAGAAAACGAATTGATGCTGGACTAGTAAAAGAAGTAGGAACCAATGAAACGCTAAATACTGAAATTTTGATTGACATGGCGCCTCATGCTATTGTGAGTTTTGGTTTAAATAATAGCAATCCTACTTTAGATAACTTACAAAAAAGCGGTTTGAAAGTCCTTTTAAATGGCGATTGGAATGAACAATCTCCGTTAGGCAAAGCAGAATGGATCAAGTTTTTTGGCGCATTGTACGGTTTGGACACCAAAGCGAAAGTGATTTTTTCCACTATCGAAAAAGAATACAAAACTACTTTGGCTTTAGCCAAAAAAGCAAAGCAAAAACCTTCCGTTTTAAGTGGCGCCATGTACCAAGATCAATGGTTTGTCCCTCAGGGAGAAAGTTGGATGGCTTTATTTCTCAAAGAAGCGCAATCCGATTATTTATGGTCCAACACCAAAGGAACAGGAAGTTTGTCTTTGCCTTTTGAAACGATTCTTGAAAAAGCACAAAAAGCCGAATTTTGGATTGCTCCAGGTGATTTTTCCTCTCTCAAAGAGATGAATAACAGCAATCCGCACTATGCAAAATTTGATGCGTTTAAAAATAAAAAAGTATATTCGTACGCTTTACACAAAGGCGCCAAAGGTGGAATTGTATTTTTTGAATGGTCGTCTGCACGTCCTGATTGGGTACTAAAAGATTTCATTGCTATCTTTCACCCTGAACTGGCACCACATTATACTCCTCATTTTTTTGAGAAATTAAATTAATTTGAATACAACCCATCGAAATACGATACTTTTCATCTTCCTAAGTTTAGGATTGGTTTTCCTATTTCTAATCGATATTAGTATGGGAGCTGTTGCTATTCCACTAAAAGAAGTTTACAATAGTCTAATCGGAACTGGTGCAAGTAAATCTTCTTGGGAATATATCATTATGGATTACCGATTACCCAAAGCGATAGTAGCAATAGTTGTTGGAATGGGTTTAGCGATTAGCGGCCTTTTAATGCAAACATTGTTTCGTAATCCGCTAGCAGGACCTTATGTTCTAGGACTGAGTTCGGGAGCGAGTTTAGGCGTAGCATTAGTCATTTTAGGAGCTGCATTTTTACCTGATTTTATAAGTGAATTGTTGCTCTCTCCCTATGGAATAGTAATCGCTTCGAGTTTAGGAAGTTTCCTTGTTCTATTAGCTGTTTTAGCTGTTGCACAACGATTGCGAGATACCATGGCGATTCTAATTGTTGGATTGATGTTTGGTAGTTTAACCAATGCTTTGGTGGGTACACTCACCTATTTCAGTACTGCAGAACAATTGCAAAAATTTACTTTTTGGTCTTTAGGTACTTTAGGTAATTTATCTTGGACTTCGATAGCCATTTTAGCGGTTTGTGTTTTGGTTGGTCTACTCTTAAGTCTGACCAGTATCAAACCTTTAAACACTTTACTTCTAGGTGAAAATTATGCTAAAAGTTTGGGGTTGAATTATTCCAAAGCACGTTTTATCATCATCTTTGCCACAAGTATTTTAGCAGGTAGTATTACTGCTTTTGCGGGGCCAATCGCTTTTGTCGGTTTGGCTGTACCACATATTGCTAAATTAGTTTTTCAAACGAGTAATCACTTGATTCTATTTTGGAGTACTTTACTATTTGGCGCTATGATTATGTTAGTTTGTGATAGTATTTCTCAGTTACCTAATTCAGCAATTGTAATTCCTATTAATGCAATTACTTCAATTTTAGGTGCACCAATAGTAATTTGGTTACTCATTCGTAAACGTAAAATGATGAGCTAATGGAGAAAACTATTATTTTACAAGCAACAGATATCAGCATCGGATATTCCAATAAAAAGGAAACTTCCGTTGTCGCATCAGAAGTCAATTTATCTTTAAAAAAAGGAAAACTTACTGCTTTGATTGGTGCTAATGGTATTGGTAAATCAACTCTTTTACGAACCTTAATTGGGATTCAAAAACCTTTAACTGGAAAAATATTCTTAGAAGAAAAAGACATTCATTCCATTGATAATTTGACTTTAGCACAACATTTAAGTGTGGTGTTAACGGACAAATTACCTCCGAGTAATCTAACCGTTTTTGAACTCATTGCTTTAGGAAGACAACCGTATACCAATTGGATTGGAAAACTTACTTCAGCAGATATTGCTAAAGTAAATGAAGCTTTAGAGCTGACACAAATTAGTCACCTTGCCAATGAAAAGCATGATGAAATTAGTGATGGACAATTGCAAATTGTACTTATTGCACGAGCATTGGCGCAGGATACGCCACTTATTGTTTTAGATGAACCCACAACTCACTTGGATTTGTTGCATAAAGTCACGCTTTTAAAACTCTTGAAAAAACTAACTCAAGAAACCGGAAAGTCCATCTTATTTTCTACACACGATATTGATATGGCTATTCAATTGAGCGATGAAATGATCATTATGACGCCCGAATCAGTAGTACAAGACCAACCTTGTAATTTAATTATGAAAGGAAGTTTCAATACCTTATTTCAGGATGAGCATATTCTTTTTGACGCCGAAAAAGGAAAATTCGTCATCAAAGGATAATAAAATTAAGACTTTAATCCGATTTGTCTTTTGGCTTCGCCAACAACAAAAGCAACCGAATTTGCAATGTTAAAACTTCGAATTAAAGGCGACATCGGAATAGTTAGGTGATTCTCAAACAAAGCCAACACTTCAGGACTTAAACCTACACTTTCTTTACCAAAAACCAACCAATCTCCATCTTGAAAATCGGCCTCTAAATACGATTTTGTAGCGTGAGAACTCATTAAAAAAACACGGGAACGATCTGGAATTTGATTCAGCCATTCGGATACATTTTGATATTCGGTAACATCCAAATGCACCCAATAATCCAAACCTGAACGTTTCAAATTTTTATCATTAATCACAAAACCAAAAGGATGAATTAAATGCAATCTACTTTCTGTCCCAACACAAAGACGGCCAATATTCCCTGTGTTATTAGGTATTTCTGGTTCTACCAATACAATGTTTAACATACTTTTATTTATTTTCTAATTGAAAATCAGCAACCTCAATCACTTCACCTGCTTGTAAATCATTCAAATGTACATTTCCTACTCGAACTCGTACCAATCGCAGTGTTGGAAATCCAACATAGGCGGTCATTTTACGAACCTGTCTGAACTTCCCCTCATTAATGGTGATAGAAAGCCAAGAAGTGGGTCCGTGACGTTCATCCCGAATCTTCTTACCTCTTGCGCCAAAAGCAGGAATTTCGTCAATCAAGTTAGCTTTGCAAGGTTTGGTAATGTATTTTTTCCCATTGAATCCTATTTCGACTCCTTTTTGTAATTGCTCCACTGCTTCTTGATGAATAATACCATCCACTTGCACATAGTATTCTTTTTCCACTTTTTTACTGCGAACGAGTTCACTCATCATGCCATCAGTAGTCAACAATAACAAACCTTCCGAATCTTCATCTAACCGTCCAATAGCCATTGTCCCTTCGGGAAATGGATACAACTCCCCTAAAAGTCGTTTCTTTCTTTTTAATTCATACACAAACTGACTCAAATAGCCATAAGGTTTATGAATAATAAAATGGTGATGAGACATGTCGTTTCAATTTGTGGCAAAAGTACATTATTATTAATTCTTCTAAATTATTATACCTTTTTAAATTCTTTTCAAAAGAATCACTCTTTTGTGTCTTAGTCCTAATTAAGTATCTTTACCCAATGAATTTCCAAGTAGTATCAGATTACCAACCCAAAGGAGACCAACCACAAGCAATTGAAAAATTAGCTCAAGGGATTAATGACGGCGAACAATTCCAAACTTTATTAGGAGTAACGGGATCTGGTAAAACATTTACGGTAGCCAATGTAATTCAAGAGGTACAACGACCTACTTTAGTTTTGGCACATAATAAAACCTTAGCGGCGCAATTGTATTCGGAATTCAAACAATTTTTTCCTAATAATGCGGTGGAATATTTTGTTTCCTATTACGATTATTACCAGCCCGAAGCCTTTATGCCGGTTACAGGAGTCTTCATTGAGAAAGATTTATCTATCAATGAAGAACTAGAAAAGATGCGTTTAAGCACGACTTCTTCCCTCCTTTCTGGTCGTAGAGATATTCTAGTGGTAGCGTCTGTTTCATGTTTGTACGGTATTGGAAATCCAGTAGAATTTCAAAAGAACGTCATCGCAATTGAACGCGATCAAGTGATTTCGAGAACTAAACTGTTACATAGTCTCGTTCAGAGTTTATATGCCCGTACCGAGGCAGATTTTACCCCTGGAACATTCCGAATTAAAGGCGATACGGTAGAAGTTTTCCCTAGTTATGCCGATGAAGCATTTCGTATTCACTTCTTTGGTGACGAAATTGAAGAAATTGAAAGTTTTGATGTCAAAAACGCACAAGTACTGGAAAAATTTGAAAAACTGACCATCTACCCCGCTAACATGTTTGTGACTTCTCCCGATGTATTGCAAAATGCCATTTGGGAAATTCAACAAGATTTAGTCAAACAAGTCGATTATTTTAAAGAAATAGGCAAACATTTGGAAGCCAAACGTCTCGAAGAACGCACCAATTTTGATTTGGAAATGATTCGAGAATTAGGCTATTGTTCCGGTATCGAAAATTATTCCCGTTACCTTGACGGACGTGAAGCTGGCACTAGACCCTTCTGTTTATTGGATTATTTTCCAAAAGATTATTTGATGGTAGTGGACGAAAGTCACGTAACCCTTTCGCAAGTTCATGCCATGTATGGTGGTGACAGAAGCCGAAAAGAAAACTTAGTCGAATATGGTTTCCGATTACCAGCGGCTATGGACAATCGTCCATTGAAATTTGAAGAGTTTGAAGCAATGCAAAATCAAGTCATCTATGTTTCGGCTACCCCTGCGGATTACGAATTACAAAAAACAGACGGAGTTGTTGTAGAACAAGTAATTCGTCCAACTGGTTTATTAGACCCAATCATTGAAATACGTCCAAGTTTGAATCAGATTGACGATTTGATTG
>CAYWFQ010000117.1:0-5634 GCA_964457505.1 uncultured Flavobacterium sp.
TCCTAAAAATGGTTTTAATTATTCACCTAAAATTTTAGAGAAATCCGGTTTAAAATAGTTAGGACCTTTCATTACCTTACCATCTTCTCGGTAAATTGGATTTCCATCTTCGCCTAATTTACTCATATTAGAACGCTGAATTTCGTCAAAAACTTCTTCTATTTTGTGTTGCAAACCATGTTCAATAATTGTCCCACAAAGTATGTACATCATATCACCTAAAGCATCTGCAATTTCAACCAGGTCGTTATTCAACACTGCTTCGAGATATTCTTCATTTTCTTCTTTCATCAAATTATAACGAAGATGTTTTTTGGATTCGCCTAAATCCGCAATTGGAGATTCACTATGCCCAATTCGGAATGCGGTATGAAATTCCTTTACCGCTTTAATTTGTTTCTGCATATTATATTTCATTAAATGAATTGGAAAAGTAATAACTATTCTTGAACAAATGACTAAATTTGCTATAAAATTTTTCAACATATGTTTAGTACAGGACAATTAGTTTTTGGTCTCCTTTTTTTTATAGCCTTTGTAATTGCTATGGTTTTTGCTTATAAAAAAGACGCTAAGTTGCATCAACTTTTCTATAAGGGAAATTATAAAATACTATTAGGTTTTCTCATTTTTATTGGATTGTTGTTTGTAATTAAGATTTTCTTCAAACGTTAGTTTATTTCTATTTATTCATTATCATTTTCGAATAAAAGAACTAACTTTACTAAAGAAACCTAAATTGCACCCAACATGAAAATCTTAAAATACATCTTCCTTTTACTTTTACTAAGTTTTATTTCTTTTGCTGTTTTTATAGCAACACAAAAAGGGAGTTTTACTATAGAACGAAGTAAAATAATTCATACCTCTAAAACTAATCTATACAATTATGTAAATGATTACCAAAACTGGGGTGATTATATGGATTTTATGTTGGTTGACAACTCAATTAAACCAAGTTTTACCAAAACCACTATTGGCAAAGGAGCAAAATGTTACTGGGATGGTAATGAAGGCAAAGGATCAGTTCAAACTTTCTCTGTAAAAGAAAATGAAAGTATTTCTCAAAAAATGGATTTAGATGGTTCTAAGTTCAATACTACATGGATCTTTAAAGACACTATAGGCGGTACAAAAGTTACTTTAAAAACTAATGGTGAATTGAGTTTTTCTTATAAAATCTATACCGCTCTTCACGGTGGAGCTAACAGAATTATAGGTGGATTATTTGAAAGAAGTCTAGATAATTTAGACAAAAGTCTAGATTATGAAATTAATACCTACCAAATAAAAGTAATTGGATTAGTTCAAAAATTAGGCAGTCCGTACTTAAAACAAAGTTTTACAAGTAAGATTAGTTCTGTTGTTAAAAACAGTCGAATTGTTTTTCCTAAAATCATTACTTTTTGTAAGCAAAATAATATTGAACTCAACGGCAAACCATTTATTATTTATCACACCTACGATGAAAAAAGTGGTTTAGCTAAAATTTCACTTTGTGTTCCCATAAAAGAAGCTATTATGACTAGTGAGGGAAGTGATATTTTGTCTGATGAATTAGATTCTTTCACAGCAATCAAAACTACTTTAAATGGCGATTATTCTCATTTAAAGGAAGCTTTGAAAAAATCAAAAAATTATATCAATCAAAAAGTAATTACTCCAGATTCTAAGATTTCTCATTTAGAAGTGTACACTATCAACAAATCGGATGTTAAAAATCCTTCTAAATGGAAAACTGAATTGTACTTTCCCGTTAGACCTAAAAACACAGCACCAAAGGTTATTCCTACAATTGAAGAACCTAAGTCAGAAACGGAAACAACTGCATCTGAAATTTGATCTTTTGATTAAACCTTTTGGATAAATACTATTCTAATTAGTTAAATTGAAGCTTTTGCAAGAAGAAAAAGAATTTATTCAAGAATTACTAGATCCAAAAACGCAAAATGAAGCGTTCCAAAAACTCTTGCACAATTATCAGAAACCATTGTATTATCATATCAGAAACATTGTTTTGAATCATGATGATGCCGATGATGTTTTACAAAATACTTTTATCAAGGTATTTCAAAATCTTAAAAAATTTAAAGGAGATAGTAAATTGTTTTCCTGGATGTACCGAATTGCAACCAATGAAGCTTTGACTTTTATCAAGCAAAAAGCACAAAAAAACAAAACGTCAACCGAAGAATTAAATGCTAAAACTATTGATAACCTTCAATCTGATGTTTATTTTGAAGGCGATGAAATTCAAATCAAATTACAAAAAGCCATTGCGCTTTTACCCCATAAGCAACAATTAGTATTCAAAATGAAATATTTTGAAGAATTAAAATATGAAGAAATCGCTACCATTTTAGAAACTTCGGTGGGAGCATTGAAAGCTTCGTACCATCATGCAGTAAAAAAAATAGAAGCCTTTGTTACTTCCAATTAAACCATTTAAACATTTATTAGTCAAAACAATATCATGAAAACATTTAAATTAGAAAACGAACCAAAAATTGAATCTGGATTTATAGTCCCAGAGCAGTACTTTGATGATTTTTCTAAAAAGGTTCTTTCACAATTACCAGAAGAAAACACTAAAGTGATCCCGCTTTTTCAAAAAAGAAAAACAGTGTTTCTTGCTGTAGCAGCAGTATTAGTAGTTGGATTGTTATTACCTATTTACAATCAATTCACAACAAATTCGGATGAAATAGACATTACAACTTTAGAGAATCATTTATCCTACCAATCTAATCTTAATTCCTACGACTTAATTAGTGAATTAGATGATGAAGACCTTACTAAATTGGGAACTACAATTGGATTAAAAGATGAAAATATAGAAGACATTTTAGTCACTAATTCAGACTTAGAAAAATTAATTTCAGAATAATTTATACATAAAAACAGAATTATGAAACTTTTAAAAATAGTAACCTTACTAGTATTGTTCGCTTCACTTAACATCTTTGCTCAAACAAATAAGATGAAAGAAAAAAGAGAGCAAATTAAATCAATGAAAGTCGGTTTTCTTACAACCGAATTAGAATTAAGCTCTACTGAAGCTGAAAAATTTTGGCCAATTTACAATGCCTTTGAAGAAAAAGAATTTGAATTGAAACATTTAAAAATGAGAACTCTCATTAAAAAATACAGAGAAGGTAAAGAAAAAATGACCGAGAAAGAGGCAATCAATCTATTAAATCAATTTGAAAATAATGACGAAGAGTTATTTATTCTACACAAAAAATTCATAGCTAATTTAAAAGGAGTTTTACCAGCCATAAAAATAATACGTCTCAAAAAATCAGAAGAAGATTTTAATAGAAAATTATTATTGCAATACCGAAATAAAGGACAACGCAAAGAATAACTAAATAAAATCAGGGCCATTCCAATTGAATGGCCTTATTTTTTAATTGAATTCGAATCAATTTATTTTTTCCAGCAGCAATTGCAGTAGTTGAATCCAAAAATCGAATTGTATACAAACTTCCATCAATGCTCAATTGTTTCCAACTATTACCTCCATCATTCGAATAAAACAATCCGGAAGCTCCCACAGTAACCAATCCTTTTCCATTACTTTTAGGAACATATTGCACACAAGAGGCATATCCAAATCCTTGGTTTTGTGCCACTAGTTCCCAAGTCTTCCCACCATCAGTAGTTCGTGCTTTATTGTCAAAATTTTGAGTTAGTACTTCATAATTTCCGCCCGATATAAATCCCGTTTTAGAATCATAAAAATCAGCTGTAAAAATTCCTGTCATTTGTTTTCCTTGCACAATTGGTGTTTCATTTACTACCCAATTTTTTCCTTTATCAGCAGAATAAAAAATTCTCGATTTCTTTCCTCCAGATACAATCCAAGTACTATTTCCTTTGATTACAATATTTGTATTACTAGCTGCAAAAGCAGCTTCACCTTCTTCTAATTTTGGAATTAGATTAGTTGGTGTTTTTTGCCAAGAATTCCCTCCATCACGAGTAGTAATAATTGAAAAACTTCCTTCTATGGGATCACCAATGGCAATACCTTCTTTATCATTCCAAAATTGCAGACTATCATAAAATACTTTTTCGTGTTCTTCTTGATAAACCAATTCATAGCTGAAATCTTCTTTTGAAATTCGGTACAACAAAGCGGGATTGGCTACACTAATAATAAAAATATACGTACTAGTTTGCGCAATACTCCTGAATTCAACGCTTTTCTCAACAGGAATCTGAACTTCTTTCTTTTGTTTTAATACTAAATCAAAAAAACCAAATCTCGATTTATCAGCAGCATACCAAACTTTATCTTTTTCCAAAGCCAACGCTCGAATGCTAATTTTATCCTGAAATAAAGTATCAATCGTAATTGAGGTAAACGGAGTTGTATTTACATATTGCGATTTACAGGAACATAAAAGAAGACCAAAAACTAGAGTGAGGATTATTTTATTCATAAAAATATACATTTTAGAAAGCTAAAATACAATTAATTACAACCTATCCGAAATCTTACATTCAATTATTGGCACAGTAATTGGAAAGTTGAAATAACTAATCTTAAATTGACTTGTTATGAAAACGAAATTACTTTTTTTAAGCGCAATTTTTACTTTTTGTAGTATAGAAATCCAAGCACAAAATAGAACACAAATAAATGCATTGAATAGTGAAATTAGTGCCAACTTAGATTTAAAGGCGGTTGCATCTGTATTTGGAGAATCGGAAAATTTAGAAGATTTTGAAAGTAGATTAAACGATCCAAAACTTCAATTATCCAATCTAGATTTGAACTATGATAATCAAGTGGATTACCTTAGAGTGGTAGAATCTATTGAAAACCAAAATCATATAATTCTAATTCAAGCCGTTATTAATCGAGATCTTTATCAAGATATAGCTACAATTGATGTAGATAAAGATTATTATAATAATGTAACTATTCAAATTATAGGAAATACCAATTTATATGGTGCCAACTACATTTTTGAACCAACATATTATAGTCGTCCCCGATTATTGAGCCTCTTTTGGAATGCTAATTATCGTTTGTATTACTCCAATTGGAGATGGAATTATTATCCAAAACACTATTATTCTTGGAGCCCGTACTCGAGTTATAAATACCGTCGCAATATCGAATTTAATATAAACCATAATGCTAGTTTCAACCGCGTAAATTACAGAAGAAGTCGTCAAGCTGAATCTAAATACAATTCAAGATACAATAATCAACGTCCAGTTTATTACTACTCAAATAGAGATAAACATGAAATAAATCGTCGAGGATCGATAGGGAATAATGAGAAACGAGACGCAAATGAATCCAATAGAAATAATGATAAAAACTATAGAATTGGAGATCAAACACAAAGATCAAATACAAGACGAGAAATACCGCAAAATAAAACACTAGAAATTAAAGAGGTGGAAATTCAACGTCATAGAAATCAATATGTAACACTTCCAACAATAAGAGAAAAAGAAAGAGGTTCAAGAGAAAATAACAGACGAGAATAGTATTAAATTAGAATTATTAAAAACACGGAAATTCAGTCCGTGTTTTTTTGTTATTTTTTACCCTAATTTATTTAAAAAGAGTAAATTTGCCCACTTTTTAATCAAATATCATGAGCGTAGCGC
>CAYWFQ010000118.1:0-5562 GCA_964457505.1 uncultured Flavobacterium sp.
TTTCCTTCTAATGCAATTGATTCTGTTTCCATTGAAAATTCTTCGTAATTCATCATCTTTACTTCCATTATATTATCTTTTATAAAAGCCCCCTCAGTGAAAACTTGGTTCAATGAAAAAGGGATTAATGTTGCTTTTGTTGTGTTATTTTTTAACCAATTTGAAATTGCTTCGTCTTCGGCATCGTAAATCAAATAATCTTCTTCCGTTTGATTCATTGTAATTCTAAACTTCGAATCAATGTAATTTTCATATTTATAATCATATCGATCCAAATGATCCGGACTAATATTTGTTATGATAGCGATATGTGGCTTATACTCTATAATACCGTCTAACTGAAAACTGCTCAACTCTAAGACATAGGAATCAAAATCATTGTCAGCCACTTGCCATGCAAAACTCTTTCCAATATTTCCTCCCAATCCTACATTCAGTCCTGCTGACTTTAGTAAATGATAGGTCAACATCGTAGTGGTAGTTTTACCATTACTCCCTGTAATTCCTATCGTGATCGCTTTGGTAAAAGGTGCGGTAAATTCTATTTCTGAAATTACCTTGATCCCCTTTTCGATTAGCTTTTTTACAATGGGCGATGTATCAGGAATTCCTGGACTTTTCATCACAACATCAGCATTTAGAATCAAAGATTCCGTATGCTTTTCGTCTTCCCAAGCAATTGCATTATGATTCAGAACTTCTTTATAATTTTCTTTAATCTTTCCAAAATCGGATACAAAAACCTCATATCCTTTTTTCTTTCCCAAAATGGCTGTTCCCACTCCACTTTCGCCTCCACCTAAAACAACTAATCTCATCTATCTTAGTTTTAAAGTCACAATAGACAAAATGGCTAACATTATGGCAACAATCCAAAATCGAGTAACAATCTTACTTTCGTGATACCCTTTTTTCTGGTAGTGATGATGCAGTGGTGACATCAAAAATATTCTTCGCCCTTCACCAAAACGTTTCTTGGTATATTTAAAGTAGGCAACTTGAATTACTACAGATAAATTCTCAGCTAAGAATATCCCACATAATAATGGAATCAACATTTCTTTACGAACGGCAATGGCTAAAACAGCAATAATTCCTCCAATAGTTAAACTTCCTGTATCTCCCATGAAAACTGAAGCCGGAAACGAATTGTACCAAAGAAACCCAATCAATGCTCCAACAAATGCAGCAATAAATACTGTCATTTCTCCTGAATTTGGGATGTACATAATGTTCAAATAATTGGAGAAAATGATATTCCCCGATAAGAAAGTTAGGATTCCTAATGCTAAAACTGAAACTGCTGAAGTTCCCGCAGCTAAACCATCTATTCCATCAGTCAGATTCGCACCGTTTGAAACTGCAGTGATGATAAAAATTACCACTGGTATAAATATTAACCATGCCCAATTTTGATATCCATCTCCAGTCCAAGCTAGAATTTCAGCATAATCAAATTCGTTATTTTTAAAAAACGGAATTGTAGTAGCTGTAGATTTTACTTCCATTGGTGCCTGCACTAAAGAAGTTGCTGCTGATTGTTTAATAACAGGAGAATTTGATGCATTATCTAAAACAGTAACTGCAGGACTAAAATAAAGAACTGAACCCACAATTATTCCTAATCCTACTTGACCAAAAACTTTAAAAATACCTTTTAAACCTTGTTTGTCTTTCTTAAAGATTTTAATATAATCATCAATAAAACCAATTGTACCCATCCATAAAGTAGTAACTATAAGAAGTACAATATAAATATTGTGCAATTTAGCGAATAAAACTACGGGTAATAAAGTAGCAAAAATAATAATCAAACCACCCATTGTAGGCGTTCCTGCTTTTTCATTTTGTCCTGCCAATCCTAATTCACGAACCGTTTCTCCTACTTGCTGATTTCGCAAGAAAGTAATGATTCTCTTACCATAAATAGTAGACAATAACAATGAAAGTAAAAATGCCAAACCAGATCTAAATGTAATATATTGGAAAACTCCAGCTCCTGGTACATTTAATGATTTATCTAAATATTCAAATAAGTAGTATAGCATAATATTCTATTTATGGAGTTGTTCTAATAGTTCTTTTACAATTTTCATATCATCAAAATCATGACGAACACCATTGATTTCTTGATAGGTTTCATGCCCTTTTCCAGCAATTAAAATAATGTCATTCGGTTGAGCCAATTGGCAAGCTGTTTTTATAGCCTGTTTTCTATCTGTTATAGAAAGAATTCTTTTATAATTTTGAGGCGCTACTCCTGTTTCCATTTCGCTTATAATTACCTCAGCATCTTCATTTCTTGGATTATCAGATGTAAATATTGCTTTGTTACACATGTCAGAGGCAATTCCTCCCATTACAGGTCGTTTAGCTTTATCACGGTTTCCACCGCAACCTACAACGGTTATTAATTGTTCGTTTTTTGTGCGGATATCATTAATGGTTTTTAAAACATTTTCCAAAGCATCAGGAGTATGAGCATAATCAACAATAGCTGTGATATTAGCATCTGAAACAATGTATTGAAATCGTCCTGAAACACTTTCTAACTCTGACAATAATCGTAGCGCTTCCAAACTCTCCATTCCCAATTCAATCGCTGTTCCGTAGATTGCCAATAAATTATACGCATTAAAAGTTCCAATTAATTTAACCCAAACTTCGTTGCCATTTATTTTCAACAATAACCCTGATAATTGACTTTCTAAAATTTGTGCTTTATAATCGGCATAAGATTTTAAGGCATAGGTGCATTTTTTTGCAAGGGTATTTTGTAATAAAACAGGCCCGTTTTTATCGTCAATATTAGATAAGGCAAAAGCTGTTTTTGGCAAATAATCAAAGAATGATTTTTTTACATCACGATATTCAGCAAAAGTGGCGTGATAATCTAAATGATCGTGAGACAAATTAGTAAACACACCTCCTACAAAATACAATGCCTCTGTACGTTTTTGATGAATTCCGTGCGAACTCACTTCCATAAAACAGTGTGTCACTCCAGCATTAACCATTTCAGCTAAGTAACTATTAATAGTTATAGAGTCCGGTGTTGTATGTGTAGCTTTATACTCTTTATCATCCACCATAATTTTAACTGTAGAAAGTAAACCTACTTTGTGACCCGCTTTTTTATATAATTGATACAATAATGACGCTATAGTAGTTTTACCATTAGTACCCGTTACTCCAACTAATTGTAGCTTTTGAGAAGGCTTTTCAAAATAATTAGCCGCAACAACAGCCAAGGCTGCATTGGTATCTTTTACTTGAATATAAGTTACACTATCCGAAACAATAGCTGGAAGTGTATCACAAATAATAGCAGAGGCACCTAATTCAACAGCTTTAGATATAAAATCATGACCATCAGAAATTGTTCCTCGAATGGCAACAAAAAGATCATTTTTTTCAATTTTTCTTGAATCAAAATCAACCTTACCAATAGCAATATCGGTAGAACCCTTAACGGCTTCAATGGCTACTTTGTATACTATGTCTTTAAGGATTTTCACGATAATTCTAATACTATAGTTGTGTTCTTAGCTATATTTTGGCCTGCTTGAAGTGATTGTTTTTTCACTTTACCAAAACCTTTTATTTTCACTTTAATTCCTAAATTCTCTAATAATGCAATCGCATCCATTCCTGACATTCCTTTAACATTTGGAATAGTATTTTGTCTTTTATGAGAATAGTTAGTATAAGAAGCATAATCCAATTCTTGCTTAGGAATTTTTCTGTCAATTTTTCTGATTGTATTTGTAGAAGGTGCGTCAGTAAATATTTTTTGGGCAATTCGTTTAAAAACAGGTCCCGCTACATCTGCACCATAGTAGTTATTATGAGCAGTATTAGGTCTATGCACCATTACAATACATGTATATTGTGGTTTATTTGCCGGAAAATAACCCACAAATGACGACGCATAATACATTCCAGAGCCTGATTTATTTCCGTAATTCATTTGTGCAGTCCCTGTTTTTCCTGCCATTGGAAATTCTTTGGTGTACAATGACTTAGCAGTACCGCGTTTCACAACGTTTTCCAACAATGCGCGAACTTTTTTCAATGTAGCAGGCGAACAAACTTTAGGATTCATAACCTGAGTATCGAATTTTTTAATGGTTGTATTCCATTTTTTAATTTCAGAAACCAATTGTGGTTTTACCATAACACCATTGTTGGCGACAGAATTGTAGTAAGTCAAGGTTTGCATCGGAGTGATATTAATACCATAACCAAATGCCATCCATGGAAGCGAAATTTTAGACCATCTTGCCTGTCCTGGCTTTGGTATAATTGGTGATGCTTCTCCTTTTAACTCTAAACCTATTTTTTTGTCTAATCCCCAATCTTCAATATGTTTAATGAATTTTGAAGGATTATTTTTGTAATTGTTGTATACTGATTGTACCATTACCGTATTTGACGAAACTTCAAATCCATGTCCTAATGAAACTCTTCCTAAACCATGATGTGAATCTTCAACTGTTTTGCCAAATATTCTAATAATACCACCATTAGCATCAAAAACAGTACTAGTATCAGCTACTTTATCTTCCAAAACCGCCATTAAATCAACTAATTTAAAAGTAGAACCTGGATCATGAGCTTCGATTATTGCATAGTTTTGAGTTTCATTATATGTACCATCACTCAGTCTTCCTAAGTTTGATATCGCTTTAATATGACCTGTTTTAGTCTCCATTACCACAACACAACCGTGCTCTGCTTCATATTCTTCCAACTGTTTCAATAACGCATGGTGAGCGATATCTTGAATAAAAACATCGATAGTCGATATTACATCATATCCATCAATAGGATCAATTTCATTAAAATCACGAATCGGTTTCCATTGTCCTTTGGCAATTTTTTGTTTTAAAATCTTACCATCTTTTCCATTCAAATATTTTCTGTAAGCCCATTCAATTCCTTTTCCATCAGGAGTACTATCGGGTTTCATTCTTTCGTAACCAATGGTACGTTCAGCAATTCTTCCAATTGGATATTCCCTTACAGGCTCAGGTTTTACTATAATTCCTCCTTTATTCGCCCCTTCTTTAAACAATGGAAAACCCTTAATTTTAACATAATCCGTATAACTCAAACCACGTGCAATCAATAAATACCTGTTATTTGTTGCTCTTGCTTTACGCAAAGCCCTTTCATAATAATTGGATGGCTTACCGAGTAAATAAGCCAGTGAATCTGCTAATGAATCAACAGTACTTTGGAACAATTCAGATTTTGGAACAAAGGCATCAAATCGGATTTCGTAATTTGGAATTGAGGTAGCCAATAAACTACCATCTGATGAGTAAATATTGCCTTTATTGGCTCTAATCTTAAACTCTTTAACTGTTTTTTCTTTTGCTTTCAAGCGGTAATGATCGCCTTGAACCCATTGAATATTAGTCAATTTGAAGACAATAGCTACCGCCATCAAAAACATAGCAAATGCTACAAGATAGATGCGATAAGAAATATGTTTATCTTCTACTGCCATAATTTATCAAAAAAACCTTTTTCTACTTCTTTTACTACTTTAATTTT
>CAYWFQ010000119.1:0-5417 GCA_964457505.1 uncultured Flavobacterium sp.
TCTAATTTCACTCTGAAATCCATCAGTTGAAACACAAAGATTACAACACACCATATTCTGAAATCCAATAAAAAACTTGAATTTTTCATACGTCTTTTTGCTATACAGGTTTTCCTGATTGTAGGCTCTAACTCCACCTATTGTAAGTTCTAATCTATTTCCATTAATGGTTTCAGCAATACCTGGAATCTTAATAATAAATGCCATACGCTCAAAATAAGAAGTTCTCTGAAAATCTTGCAGGTCTTTGGTGGGTATATGCAAGGCATCAGGTGTTCTGCCTTTGATTTGATGGCTGACTCTAATTTCAGGAGTCGCAATGGCTTCATTTGGAAATAGTGTAGTTACCGCACTCAAAGCGGTTTCTACAAATTCTTGATGACTAAGAGTAATTTCATTGTCCTTTGACCAAACGGGTATTACACATTTCTCTTTTAAATGAGAAAGGCTAACACTTTCCGTATTAGCCTCTATAAAGGGAGATTTTGGTTTTGGGTTGTCAATACCTGGAAAGCCAAAATTATGTATTTCTTGAGGTATTAAATTAGCTATTCTTGTGCTAATTGGACTGAGGGTAAGTGGTTCCATTTCCATTTTTATAAATATTTGAAGTTAAGTTCTGCAATAGGTTTTTCTTCTCTACAAAATCTTGTTCTACACTTTTTGCCATATCTAGGTTGTTGTTGTACAATTCTGTGAGTTCTTTGATTGTCATACATTCCACAATTTTTTGTTGCAGCTCTGGTCTAGTCATTGTACTGTTACACCACTCTAGTATTTTTTTGCCTGTGTGTGTATTAATAAGAAATTGAGGTTTTCCCTCAAATAGCAAAGTTCTGTCTTTGGATGCAGAAGCAAAATGCTTACTATCGATATCAAAAACGATGGTAAACTCGTAGCTTATTTCATCTCTTTGAATGGCTTTTAAACCAACTTTCTCAGGAACCATCTTACCATTCTTCTCACTTATGACGTAATCTTGTTTTACTCGCATAGTAGCTATAACATGAGCGTTGCAGTTTAGAATTTTATCTACAAATGATTTTTGCAATGGTGTAATCTTGCTCCAATTAGCAAAACTATTCCCTTGAAGTGATGCGTGATAATCCAATAGATAATCCCAGCAGTGGCTTGTACTATCAATTATTATGACCTCTACTCCTGCTTTAATACACACATCAATAGCTTCTATGTACCGCTGTGGTGAATGTGGATTTTCTAATGTTAATACACTATAATTACCTAGATGAGCATAAAGGTCGGCAGAACCATTTTCGGTATCTATAATGGCTACTTTTGACAAATCCCCGTTAGTCAACCCTTGAGCCAACAAAAGGGCACTCATTGTTTTTCCAGAACCGCTAGGTCCTTGTAAAGCCATTTTAATTTTAGCCTTACTTCTTTCTGATTTTCTTAATTGCATTGTTTAATTTTTTAAAGGTTAATATTTAGTTTAATACAGGTTATAATGGAAAAGCGACTATCAAAGTGACAATCGCTTTTAAAAATGAGTGATTTTGAATAAATAAATTATGCATATTAATCTATTCTAATTAAATAGTAGATTTTTATTAGCATCATCAATAATATCTGTTTCAAAATTTTTAAGATAACTATTCGTGACTTCCAAGCTCGAATGCCCCATACTTTCTGAGATTTTGTCTGTACTAACACCTAACTGCTTTAAATTGGTAGCGTATGAGTGCCTGATTGTGTATGAGGTTACATTCTTCGCAACTTTTGCAAGCCTTGCAAGTTCTTTCAATTCTTTATTAAATGTTTTTAACGTTTTATGCTTTCTGTTTTCAATTTGAACAGGATTTAGATCATTTGTCAAAAGAATGGGGAAGACATAATCTGTATTATTTTCTTGGGAAATATAATAGTTTAAGATTTCTTGAACTGGAGGAAGAATTTTTACAAAAAATCTAACCTTAGTCTTGGCTCTAATGTAGCAGATATATCCATCCTGAATATCTGATTTTTTCAACAATAACATATCGACCCAATTTACCCCTCTAGCAAAGTAGCTAAAGATGAAATAATTTTTAGTGTTAATCAGATCTGGGCGTTCTGTTAAATCTACCTCTATTATTCTTTTGACTTCTTCACGAGTAAGTGCTCTTTTTATGCCTTTCCCTTTAAGTTTAGAAATTTTATACTTATCAAAAGGGTAAAAATCTTGTTTGACAATTCCATTACGGATTGCTGAATTATAAACAGCTCGTATTGAACGCATTTTAAAAGCAATTCCCGAATCTTGATTCCCTCTTGCTCTTAAATACGCTTCGTAATTTTCAAGCATACCCACATTTAGATTCCTAAACGTTGTTTCTTTGTTTATATTAAATTTAAAAAACGAATTACAAGTGTCATAATAGCTTTTTGCATTACCTAGACGATTTGAAAGCTTCATTCTTTTAATTATATCCTGAAAATGCTCATAAACTGTGATTTTAGAGTTCTGTTTGTCACCACGAAATATTTTTTCAAAATCACTTAATGTAAATTCTATTCCTTCCCCTACAAGGTCATCAATAATCTTTGAAGCCTTTTGCTTAATATTCGTAAGTATTAAGTTCCGTTTTTGATAATTTTGATGTGTTTTTTTTAGTTCTGAACCAGACCATTCAGACTTTGCACAATTTATACCCGTTGAAAAAATTTTTGTTTTTCCGTCTTTTATAATTTGTAAAACTATTGGAAAGGTATTGTCTGAACGAGGCTTATTTTTAAGCAATATTTTTATACTCGTTGCCATAATAATTTGATTTAAAATTTCTTTGCAATGCTTGCAAGAGTTGCAATGCTTACATAGATTTATTAATATTATTTTTTTTGAAAGTTTCCGTTTGAAATTTTTGATATAAGATTTAATCGAATAAATTTTTTAAGTATAAAATCTAAAGTCCTTGGGCGAATATTATTACTTCCTCCTAACTCCAAAGCCTCTTGTCTTGTGAAATTTTTATTTAATTGAGATAAAAGTATAGACTCTCTCATATTAAGTTGTTGAATATTTGTACTGTTATTAAAAAGATTAGAAACTGTTATTGAGTGATTAATTGTAATTTTAATGATTTCTATAGATGCGTTAAAATCATCATCATCACAATATATTTCGTCTTCTATTATGTCTAAATCCTGAATTCTAATAAGTGTTAACACCATACAGAATCTGAACATTATTACACCATATCTTTTAATCGTTGGCAATAAATCTGTGTTTTCGATTTGAATAAGAGAATTTACAGCTAACCCCATTGTCTCATTTAGCTTTTTCCATTGACCTTTTGTTAATTTAACCTGAATCGGCACTTGTCGTATAATTAATTTATTATAAAGCTCAAATATTGAATCTCCTACACTATCAAATAGAAAGTTTATATCTAATCGTTCTCCCTCTGGAGAAACATCTTTCCAATAAGATGCTTCATTAAAATAATAAAAAATGAAACGACTAAACAAGCCGTTTTCTTTTGATGAAATTAAAGGAGCTATTTGACCTGGAGTTCCTGACAAAACCAATGAAAGTTTTGGGTTTTTGATTTCGAAAAACTTATCATCAATTTCTCTACTTATAGAAATCGTTTCGTGATGAAACGCTTTACGAAGTACATCGGAGAAATTGCCCCAATCTTGTTTCAACATATTTGATATTGTATCAGCTTCTGTTTCAAAAATTAACAACCCATGTATGTTATTTTGAATATGCTTATATATTTTAGAACTACTTACATTTCCAGGTAAAATTTTTATGTCTAAATCGGGACAATTATATTTTTCTTTTTTGTTGCTTTTTTGTTCTTTTCTACACCTCTCCATTTCGACGAGACTATTTCGAATTATTGTATCGTGAATCTTCTCAATTAATTTTTTAGATTTCCCCATCACTCCTTTACCGCTTGCTGCTGGGGCTGTTATCATAAGGAATAAATGTGGTGTCAGTCGATTACTATCGTATATCCCATAGATATTAGGAAGACAAGCACTTAATACGGTTATAGAAGATAAAAGAACAATATCTCTTTCTCTTCCCGAAAAAGGACTAGTTAGTTGTTTAATAATCTCTGGAAGATTTGAATAAATCTCATCCTTTAATAATGTGTTTTCCATAACTCTCTAATTTAATTTTGAAATTAATTGATCTGTCCCTAGATTAGACTCTATCCATTCCATAACTTCTTCTTTTTTAAAAAAGAGTTTTCCTTTAGTAGGACGGTAGCATGGGATTTTACCTTGTGAAGTACATTTGTATAAGTAACTTTGAGATACTCCTAAAAGTTGTTGTACTTGTTTGAAATTTAGAATTTCTGTTTTGTTTACGTTCATAATTATAAAATTTGAACGCAAAGATTTTGAAAAAAAGGAAGGAGTTATTGAAACAAAAAAGGAAGTAAAAAAGAAGATTTCTGTTTCAACTATTTAATAAAAAAAGATTTTGGACGACTGATAAAACTGCGCAAATATTTTAAATCATCTGGACTGCAAAAATCGTCAAGCATCAATGATTTCGGCACTTCAAAATAAGTTTTATTAATTGGAATTTGAGAAATGTGCAAAAATTGGGTTACGAATTTTAAATGCGCGTTTAAGAACTTATAATCAATTGCGATTTCATTAGAAATATACTTGTATAAACTTAAAGAAAAATAGTATTTATAAAATTCATCTAATAAATCAAATTTTACATTATTTGTATTATTCAAAAGTTCTTTCTTTCTGTTTTCAAAATTATTTAAAGTAAGATTATATCCTTCTGCCAAAATTCTTAAAATATCATTTATAATGAAAAAATTTTCTATTCTCTTAGGTGAGTTTTTTTTAAAACTGATACTTTTGACTTTTGAAGGACTGTTACTTAGATAGTCATGCAAAATATTCAAAAGTAATTTTAGATCAATTGATTCATCTTGAAAACTTTTAATGTCTGAATATCTTACGTTTCTAGAGCTATCTTTCAATGAAATATATACCTTTTGAAATATGCAGGCAAGATAATAAAACTCGTTGTTTTTATCTTCTATTTTTTGAAACTCAAGTAAATCATCTATTAGTTTTTTAATAGTAACGGGGAAAGTTATTGCTTCATAATTATCTAAAAAATCTGATATAAAATTATCCCATCCCATAGATATATCATAAAATGATAAAATAAACCGATTATCAATATTAGTGTTGGGTATTGTGCAAGGACTAACATCAGAAATAAGAGTATACTTTTTTCCAATGTTAAGTTCTTTCCATAGATAAGTCTTTGATTCATTCATAGAATAAAAATAGAATCTTTTTCTTAATTTGACCCTAATTCAACCCATAAAAACAAAAAAGCCCTCACATTGCTGTGAAGGCTTGATTTTACTTGTGGTCCCACCTGGGCTCGAACCAGGGACCACCTGATTATGAGTCAGGTGCTC
>CAYWFQ010000120.1:0-5395 GCA_964457505.1 uncultured Flavobacterium sp.
TCTGTAGCAGAAAAATTAATCGAGCAAACAGGAGTAATCGGAGAAAAAATCGAAATCGGTTCTTTCGAAAGATTAGAAGGCCCATTCGTTGGTTCTTACATCCACGCCGGAAACAAAATCGCTACTTTAGTTTCATTATCTGCTAATGTTGCTGGAGCTGAAGAAGCTTCTAGAAACGTAGCGATGCAAGCTGCTGCTATGAACCCAATTGCTTTGAACGAAGCTGGTGTTGATGCTGCTGTTATTGAAAAAGAAATTGAAATCGCTAAAGAGCAATTAAGAGCTGAAGGTAAACCAGAAGCGATGTTGGAAAACATCTCTAAAGGAAAAATCCAACGTTTTTACAAAGACAATACATTAGTAAACCAAGATTATATCAAAGACGGTTCTATGAATGTTGCTGCTTACGTAAAATCAGTTGATGCTAACTTAATCGTTACAGGATTTAAAAGAGCTGCTTTAGGTTAGTCTGAAGTAGATTTTCAATCTCCAATATAAAATCCCATTCCTAACCGAATGGGATTTTTTTTATATCAAAAATTAAAAATAAAAATAGTAAGTTTGAATTACTAAACCCATCACTCATGTTCAAATCCAAAAAAGACATTGTATTTATAATCCTAGCAGGGATTTTTATCACCAATGCAGTGGTTGCCGAATTAATTGGGGGAAAACTAATTCAAATTGGTCCGTTTGTCATGAGTATTGGAATCTTACCTTGGCCTATTGTTTTTTTAACTACGGACTTAATCAATGAATACTTTGGCGAAAAAGGTGTTCGCCGACTGTCCATTCTTACCGCTTGTTTAATCGCTTATGCTTTTATCATTTTACTTCTTGGAATTGCTATTCCAGCAGCCAAAGGGATAAGCCCAGTAGGTGACGAGCAATTTCAAGCCGTTTTTGGACAAAGTATGTGGATTATTGTCGGGAGTATTGTTGCGTTCATGGTTTCACAATTAATTGACGTTACTGTGTTTTGGTATTTTAAAAACAAAACTGGAGACAAAAAGATTTGGCTTCGAACCACAGGCTCTACCGTAATATCTCAATTATTTGACTCTTTCATTGTTCTGGGAATTGCGTTTTGGCTACCCGGAAAAATTGACTTTGAAACTTTCATTGGGTCTGCTTTAACAGGCTATACTTTTAAATTAGGCATAGCGATACTTTTAACGCCTTTAATTTATTGGGGCCACCGAATTATAAAAAACTATTTAGATAGCGATATAACAGCTGAAAATGGATAAAAACAGATGCAAATGGTGCGTAGGCATTCCAATCTACGAAGCCTATCACGATCACGAATGGGGAGTTCCTGTTTATGACGACCCAACATTATTTGAATTTCTAATCTTGGAAACCTTTCAAGCGGGATTGAGTTGGATTACTATTCTAAAAAAAAGAGAAAACTTTCGCTTGGCTTTTGACCAATTTGATTACCAAAAGATAGCACGCTACAAGGAAACTAAAATTCAAGAATTGCTCCAAGATTCAGGCATTATCCGAAACCAATTAAAAGTGCGTTCTGCTGTTACAAATGCCATTGCCTTTATGGAAGTACAACAAGAATTTGGCAGTTTTAGCAGATACATTTGGCAATTCACTGATGGCAAGCCTATCATTAATTCTCCACAACATTTAAAAGAAGTGCCTGCTACCGCTACACTCTCAGACACTATCAGCAAAGACCTGAAAAAACGCGGATTTAAGTTTGTGGGTTCAACTGTGGTTTACGCTTTCATGCAAGCCACCGGAATGGTAGATGATCATGTGGCGGATTGCTGGAAAAGAACTAACTAAGTACGATTTACGAGGTACGATATACGAAGTACAAAGTGAAGTATAAACTACGCATTTGTCATGCTGAACTTGTTTCAGCATCTAGTTACGAGAACACCATTTGATATTGTCTTTTGATATTGTTATTGACTTTAGCTTTTCAAGATTTCAATAAATTCGGCTCTAGCTATTTCGCGACAACCTAAACTTTCCAGATGCGGATTGTAAATTTGGCAATCCAACAATTTATAATTATTTGCTTTGAGATGTCGTGACCAATGAATAAAAGCAACTTTGGAAGCATTCGATACTTTAGAAAACATACTTTCTCCGCAAAAGATGTTGCCCAAATCAACTCCGTACAAACCTCCAACTAATTCATCGTCTTGCCAAACCTCAACAGATTTGGCTATGCCCAATTCATTCAATTTACAATAAGCTTCGATCATTTCGTTAGTTATCCAAGTTCCCTGTTGCCCTTCTCGTTTTATTTTTTGGCAATTGGAAATCACACCTCTAAAATCTTGATTGAACGTCACTTTAAACGTGTTTCGATTTAAAATGTTTCGCATACTTTTAGACACTACTACTTCATCCAAAAACAAAACCATTCTGGGGTTGGGCGACCACCACAAAATAGGATCTCCAGGTTCAAACCAAGGAAAAATGCCGCTTTTGTACGCCAATACTAAACGCTCAGGAGATAAGTCTCCACCAATAGCAAGAAAACCATCTTTGTTGGCTTCAGAAACGGATGGAAATACTAAGTCTTTGGTGAGGTAATTCATTTTGAAGATAAAATAGGTTTATAGCCCAGATGGAAGCGGCATCCTTTTTAGGTGACTGAGGCGTTCGAAGTTACCTAAAAAGATATAGCGTACAGCTGGAATTAGCTTCTAAAAAAACAGCCGTCAAAAATGACAGCTGTTCTAAGTAGTTATTTGCCGTAAAGCAGAAAACTAGTTATTAAGAACCACACATTTCGCATTCCTCAGGACCTGCGTTGCGTGCTTGTTCAATCATCGCTCTGTATTCTTCGGCAGTCATTTCAACATCTTCGTTTAGCACTGCAACTGGTTGTTCTTTAACTTCCAACTCCACTACAGTTTCTGGCTCTGCTTTTTTATCATTGTTTACCGTGAACTTAATCGCATCTACTGCTGATTTTGTTCTCAAGTAATACATTCCTGTTTTCAATCCTGATTGCCAAGCGTAAAAGTGCATTGAGGTCAATTTAGAATAGTTAGCATCTTGCATGAATAAGTTCAACGATTGTGATTGATCAATAAAATACCCTCTGTGACGTGACATATCGATAATATCTTTCATAGACATTTCCCAAACGGTTTTGTACAATTCTTTCAAGTCTTGCGGAATCACATCAATGTTTTGAACAGATCCGTTTTCACGCATGATTTGCTGTTTCAATGATTCGTTCCATAAACCACGCTCTACTAAATCGTGCAATAAATGTTTGTTCACCACAATGAACTCTCCTGACAATACACGACGAGTGTATAAGTTAGAAGTATACGGTTCAAACGCTTCGTTGTTTCCTAAAATTTGAGAAGTCGAAGCTGTTGGCATTGGTGCTACTAACAATGAGTTTCTAACTCCATGCTCCACTACTTCTTTACGTAAAGATGCCCAGTCCCATCGACCTGACAATTCTTCGTCTTTCATTCCCCAAAGGTTGTGTTGGAATTCTCCCTGAGAAATTGGAGATCCTTTGAAAGTAGAATACGGTCCTTCTTCTTTTGACATTTCCATGGATGCAGTAACTGCAGCAAAGTATAATGTTTCGAAGATTTCTTGGTTTAATTTTTTAGCTTCTTCACTTGTAAAAGGCAAACGTAACATGATGAAAGCATCTGCTAATCCTTGTACACCAAGCCCAACTGGACGGTGACGTAAATTAGAATTCTCTGCCTCTTTAACTGGGTAGTAATTTCTATCAATTACTTTATTCAAGTTACGAGTCACTCGTTTGGTTACATCAAACAACAATTGGTGATTAAAACTTCCGTTTTCAACGAACATTGGCAATGAAATTGAAGCCAAGTTACATACGGCAATCTCGTCCTTAGAAGTGTACTCCATAATCTCGGTACACAAATTTGACGAACGAATTGTTCCTAAATTCTTTTGGTTTGATTTGCGGTTAGCTGCATCTTTATACAACATGTATGGCGTTCCAGTCTCGATTTGAGACTCTAGAATTTTTTCCCATAATTCACGTGCTTTAATCGTTTTTCTGCCTTTTCCTTGTGTTTCATACGAAGTATATAGCGCTTCAAATTCATCACCATACACATCATACAATCCAGGGCATTCGTTAGGACACATTAATGTCCAAGTCGTATCTTCTTGCACACGTTTCATGAACAAATCTGAAGTCCACATCGCAAAGAATAAATCTCTAGCACGCATTTCTTCTTTTCCTGTGTTCTTTTTTAAATCCAAGAAATCGAAAATATCAGCATGCCAAGTTTCGATATAAATCGCAAAACTTCCTTTACGTTTTCCTCCTCCTTGATCTACGTAACGAGCCGTATCATTAAATACTCTCAACATAGGAACAATTCCGTTTGAAGTTCCGTTAGTTCCACGAATATAAGATCCTGTTGCACGCACATTGTGAATTGACAATCCAATTCCTCCAGCTGATTGTGAAATTTTAGCGGTTTGTTTTAATGTGTCGTAAATTCCATCAATACTATCGTCTTGCATTGCCAAAAGGAAACAAGAAGACATTTGTGGTTTTGGCGTACCTGCATTGAACAAGGTTGGCGTAGCATGAGTAAAGAATTTTTTAGACATTAAGTCGTACGTTTCAATAACTGAATCCAAATCATTCATGTGGATTCCTACCGATACACGCATCAACATATGTTGTGGACGCTCTACAATTTTTCCGTTAATACGTAATAAATACGAACGCTCTAAAGTTTTAAATCCGAAGTAATCGTAATTAAAATCTCTATTGTAAATGATATGAGAATTTAAAAACTCTGCATTCTCTTGAATTACTTTATGTACTTCCTCTGACAACAAAGGAGAAGCTTGGTTCGTTCTTGGATTTACATAATGATACATCTCATTCATCGTTTCTGAGAATGATTTGTTAGTATTTTTGTGCAAGTTAGAAATCGCAATACGTGCTGCTAACTGAGCATAATCTGGATGCGCAATAGTCATCGAAGCTGCGGTTTCTGCCGCAAGATTATCTAATTCAGATGTAGTAACTCCGTCATACAATCCTTCAATCACACGCATTGCTACTTTTACAGCATCAACTAAATCATTTAAACCATAACATAGTTTTTTAATTCTATCTGTGATTTTGTCAAACATTACTGGCTCTTTGTGGCCATCTCTTTTTACTACATACATAATCTTGTGGGTTTTAAGAAACCAAGAAATCCCTTCCTTGTTTTCGGGTATTTGTTACTAATTATTTGCGCCTGCGCGCGGTAATCTATTTAGAATCTGAAATAAGTTCAGATTAAAAATCAGCGTCGAATGTAATTTTCTGAGCTTCAGAATCGGTGTTCATCACCCCTGCTTTTTGGTATTCGCCAACACGTTTTTCAAAGAAATTGGTTTTTCCTTG
>CAYWFQ010000121.1:0-5355 GCA_964457505.1 uncultured Flavobacterium sp.
TATAATGGTTATATGTGATATTTTAAATTAGATAGAAAAATTTTAATAATAGATCTATTTTATTGCTAGGTTACGCCCTGGCAATAAAATAGATCCGTCAACCGTAGGGCGACAGCTAAAAAATCCCTAAGAACTTTTTGCGCTTTTTTGTAGTTTTATCTTCGAGTAGTAGAGTCGTTTTATCTAACTGACTTCTTAACCACTCTTCACGTTCTTTAGCTTCTTTTAAAAGCTCTTTTGATTCTTTTAATTGCTGTTCAAGCATGGATATAATCTTGTCCGAAGCTGTATTGTTGTACTGCCCCACTGTGTCCTGAACTGTATTATCAATACAATCCGAACTGTCTAGCTTAATATTACTACCAAATACACGTATCAATTCTGATACATCTATCATTTTTTTATCTTCAATAGATTCTACAGTTATTTTACCTGTATTAATGTATTTATTGTACAGCGTAGATCTGCCTATTCCTGCCATTTTTGCGGCTTGTGATATACTGACTTTTGACATGTGTACACCTGTATTAAAATGTATTGTGTATTGTATCACATAAAATAAGGTAGAATAATGGAAGTTTTACAGTAATGTAGGACTAGACGTGTCGCCCTTAGTGGCTGGCAAGTCTAGCCGTTGAGGGCGATGTTTTGTAACTCTTTAGAGGAGCAATCATCATGCTAACAGCGGTGATTGGTTTTCTCCTAATGAAAAAAGCCGGACTTTTATCGCTTAAAATCAAAGTTCGGCTTCAGATTGGGAAGAAACCCCGTGCTAAGCGTCTTAAATAATTAGCACTTGGTAGCCCTAGCTTGACGGTTTAGGGCTATCTTCGTATCGTTATTTTAACATAGTTTATTAATAGGGTAATTCTTTTTTATTTGGTTTAAAATATATTAAATCAGATACAAGCATTAAAATAGAGTTTGCACCAACCACAAGATAAAGTGCGTGTAACACATAGGATGATTGTATCAAATCATGTGCAAATGAATTCATCAATAAAGCAACTATACCAGTTGGAATTATGTAGATTCTTTTGATAAAGTGCGCACAACATAAAAATGAAGTAACCGCACAACCATAGATAAGAAATAATACCATATTAGCAAATGTAATCATTGTTTTTCCTTTTCATCTTTAGGATGAAATCCTACATAAATTCCAAACAGTCCACATGCGATAACTGAAACAACAAAAACAATCAATGATCCGATATTCATTTCTATACCTCATTTAGCTAGTTATCGTAAGAAATTATAGCATACATTACCAATTAATGATAGGCTCTCCATTTTCATCAAATTTTACCGGTAAACTAACATTAAATTTATCTTTAAGAACATTGATATAATTAGATATTAGGCAGATATAAAATTCTGCGCGATGATCACATAATTGCTCGTTGATATGTGAAATATCTCTAACATCAAAAGCCTTAAAATCTGTTTTTATTTCTATAGGTTTATTATTAAAACATGCAATTTGCTTTACGTAATTGTTAAGTATTGTCATGTTTTCAGCAATTATTAGTATCTTGGCTCCAAAATGAGTCCGTCTAGGCGAATGTATAGCATCAAAGATGATATTTTTAACGTCATTACCGCTTTTTCTAGTTCTTTCATATTCAATATGAACTAACTCATTAAAATCTTTATCTCTAATAACCATGTCTGGAATTGGTATTTTTAGTCCATTTGAACGAGTACCAACCTTGATTTCCGCTAAAATTTGCCTACTTGTTAACCATTCATCAATAGCATCAAATTTTAAATATAAGTACCTTAAAAAATCCTCATGGTCCAATCTTTCAAAACTTATTTTAGTGATTAAAGTATTTTGTTGTTGTGAGTGCTTATTCAGGGCATAGTACGTTCCTTTGTAGGTCTGGAAGACCTTTACCTTATTAAACCTAGCTAAAGCCTGTAACCGCTGTTTAATGGCATCTAGCGACGATTTATAATTGCGACTTTCAAGCCATAATTTAATTTGTTCATAATTTGCCACGCCAACACGATCTAAAAATTCATAAATACAAATATCTCGTTCAGTTTCTATTACACGACTTTGTTTTTTAGATTTTTTATTTTCCATAGTAATTTCCAGTAAAGATAATCTGTTTACTCATTACGTCCAGTAATGAGGTCAAGTGAGTGTGTGGGCTGATGCGTCCAGCAATCAGCCAGTGCCCCAAAGCACGGCACACGGACGAACGTACCAAGCAGCGCACGGAGGAGCAGCGGGGCAAATCCCTTAACCGAAGAATGAGGACAACTTAAGGGATTTGCCCCGCTGCGACGTAGGCGCGATTTCCGCAATGCAAAACGCCCTAGCGTTTTAAACAATATCAGGCGTCCAGCCGTTGATATTGTTGGCATTGGTAAAAACAAAATACGTAAAATACAAGCAAATTATAGCCTAGCATTGCACTATGTACAAGACATAGAGAATGCATAGAGCAAAAATAATCTAGTTGAGAAAACATGATGGAAATGTGTCTATAACCATTATAGATTTATTAGTACAAAATGCCGTTAATAGTGATGTTGCATTTTGTACTTTTATTCGAGCTACAAGCAAATTATTATGGGGGTATGGGGGTTTGCTCGTCTAACCCCCATATAAACGAGCCAATGCGATAAAAACAGACTTATTCTGCGGTTTAATCTAGAGTTAGAGAAGCGCTCATCGCGATTTGGTTACAAAAATTAAATAATAATACGAGCGGAGTGAGTTATTTTTTACGCTTTAGCGTCGATTTATCCCGACCCTCGAGGAGTCGTGGTAAATCGTTTTGACTATCGGTTAGATACTTTATAGTCGCAAATCCGTGAATTTGCTACGCACCGCAGAATAAGCCATTAGTTGATTGTGGACAGCTAACGGCTAAAGCCTACCTGGCCACAATACACCTAACAGCTTATTTCCGCTAATTCACCGTTTGCTGTTTGCTATTCAGATTCCAGTAATAATAAGTTAGCTTCGCAGATTTAGGACATACTGCCGTAGGCAGAACTTAGCCCCAAAGGGGCAATAAATAATTGCGATAAAATCGCTATTAAGAATATAAGAAGTGGGGTTATCTAAGTTATTGATTTACTTTACACCAAATGGACAGGGTCTGGGAATTGAATGGACAGGGTTGGGGAATTGAATGGACAAATTCCTTGCATACTTTGGGAATTTAGTGTACAATGCAGGTTAATGTAATTCTCATTTTTAATTTAAATATTGTCTATAGACTTGACAAAATCCCATACTTTTATGGAGTACCTTTATGGAAAACCCAAAATCTAAAAAACAACTAAAAACCACGCTACCTAAATACGTGAGTAATCCATCTTTTAATGATGTGGTTCTAAATACAAAGACGAGAAAAGTATTCGCATCCAATAACGAAGCTCTTTACATTACAAATGCAGTAACAGGTGAACAAACACCAGCTACTGGTGGCGCAACGTTTATTAAAGAAGATATCGTAGACAATGCTCAATTCATAAAATTATATGCAGAAGGTGTCAAGCATTTGGCAAATCTAAATGGTGCAGGTTTTAAAATGTTTCAAATAGTTTATCAATTAATGCTTGATAATCCGAATAATGATAAACTCATTATTGACTATAATGACTTACTCCATAGAAACATTTTCACGCAATCACAAAAAACGTTTATTCGAGGAATAAATGAGCTATTAGAAAAAGGTATTCTTTATCAATCTGTTACTGCTAATGTTTATTTTCTAAATTTAAATCTATTTTTTAACGGAGATAGAATAAACATAGTTAAATCATATAAGCGCAAAACACCTTCCAAATCCTTACCCAACGAAAATCAACTGGAGCTTAATTTAGCTTGAATATACTTATACTACTCCGTTCAGAATGATTCACTATATGCTAAATTCCCTATTACCAGCATAATAGTGATCATTTTAATAATAGTTCTTTATAGATACTTGCATATGCTAAATATGGTATTTCAATAATTTTTCCGCCTATAGTTGAAATAATTAAACTTTCAAATCCAAATATATCTTTAGTAACACTAACTTGTTCAATTTTATTTAACTCAATAATAGATTGAGTCTTAACAAAGATACCACTCAATATAATTAATTTTTTTTCATATAGCTCAATATTAGTAGAGAACATTGTTGAACATAATGGATAAACAAACAATATACACATTAAAAACAAAATCCCACATAACCAATTTAACATAAAACCAAACATAATAAATATTACATATCCCATAAAAATTATAAAAGCTACAAATTTATGATTGCTTGTTATATCAACAGATTTAATGACACATTGTTGTTTCATAATAACTCTAATTTTTGAATTATATTTTTAAATGCCAAGTAATAATCATCAGGAATATAACTTGGGTCAGGATGAAATAAATTTCTATAAGTTTTATAAGGTATAAAGATGTTCTTAAATTTATTAAATTTAGCAGAATCTAAATCACATAACCAAACTTTATCATTTAAATCAAGTATAAAATTTGATAAATCAAGATCAGGACAAAAAGCATTATTTTCACACCAGCAAATAATGTCATAAACCTGTTGTAATATATGTTTTGGTATTTTAGAGTTTAATGATTTTTTATGAAGAGTTATTCCTGCAATATATGGCATCTCAATACCAATTACCCCTCTAAAATCATATATTGTTCTGATAGGCTTTATAGCCCATTCTGGGAAGCTCATATTCACTAATGAATTTATTCGCTCTTCCATTTCGATATAATTAAATTCAATAATGTGTTGTAGCTTTAAAATTTTTATAGGATCATATATTTTCCAACATTTATTATCATTAGTTTTATAAGATTTAGACGAATAGCCTGTGCCTATTAATTCTAAACATATAGGATAATTACGAAAATCACCTTTGAAATCAAACATAATTTGCATTATTCTTTAGATAAAATTTCATGGCAGATTGTATTTATTGATTCAAACTCTATAGTTTCATACGATAGAGCATTGCCAGATTGTAGATAATCCTTGATTAGATCTAATCTTTCAATGATTGAAAGACTTTTAACATTGTCCCAAATTTCTTGATTATTTTGATTTTTCATAATTTCCATTCTATAATATTTTTGAATTGGTGTCAGGAGCTCAAAAGCATCATAGAATGCTGGACTTATTCAATATATTCGTCACACTCCTAACATAGTCGGAAATTTGGTCTATGAAGCTTTTGAAACTCTGGCATTATTCTAACAAAATATAAATAACATATTGTAACAATTTTATTTTATGTAATATATTTTAATTTAATAAATCTATAATGGTTATATGTGATATTTTAAATTAGATAGAAAAATTTTAATAATAGATC
>CAYWFQ010000122.1:0-5304 GCA_964457505.1 uncultured Flavobacterium sp.
TTCCTTTGATTAAACCAGCATTTTTTAATTCTTTTAAATGTTGTGAAACGGTGGGTTGGGCTAGGGGTAATTCGTTTACAATGTCACCACAAATACAAGTGTCAGTTTTTAATAAGTATTCGATTATTGCAATTCGTGCCGGATGGCCAATTGCTTTAGCCAAAATAGCCAATTCGTTTTGTGCTGCTGTAAATCCTTCTGTTTTTGTAATTCCCATGAGTAGTATTTGTATATTGCAATATTACGATTAATTATTTTAAAAAAATACAAATTATTTTTTTTTTAATTTTCAAATACTAATTAAAATGATGCTATGGTAACTTCGTTGTTAAAAAACGTATAGTTAAGAAGGGTTGAAATTGGTTAACATTGTTAACAGTTTTGAAAGTGATACTGGAAAAGGGGATGGCGACGGAATATTGATCACTCGATTTTATTTTAGAATGAAATAAAATATCAAAACTAGATTGAATACAACACTTAGCATCTATTAAATCTAGTTTTGGTATATATTTAACCCAATAAAAATAAGAATAACAATGGGAAAATAATTCCAGCTACAGCTAATTTCCAACCGCGTTGTTTCCAACTGAATTTACCTGCTTTGATCATTACAGTTCCGGTTAAAGCAATTGTAATTAAACTAAGTGCAAAAATATCGGAATAATAAATCCAAAAGTTAGAGGTGTTTTTGTGCAATTTCATAGCTTGACTTACAATTGGAGTTTTAAGGAACGAAATAATTTCTCCTTTACCCGTTTTTAGGTCAATTTCTACATCTTGGTTTTCAAAAGACATTCTGAATTCACCTTTTTTAACCATTTGTCGTTTCATTTTACCTTCAATACCCAATTGTTTGGCTAATTTTTCGGCATATTTTTCATTGATTTCGCTTTCGGCAGGGAGTTTCACTTCAATGGCTTTAGTTTCCATGGTATATTTTTCGGGATGCCATACATCTCGGTGATTCATTAATAGTCCAGAAAAAGCGAAGGATACAATTAATCCGATGTAGAAGTAGCCTAAGTCACGGTGTAGGTCTCTCCAATTGATTTTTTTCATGATATTGCGGTTTGGTTTAGTATATGTTTGGCGAAAATAATAAGTTTTAATTAGAATTTATATTTTAGACTGGTCATAATTTGTCGAGGAGCAATAGGATTCACACTGTAATTTTCGTGAACTGTATAATTCAATTCGTTTGTGATATTAGAAAGTTTACACAAAATGCTCCATCTTTTATACGAATAACCTACTGAAACATCAATGGTGGTATAGCCTGTAAGTGGAATATCTCTATCGTTGATAGTAACAGCTCCTGTCGTAGCATTAAATACATATTGATCGTTCCAGCCACCAAAACGTTTGCCAATATAATTTCCAATAGTTCCAAAAGATAGTCCTTTTAATTTTCCTTCAGGAAGTGTGTAGAAAAAGCTTAAGTTGGCGGTGTTAGCTGGTGTTCTAACCAATCGGTCTCCTTCTATAAAGCTACCGTTTGTGCCTTTTGTTTTAGTATATCGGCTATCGTTATAGCTATAGCCTGCGATAATGTTTAATCCCTCAACGGGTTTAGCTGATAGATCAATTTCTATACCTTTACTTTTGATTTCGCCGTTTAACACTTTTATATTTGTATCGGTATTAAGGGTAATTCCGTCCGCTTTAAATTCGGCGGTTTGGGCTAAATTGCTGTTGGTAATTTGATAAACAGTTACATTAGTACTCAAGATTCCATTCCAAAAATCTTTTTTTACACCTACTTCATATTGATCAATAATGGAAGCTTCAATCGGTTTTAAGTCAGCTGTTGTTCCAGTATTTGGAGTGAACGAATTAGAATAACTAGCAAAAATTGACATGTTTTTGTCAGGTTGGTAAATGAACCCAATTTTTGGAGAAAAAGCTTCGTCTTTTAGTTTTGCTCCTTTTGTAATGGTAACAGGAGTGTTCGTTAATTTATGAGTTTCAGCCTCAGCTTCTTGCCAAGACCAACGGATTCCTGCTAACATTTTGAACTTGTCGGTAAAGGATATTAAATCTTGGGCATAAATTCCAAAACGATTAGTTGTAGTTACAATTTTTTGGGTATTAGTTGCATTGGGTTCCGTTGTAGTTTGATTGTTTGGATTGAAAGTAAAAACATTGATGGTGTCATAATTAGCTGGTGAAAAAACAAACGTATTCGCAGTTGCTATTGAATTTTCATAATCAATTCCCGAAAAAGTCTGGTGTTTAATTTTCCCAGTTGTAAAAGATCCTTGTAAACTGAATTGCTCACCCAAAATTTCTTCTACGTTTTTATTTTGACCTAGTGGACGACTCCAGGTTCCGTTAGGATTGGTAATTTGAATACGTTCAGTTCCTTTCCATTCACGGTCATAATTTTGAAAAGACGAATTGAAATTCAGTTTCCAATTTTTGTTCAATGAATGATTCACTAGGGCGGATACACTTGCAGTTTTGGTGTTTCCGTCAGACCACAATGCTCCATAGTATATATTTCTCCCTAAATCAAAAATTTGTTTTCCAATGATAATTGTTCCAAAATCAGGAGTCCAATTATCGTTCATAAAATCCCCTTGAAGTGTAATTTGCGTTTTAGGACTTAGATTAAATAAGAACGAAGGATTAATGTAATAACGTTCTCTTTTTACCACATTTCTAAAACTTTCGGAGTTTTCATAAGAACCTGTCAATCGATAAGCGATTGATTTGTTTAATGGGCCGTAAAAATCAATGGATGGTTTGTAAAAAGCATTACTTCCCATTTGCATGGCAATTTCTCTGCCTTTTTTGAAGGAAGGAGTTTTGGTTACTAAATTTAAAATTCCTCCTGGAGCTACATTTCCATACAATAAAGCGGAACCTCCTTTTAAAAATTCTACTTTTTCTAAAGAAGCCACTTCCGGTATAGATCCTGCATTGTAGCGAAATCCATTTTTAAACATATTATTTGCAGACATATCAAAACCTCTTGAAAAGAAAGACTCTTGTGCGCCTCCACGAGCCGAACCCACATAAACACCATTAGCATTTTTAATTACTTCGCTCAAGCGGATGGCTTGTTGTTGCACAATAACTTCATTGTCGATAGTTTGCATGCTTTGTGGAATGTCCATTGGCTTTAAGCCAGAACGCACTGCACTTACTTTTCGTTTATTAGGGCTTTCTTTAATTACGATTACAATTTCTCTCAATGTTTCCATTAGTTCCTCTAACGTAAAAGTGACTTTTGTAGTCTCATTAGTTATCACTTTTATGTCTTGAGTTTGTTTTTTCAAACCCTCGGCTTCAATAGTAATGGTGTGTAAACCAACAGGAAAGTTTTCAAAATGAAACAAACCGTTAGCGTCTGTTTTTGATACTGATACTTTCTTTCCCAACTTGATTGAAACGCCTGATAGCGGAAACCCATCTTTTGAAATAATTTTCCCTTCAATAGAACCTGTTTCTTGAGCTGTACTCAAAAATGAAACAAAAAATAATATCAATAGGAGGTGGAATTGCTTTTTCATAATCGTTTATTTGGAATAATTAAAAATAACGATGCAAATATAAAAGCAACAATTGGATTAACAAAGTTTATTTAGATTAAATCTTAATAATAATTATAAATTAATTTTTGGCGCGCTGAAAATCAGTTTTTTAAATTGACTGAATCATTGAAAAATATAAAATAGTATGGTTTTATTATTGATAAATGCAATTATTATTCGTAATTTTAATAGATAAATGTTATGATTGAATAATAAATATCATTGAGTGGTTGTAAAATTCAACTAATTTTTATTTCAATTTTGAACTATCTAATCTTTAATTATCTATTAATATGAAAAAAGTATTTTTATTAACAGGTTTGTTTGTTGCGGCATTTGGTATGGCGCAGGAAGCTACTTGTCCTGTTACGGGAAAAACAGCAAGTTCTTCTAAGGAGGCAAATGGCTATGACAATCATGGCTCAATGGTTACTAAAGCACAAGGAACTCCTGCTGAGAAAGGAAGTTCACAAACGAACAAGAACAAAGAATGGTGGCCCAACCAATTGAATTTGGACTTATTACGTCAAAATTCGAGTATGTCTAATCCAATGGGGTCAGACTTTGATTACAACAAAGAGTTTAAAAAATTAGATTATGCAGCTTTAAAGAATGATTTGCGAAACTTAATGACTGACTCACAAGATTGGTGGCCAGCTGATTTTGGTCATTATGGCGGATTATTTATACGTATGGCTTGGCATAGTGCTGGTACTTACCGTTCAGGCGATGGACGTGGAGGATCTCGTGCAGGACAACAACGTTTTGCGCCATTGAACAGTTGGCCAGATAACGGTAACTTGGATAAAGCCCGTCGTTTGTTGTGGCCAATCAAACAAAAATACGGAAACAAAATTTCTTGGGCAGATTTGATGATCTTAACTGGAAACGTTGCCTTGGAATCTATGGGATTCAAAACGTTTGGTTTTGCTGGAGGAAGAGCCGATGTTTGGGAACCAGAATCAAATGTATATTGGGGGTCTGAAACTAAATGGTTAGATGACAAGCGTTACTCTGAAGGAAGAAAGTTAGAATCGCCACTAGCAGCTGTACAAATGGGATTGATTTATGTGAATCCAGAGGGGCCTAATGGTAACCCTGATCCTGTTTTGGCAGCAAAAGACATTAGAGAAACATTCGGAAGAATGGGAATGAACGATGAAGAGACTGTAGCACTAATTGCAGGTGGACATACTTTAGGTAAAACACACGGTGCTGGTGATGCAAAACATGTTGGTAATGCACCAGAGGCTGGAACAATTGAGGAGCAAGGCTTTGGATGGAAAAGTGATTACAAATCAGGAAAAGGTACTGATGCTATTACTTCTGGTTTAGAAGTTACTTGGACATCAACGCCTGCTAAATGGAGTCACGACTATCTTACTTTCCTATTCAAATATGATTGGGAATTAACTACAAGTCCAGCAGGTGCAAAACAGTGGATTGCTAAGACGAATGATAAAATTATTCCGGATGCATTTGATAAAAATAAAATGCACAAACCGTATATGCTTACTACAGATTTATCATTGCGATACGACCCTATTTACGAGAAAATTTCAAAACGTTTCTTAGAAAATCAAGAAGCGTTTAATGACGCCTTTGCTCGTGCTTGGTTTAAATTGACTCACCGTGATATGGGACCTAAAACTACGTATTTAGGACCAGAAGCACCTACCGAAGATTTAATCTGGCAAGACCCAATTCCTGCTTTGAATCACGAAGTAGTAAATGATAAAGATATCAAAGCATTGAAAGCTGAGAT
>CAYWFQ010000123.1:0-5263 GCA_964457505.1 uncultured Flavobacterium sp.
GCTGATAAATATTTTGAAACGGGTGGTGTAACCTTAACCTATTTTGGTGATGGTGCAGCACGTCAAGGTTCTTTGCATGAAGCTTTCAATATGGCAATGTTATGGAAATTACCAGTAGTATTTATTGTTGAAAACAATGGATATGCTATGGGAACTTCAGTTGAGAGAACTGCAAATCATACCGATATTTGGAAATTAGGATTAGGTTACGAAATGCCATGTGGACCTGTTGACGGAATGAATCCTGTAAAAGTAGCCGAAGCTATGACCGAAGCTATTGAAAGAGCACGTCGTGGAGACGGACCAACTTTCCTTGAAATGAAAACATACCGCTACAGAGGACACTCTATGTCTGATGCGCAATTATACCGTTCGAAAGAAGAGATAGAAGAATACAAAAAAATTGACCCAATTACACAAGTTTTAGACGTAATCAAAGATCAAAAATATGCTACTGACGAAGAAATTGAACTAATTGATCAAAGAGTGAAGGATTTAGTTGAGGAATGTGCAAAATTTGCCGAAGAATCTCCATATCCAGAAATTCAACAATTATACGACGTAGTATACGAAGAAGAAAACTATCCATTTTTACCTCATAAATTATAATCAGTTATGGCTACAATAGTAACAATGCCTCGTTTGAGTGATACAATGACAGAAGGAACGGTGGCTACTTGGCTTAAAAAAGTTGGTGATAAAGTAAGTGAAGGAGATATCTTAGCTGAAATTGAAACAGACAAAGCAACAATGGAATTTGAATCCTTCAACGAAGGAACTCTTTTACATATTGGAATTCAAGCAGGAGAAACTGCTCCCGTAGATTCTTTATTAGCTATTATTGGTAACGAAGGTGAAGACATTTCAGCTTTATTAGCTGGTGGTGCTGCTACAGCGGCTCCAGTAGTTGAAACAGTGGCTACAACCGAAACAAAAGCTGAAGCACCTAAAGCTGCAGCTGCTCTTCCTGAAGGAGTAATTGTTGTTACAATGCCTCGCTTGAGTGATACAATGACAGAAGGTACTGTAGCTACTTGGTTGAAGAAAGTAGGTGATACTGTTGCGGAAGGTGACATTCTAGCTGAAATTGAAACAGACAAAGCCACTATGGAGTTTGAGTCATTCAATGCAGGAACATTATTATATATTGGAATTCAAGAAGGAAACACAGCACCTGTAGATAGTCTTTTAGCTATCATTGGACCTGCGGGAACAGATACTAGCGGAATAGCAGACAACTTTATAGCTGGTGGCGCAAGTACTCCTACAGCTACTGAAGAAGCTAAAGCGGCACCTGCAGAAAAAGCAGCTCCAATTGTTCAAGAAGCAGTAGCTGACGGACAACGTATTTTAGCTTCGCCTTTAGCAAAGAAAATTGCTTCAGATAAAGGAATTCAATTATCACAAGTAAAAGGTACAGGAGAAAATGGACGTATCGTTAAAAGTGACATCGAAAACTTTACTCCATCTGCAAGCACTACAACAATTGCTTCTGCACCAACACAAGAAACTACAAAAGCAGCAGCACCAAAAGTGTTTGTTCCTGCTGGAGAAATTTTCACAGAAGAAATTAAAAATTCGCAAATGCGTAAAATCATTGCGAAACGTTTAGCTGAATCATTATTTACAGCACCTCACTACAATTTATCTATTGAAGTTACAATGGATGAAGCAATGAAATCAAGAGCTGTAATTAATAGCGTTCCTGATACCAAAGTTTCATTTAATGATATGGTAATCAAAGCGTGTGCTTCAGCATTAAAAAAACACCCAATCATCAATTCACAATGGAGAGAAGATGCAATTATCATCAATCACCACGTAAACATTGGCGTAGCAGTAGCTGTTGAAGACGGATTAGTAGTTCCTGTTTTGCGATTTACAGATGCTATGAGTTTATCTCAAATTGGCTCTAGCGTAAGAGATTTAGCAGGAAGAGCGAAAACCAAAAAATTACTTCCGAACGAAATGGAAGGAAGTACATTTACAGTTTCTAACCTTGGAATGTTTGGTATAACTGAGTTCAACTCGATTATCAATCAACCTAACTCTGCTATACTTTCTGTAGGAGCTATTGTAGAAAAACCAGTAGTTAAAAACGGTCAAATTGTGGTAGGAAATACAATGATGTTATCTTTAGCTTGTGATCACCGTACTATTGACGGAGCAACTGGAGCGCAGTTTTTACAAACTTTGAAACAATATATTGAAAACCCAGTCACTATGCTGGCATAATATACAGAATCCAATTTTATGAATCCCGTTTTGAGAAATCAAAACGGGATTTTTGCTTTTAAATAAGTTAGATTTAGTAATTTTAAAGTCTCATAGAAAATACAATGAAACCAACTATTACAATTATTGGCGCAGGAATTTCAGGTTTGACGGCGGCCGTATATTTACACCGAAAAAATTACAATGTCCAAATTTTTGAAGCAACTGATCGCGTAGGTGGACGAATTAAAACAGATACAATTGATGGTTTTCGATTGGATAGAGGATTTCAAGTATTGTTAACTGATTATCCAGAAGCAAAAGCGTTATTGGATTATGAGAAATTAAATTTACAACGATTTCTACCCGGAGCAACCGTACTATATGATGGAGGACAATTTGATATTGCCGATCCATTTAGAAGACCTAGTACTTTGTTCTCAACTCTATTTGCTCCAGTTGGTTCGCTAAAAGACAAATTCAATACTTTTCTATTAAAGAAAAAATTGGTAGATATCTCAAATTCAGCAATTTTTAACCAAACCGAAACAGACACCTATTCGAAATTAATAAAATATGGCTTTAGTCAAAAAATGATTGATCGTTTTTTCAAACCATTTTTCTCCGGTATTTTTTTAGAAAATGAGCTAAAAACGTCCAGCAATATGTTTGACTTTGTAATGAAACTATTTTCTACTGGCGATGCTGCGATTCCTGAACTCGGAATGGAAGAAATTCCAAAACAACTTGCAGCGATGTTGCCTGAAAACTCAATATTTTACAACCATAAAGTTGCAGCTATTAAAAACAATACCATACATTGTGAAAATGGATCTGTTTTTCAAACAGATCGCATTATAATCGCAACAGAAGCAAATGGTCTAGTAGGTAACTATATTACAAAACAAAAACAACGATTCCGTCAAGTCACAAATATATATTTTGAAACTACAGTTGCACCCAATTCAAAGGCTATTGTAATATTGAATGCGGCTTCAAACAAAAAATGGGTAAACAACCTAACGATAATATCCAATGTTTCTAATCGATACGCTCCTAAAGGCAAGGTACTTGTTTCTGTTTCTTACAATGGAATCCCTGAAATTGACGATGCCAGTTTAGCAGAAAATATGAAATCGGAACTTAAGCAATGGTATGGAAAACAAGTAGAGGATTGGAAGATGTTAAAAACCTACCGAATAAATTATGCCTTACCCAACCAAGATACAGTGCGCAATGAAGTTTCAAATTCTGAACTACAAATCAATGAAAACGTATATATGTGTGGAGATCATTTGATGAATGGTTCAATAAATGCCGCAATGAAAACTGGCCGACTTGTTGCCGATTTAATTGATCAAAATTATAAAAACAAATAGTCCTTTATATTTTTCGATTCTTCTCTTCAATCCAACGCGACATATACTTAGTACTCTGTAAAGTGTGATGAAATAACATTTGTCCTAAAAAATTATTTTGTCGGTGGGTTTTTAAATTAAGTTTCAAAAATGATAGTTGTTTTGCAAATTCAACTTCAAACAATTCTTTTAAATATCGTTGTTTGATTATTTCAAAACCTTTTTTTTGGCTTTGCATCCAGATAACTTCATTTTGATACAATTGCACTGCAGCATCTGCAAATAGCTGTGGATCATCTGCAATACTTCCATTCCAATCTAAAGTACCGTGCATCGATTCTGCACCAATAAGGGTAGTAACCGAGGGCGTCCCATATTCCATAGCCTCCAATAATTTCCCTTTAATACCCGCTCCAAAACGAACTGGTGCCAATAAAATCTTAGCATTCGAAATAGCCACTTTAGCATCCTCTGCCCTACCTTTTATCAAAAACCCTTCCTTCTCATTATGCAATTGAAAAACCTTCTGCGAAGGATACGCTCCATAAATATCCAAAACTGCTTCTGGAAGCTGCTTTCTGATTAATGGCCAAATTGATTCTTTCAAATACTGAACTGCATTCCAATTGGGTTCGTGAAGAAAATTACCAATAAACACGAAATTTTGCCTTTGTTCAAAGGCAGGAGACAGAGTATCAATATTATTTACAAGCAAAGGAAGATAAAACAATAATGACCTCTCTATTTTGAAAACAGACTGCAATAATTCCATTTCATACTCAGATACCATCAAAGATACATCCGAACGCAAAATACTAGCAATTTCTCTTTTCGCTACATCTTCCTCAACTACATCAATAACTTCAAATGACCGATTCGCTTTAAAAGCCTTTTGTCGGGCCAATCGTAAACAATGTAAATCTTCAGTATCTAATATTCGGATAGCATTTGGGCAATGCTCTGCAACACGCCAACCGAATTGCTCTTCGATCATAAAACGATCAAAAACAACAATATCAGGTTGTAATTTTTGTATAAATGTATCAAAACTCGAATCGTTCAATTCAATGTGCACTTTTTCCACACCATACCTAGCTAGAGAAACCATAAATTCACTATCCTGAGCCGGACTTGCAAAAGTGATTTGACAACCTTGCTCCTGAAAAAGTGAAATCAATTGCATCATCCTTCCGCCAGCAGCAGAGGAATTCGGCTCAGGCCAAACAAAACCAACAATTAAAAGCGAGTTATTTGCATTCATATACTCCATTCTAGAAGAATACAAAATAATACTATTTAAATGGGAAAACCATCTTTTCTCTAAGAAATAGAACATAAAAAGAGTAATTTTGTAACTCTAAAATACATTACATGTTAGGACTTAAATTAGCAACTGACCCAAGATGGGTGAACATAGTTGAATCCAATATTGAAGAAATTTTAACGGATCATGCCTGGTGCGAACAAAAAGCAGCTTCAAATGCCATATACATTATCGTTAACAATTCAGAAAAAGAAGAATTGGTTACCGAGATGACACGAATTGCTTTAGAAGAAATGGAACATTTCAAAATGGTTCATGACATCATCAAAGAAAAAGGGCTGACTTTAGGTCGTGAGCGAAAAGACAATTACGTAAATGATTTGGTGAAATTTGCTAAAAAAGACGGAAGCCGAAATGATGCCTTGGT
>CAYWFQ010000124.1:0-5246 GCA_964457505.1 uncultured Flavobacterium sp.
TTTATATTCAGTTTGCGAAAATACAATTATCTAATTAATAATTATACTAGTAGCGTTTTATTTTGAAAGTTTTTTTTTATTTCCAAAAAAAATCAATCAGTTCACGCTATTTTCACAATTTATTCTTTTGATTATTGTTGGGTGTTGTTCTTTTTTCGGTCTTCGAAACGTTTAGCATAACGTCTTCTAAATACAAATAAAAAAATTGCTATTGCTGCGAAAAGCAATGTTAATTGAGCATTTTCAGCAGGATTATTCCAATTAATAACCGAATCAACAACTAGAAAAACACCTAAGATCAGGTATAAATATGGGGTGTATTTAAGATAACTCATAATAATTTGTATTAGTCGGCAGAATCAACTTCGCCTGTTATTCTTTGTGAATTTATTACTTTAAAGTCTTTACTAAAATCAATTCCTTGACCATTAGATACTCCTTTAGGAGAACTGAATTTGTATTTCCTTTCGGTAAAAAACCAAGCGTTTTTTTGATCGTAATACAGTTGTTGGGTTTCTAATATTTGACCATCGTCAGAGACTATTTTTACTTTGCCTTGCAAATCAATAATTCCGGTTTCCTTGTAAGAAATCGCATAATTTGAAGTCACAACCGTTTTCTTAGCATTTTTATCATACAAAGTAACGTGTACTCCTTTAGGAAATTCCGTGAATGGGAAATCAACCACGGCATAGTCTAACATTTTCTTGCTAACTAAAAGACCCGTTATTCTTCCAGAATCAGTATATTTTAAGTTTACTTCATCTGCATTATTACTAGGAACAAAATCTGAAAAATTATCTTTTTGAATGTCCTTAAGGTTACTTTCGCAGCTAATAAATATCCCTATTAAAGAAGTCGCAAATAATACATTGCACTTTTTATTGGTGAAGAATACTTTGATACGATGTAACACAATATAGTAGCAATTAAATTCGTTAGTTGAATTTTCTTTTTTCAAACCATCTATCGTTCAAAGACAAACTTATACTGAAATTTGCATAATTCTCTTGAACTAAGTTAGCTGAAGTTGTTCCTTTTTTTCCTAACTCAAAACCAAGATTCACATTAGAAAAAGAACCGGTTACTGGGAATCCAACTCCTAATGTTAGCCCAATATCATTGATTGATTGTGAATTAAAAACCAAGCCAGTTTTTTCATATTTAAAACCTCCTCTATAAACCAATCTTTTTGCATAACTAGTAAAGGAGTTGTAATTTGGAATATAATACCCTCCTAGACTGATTTTTTGATATTTTTGGTAAGACACATTTGAAAAAGAATTATAGGTGTTTCTTAAATTAGCAGCATCCCTTGTACTGTATTGCGCTCCTAATAACCATTTTTTTGATTCTCCTAAGCCAAGTCCAAAAGTTACTTTAGAAGGAGTAATCATAGAAGCTGTTTCTAGTACGTCATCAGCAGCATCTACAACTGACGTGTTATAGTTGCTATCAATTAAAACGGTAGCGATATTACTAGTGTTATCCGATGTCAAAGTACTTTCTAATGAATAATTCAAACTAGTATATAAATTCATTTTGGCACTAACCTTAGTTTGATACATTAATCCGGCATTAAAATTAAATCCAGATAGAACTGCAGTATTCATTTCTCGAGTTCCAACTGGAATAGTGGACAAAAATTCCAAACTTGATGTTTCTATTTTTCCAAAATTATAATGAATATCAGCTCCTAAACTTAAGGAAGGCGTAATCTTATATCCCATTCCCAAGAATACTTTATTTAATCCTCCAGCACCATCAAATCTTCTACTATTCTGACTAGCATCTGAAGCAATAGACTCTACTTTATAACCAACAGAAGAATACGGAATTAATCCAAAACCAAAACCCAATTTCCCTATTGGCAAACCAACCGCCAAATAATCCAAAGTAGATCTTTGAGTACTAGCTGATTGAGTTGAAGTTTTCAATTTATTTGTACTATAACCACCTCCAATTGAAAAAACAGTCAGTTTAAGATTAGCGAAACTTGCAGGATTATCCAAATTAAGATGAATACTGTCTTGTTCTACACCAATCCCAGCCATGGAACGCATTTCTGCAGTTCCTTTATATCTCACATCTCCAATTCCGAAAAAAGAATACGGTGATGCAGTACCTTCTTGTGCAAAGGATACTAGTGAAAATAACAAACAACTGCTGAGTATAATTTTTTTAATCATTTTTGATTTTATATTGAAAGGTTTGATTCAAACTCTCTAAAAGAAAATTTGAATTGGCAAATATGGTATTTTTTAATCGTTTAGCCAAAAAATCTGCGTCTCCGCCCGTTAAAATTATGATAAAATTTGGGTAACGGCTTTGGTATTCTTCAATAAAGCCATCAATTTCATGAGCCAATCCATTGACAACTCCGGAGTGAATCGAATTAGCAGTGGAATTCCCGATAAAATAATCAGGACATTCTGATTCTAAAAGTGGTAAGGCAGCGGTATAATTATGAAGTGATTGGTATCTTAAACGCAATCCTGGCGAAATAGCACCCCCTAAATACACATTATCTTGACTTATAAAATCGTAGGTGATACAGGTCCCCGCATCAATCACCAATCTATTTTGATTAGGATAACGTAGTGTAGCTCCAGCAGCCAAAACCATTCTGTCAATTCCCAAAGTACTCGGCGTAGCATAGGCATTTATAAAAGGAAATGGATCAGTATGTGAAACAAAATGAATTGTAATTTGATTTGAAAAGACAAAAAAGTCATTTTTATCAAAACTACCGACATTTGCAACTACTAAATCAGATGCATTTGAGTATTTATTTAAAATACTTTCAATACCATTTTGCATTGCTCTTGGCTCAAATTGAAATTGCTCAACAAGGGTATCGCTCTCAAAAACAGCACCTTTAATTCGGGTATTACCAACATCAATAGTTAGAATCATAATTTTATATTTAACCCCGCGAAGGTACGAATTGATTTTTTTTAATATTTGTTTTGGATAAATTAAAAATGGTTCTATATTTGCACCCGCATTAGCAAGGTACCTTAGCTCAGATGGTAGAGCAATGGACTGAAAATCCATGTGTCCCTGGTTCGATCCCTGGAGGTACCACGAAACCCACTCAAACGAGTGGGTTTTTTTGTTTTTATAGCTTTTCACATAATTTCTTCCTTCAACAATTCCTTGTTTCGTTTTTCCGTTTTTATAAGTCTATATTATTAATCATTCACAATTTTTCCAATAAAACTAAAGGGTTTGTAATTTTTTTAAAAAATTTTTATCAATATCGAATTACTATATTTGCTAATTTATTATATTTATGCAAAATTTATATATATGGAAATTTTAAGCTGTCCAAAATGCCAAAATAACCACATTATTAAAAGTGGCATCATCAACAACAAACAAAGGTACTTGTGTAAAAAATGCAACTATTTTTTTACAGTAAATAAAATGGGTAAAAAAATAGATGATTATTATGTTACCAAGGCCTTGCAATTATACTTAGAGGGCTTAAGTTACCGAGAAATAGAGCGCATTATTGGGGTTTCGCATGTTACCATCAGTAATTGGGTAAAAAGCTTTAACATAAAAAAACCTTCTCATACGAACTACCACCCTACTTACAAGATATTTAATCATTTAGAACTAGTAGAATACTTAAAAAACAAGGATTTATTATCTGGAGCCGGGATGATAATTACCGAACTAGGAGATAAATTTATGCTTATAAAATGGGAGCGTTTTAAAGATTAACTATAGTAGTTTACATAAAAATATATAATAATTTTTTTTATTCCTAAAATAAATGAATTTGGCAGTGTGAAAACTAACCCTTTTACTAACCAAACCAAAAAAATTATTATGAAAAAACGTTATCTATTCCTTCTATTAAGCATCGCTTCATTAAAAGGATATTCTCAAACTCCTGCTCCTGCAGCACCTGCAGCAAATGACTATAGTATCTCGTGGTACGGATTTGTTAGAACTGATTACATGTGGGACACTAGAAAATCAGCTCAGGTAAGAGAAGACCATTTGAATTTATACCCTTTAGATAAATCAATCAACGCTGGCGATGGTAAAGATGCTAACGCTGTTGGACAATCTAACTTTTTATCTGTTGTTTCACGTTTAGGAGTGAAAGTTAAAGGCCCAGACGTGTGGGGCGCTAAAGTAAGCGGAACATTAGAAGGCGATTTCTTCGGAAATTTTGAAGGTTCTTCAATTGGTATGCTGCGTTTACGACATGCTTATGCTCAATTAGATTGGAAAAAAACTTCGTTAACAATGGGTCAAACTTGGTATCCAACTTTTATTCCAGAAGTTTTTCCAGGTGTAGCTAATTTCAGTACCGGGATTATGTTCAACCCTTTTGGATGGGCTTCTCAAGTGAAATTAAAACAAAATTTAAGTAAAGATTTATCTATTAGTTTTACTGCTTATAAAGAAAGAGAATTTACAACTTCAGGACCTGGAACACAAAACTCTGCTTCTATAAACTCTGCTATACCTTCAATCAATACACAATTACAATATAAAGGAAAAAACCTTTTTATGGGAGCTGGTCTAGAATTTAAATCACTACAACCTAGAACTGATAACGGATTAACTGGAACTGCCAAGAAAAACACTACAGAAAAGGCAAATAGTACTTCTGTTTTTGGATACGGAAAATATGCTAATGATAATATCACAATTAAAGCCTATGGTATTTCAGGTGGCAACTTATTCAATATGGTAATGCTAGGTGGATACATTGGATCTACTGCAAATGGAATCGAAACGTATGAAGCTACTAAAACATCTGCGTTTTGGATAGATATTGCTAGTAATGGAAAATCAGTAGCGCCAGGTATTTTCTTCGGAAGATCCCAAAACAATGGAGCTGACAAAGCTGGATCAGTAGCTTACGGAAGAGGAATTGGCGTAAACGGAGCTAGAATGGTGGATAATGTTTGGAGACTTTCTGGGCGTATTGACTTCAAGAAAAACAAATTCAGAATCTCACCTGAATTAGAACTAACTTCAGCTGATTGGGGAGCTGCAGATGCTTATGGTAAAGCTACTGGAGCCCTTACTAATGTGAGTAACTTTAGAACAATGATTTCATGTGTTTACACATTTTAATAAACAATAAATTAACCAAACCAAAAACAATTAAATTATGAATCAACACAAAAAAAGCTCCTTATGGACGGTAATTGGAGCGTCATCAGTAGGTACCATGATCGAATGGTATGACTTTTACATCTTTGGTAGTTTAGCTA
>CAYWFQ010000125.1:0-5072 GCA_964457505.1 uncultured Flavobacterium sp.
TGCCAATAGTTGTATAGTTGAAAAGCCAAAACAAAAAAATAAAACAACTGATGTCAACGTAATTTTCATAAGAAATGGAATTAATTTGTTTTAAAAGAATATACAACGCTTTTTGCAGTGTTTGCTCCATCTGAAGTGGCTACTCGCCAATAATAAACGGTATTAGAAGCAACAGTTACTTCTTTTGTTTTTACTGTTAAATTAGTATTGGCATCTAATGGAGTCTGTTTACCATCTACCGTATCAAAATACAAGGTGTGAGTCAATGTCCCTCCATCCACATCACTTGTGTCCCATGAAAGGGTGATTTTTCCGTTGATTGGTGTAACAGTTGCTCCTGGTAGCGGACTTAATGCTGCAGCTGGAAAAGGAGCATAATTGGTCACTCCTACCCCAGCTAAGTAAAATTTCCATGTGTCACTTACTGTAGTACTTGCTCCTTTATTCTTAGATGTGATTGTCCAAGAATATGGAATACCACGTGTTAAAGTAGCCGTAGTGCTTGTAGTAGTAATTCCAAATTGAGTTACTGCTTCTTGGTTATTCAAATTAGTAATTTTTAAATCGTAACTTTCTGCATTAGCAGCGCTGTTCCAACTGAATGTTACTGTACTTTGAGTCGCGGTACTATTTGCTCCTTCTTCACAAGTTCTTGCGTTTGCAGGTCCAATTAAGACCGCTTTTTCAGGAGTTTTAATCTCCGGAATAGGGGTTGGCGCAGGATCTCCTCCTCCACAAGACGGTAATAAAAGCATCGTAAAGAATCCAATTAGTGTATGTCTTAGTTTCATGGGGCTATTATTTTTTAATTATTTTTATGGTTTCATTTAGCTTGGTTCCTTCTATATGTAGTAGATACATCCCACTAGCTAATTCCTCTAAAGTCAATTGTATAGTTCTGCTTTCAGGGACCTTTTCCATATACGCACCATGCTGTTTTCCCGAAAGATCTGATACGGTTATCAAAACTTCTTGGTCCGTTCCAGAACAATAAACATTTAGCTTGTCTTGAACAGGATTTGGATAAAACACTAGCTTTTCACTAACAAAAATAAGGTCTTCAAATTGTCCTTGACAATACGCGTCGGTAGTAATTGCAATTGTATTTTGACCTGATGTTAAATTTAAAGAGACTTGATTTTCTGTAACCGTTTGTGTTATTCCATTAAATGTAACGTTATATTGAGTTGCACCACTCAATAAATAAGTTACCTCTTTGCCTGAATTACTAATTTTATTAGTTACAACTAATACATTTGGCTCTGCTATTTTGATTGTATAACATTGCAAATAATTCGGTTTTCCTTGAATAGTAATACAAATTTCATAATTTCCTGGCGCTAAATTTTGAAATTGATTTTTAAAACTATTCCCTGAATTGAGTTGAAAACCATTCTGCCCATTAATCGTAACATTATAGATATAATTCGTGTTTGTGGCACTTACGCTAATTACTCCATTTTGTTGGCCTACACATGAAGTGGCTGTGGCCATTACGGCATAGTTATTAGAGGCTAAAACAAATAGTTCACATCCATTAAAATCGACACTCACTCCTGAAGGTGTATTTGGGCAAAGATCGATTTCGTTCTTAATTCCGTCGTTATCAGAATCCCCAAGTACCGTTATTACAAATGCTTTTTCAAATGAAAGTCCGCCAGCATCAGTCGCTCGTATTCGTATGGAATAAGTCGATTTTGTAAGAGCATTAAAAACAATTCCTGCTTTCAAACTAGCACTTGTAATCGTAAAACTTGCATTGTCGGAGCTTCCAGTACCACTCACTAATGTATAGGTAAAAGTATCGTTTACATCAGAATCGGTTGCGGTTAATGTTCCAATAATTGCCCCAATAGTATTGTTTTCTGCTATTGATGCGGATGATAAATTGATGTTTGTTGGTGGCACATATGGATAGTTAAATGCGGAAGAACTTAATCCGCATGAATTAGTAACAACCACATCGCCTCCAATATTGTTAGTTGGGACAGTAGCGGTAACTTTTGAATTGGTAGCAGCGGTAACTGAAACTGATTGCCCTCCAATAGTCAATGTAGGTAAACTACCCGTTAAAAAGTAATTTCCATTAATAGTAATGGTAGAGCCAGAAGTGACTGTTATTCCACTTATTACAGGTGTGCCTCCAATTGTAATCGTTCCAGTTGCCACGGCAGTATCACAAGTCGATGCTATTTTTACAGCATAATTAAAAACACCCGTTTGCGTTGGTGTACCACTTATTGTTGCTACACCAGAAACCCAACTGCCCATAATTCCTGAAGGCAATCCTGTGAAATTTGCCCCTGTTACACTTGTGGTAGTGAAAGTGATAGGTGTTATAGTGTCGCCACTACAAATCGTTTGATTGTCTGTCATTGAAGCCGAACTTAATGTCAAAGTCGGCACTCCTGAAGCAGGGATGCCATAAACTACTGGACGGATTCTTAAATTTTGTACTGCCGTCCAAGTAGTGCCTTCGCTTGAAGTGAATGAGCGATTACTATTTGAAGCTTCTTGACCCAAGCCAAAAATATCAGTAGAAGCTGTAACTAAAACTATGAAATAATCCGTAGCATTAGTAATCGAAATGTTCAAACTACTTAAGTCAATATAATTCCATGAATTTTTAGAAATCGAAGAAGGTTTAGCTTGATAAGATCCCAATAAAGTTCCAGGATTCGTTCCTGTTGCAGAACGTACTTCGATTGTAAACTGACTTATCGTTTGGGTTCTAACCGTTTTGAAATAAACCCCTCCTAATATACCGTTTGATAACGCTGAAAAACGAATCGCAGCCCTTTTACCTTCTAAATTATTTGTGTAATTGCTATCGCTTCTATAGGGTTGTTCATAGTTGTAAGTTGTACGAACCAATGGTTGGCAGTACGAAAAACTGGATGCTGCTTTAAATACGTCTATTTTTCCGCTGCCCCAAATTGGGTTATCAGTTGATCCTGTAAGTATGTCTTTTGAAGCAGTGCTGGTAAGAGCATTTTTGATTTCATTAAATGTGGCTTCGGGCTTTTTTTGCAATAACAAAGCGATACAACCCGCCACAACTGGTGTTGCCATACTTGTACCTTGTTCTATACGGTACAAACCGTTGACTACCATATAAGGAGAATTAACTTCTAATCCCGAATCAGATGACAAACAAGAAACAACAGCTTGTCCATTAGCTGTAATGTTAGGTTTTATAACATTATCCCTTCTAGGGCCAATAGAACTGAAACCAGAAATATCGTCTTGAATGCCTGATGTATAATTGTATCCATTACCCGATGCAGAAAACCAGTCCATTTTTGCCATATAGGACCCAACAGTTATCGCTTTTGTAGCACAACCCGGAATGGTAACCAAGTAATTACTATCGCCATTGGTTACAGACATATTAGTATAATCATCTCCTTTGGTATCTAACCAACCATCTATAGTTAAAGAATTCAAAGATGTATTCTCAACAGTGATATTCCAAGAACCTACAACAGAGGTAGAGGTGGTAGTACGAGTCACATACACCTGAACTTTCCGATCGCCACTTTCAGGATCAATGAAATTGGATTGATATACTTTAGCTTTACCCCCCATAATGGAGGACCCGCTATTAGATAAAGAAGTAGCTACTGTTCCGTCGGGTGCTGTAACAGTTACATTCACTGTACTAGTGTCATTGGCATAAGCCGTAAATTGAAAAACATCTTGTGAAGTAGTGGTGGTAGTGGTAGGCACTTCCAGTGCAATACTTGAAGAACTTCCTGCCGGAAGAACGAGTTGTTTGTGAATGTTTTCTCCATTTTCATTCCCAGCCGCTACAACTACAATACGTCCAGCTGCAACATTTGTAAAATTATCAATAGCGACCTCTAACGGATCCGTTCCGTCATGTGCACCGTTTTGAGAGCCCAAACTCATGTTTACAACTATAGGCTTGCCCAAACTGGTTGCTAAATTTTTAAGATAATCCAACGCAATAATAATATTTGAAGTATCAAACGAGCCATCACCTGCTTTAACAATTACAATGTCGGCATTAGGTGCTAAACCCATATATTTTGAGTCAAGTGTTGCTCCATTTCCCGCAGCAATTCCTGCAATATGAGTCCCGTGTCCGTCAATATCTTTTTCTCTAACAAACCCCGCAGGAGTTCCGTCTATTTCATTTTCAATTTGACTTTGCGTGTATTCCACCCCAAAAGTAAAACCCGCCGGAGAAGACTCTCCTGTTGCTGGCGAAATGGTTTGATCCCAAATACGAAGGATGCGACTTTTTTTAGGGTCAGAAGGTTTTCTAAAATCCAAATGGTCCCAATCTATTCCTGTGTCAATAATGGCAATAATAACGCCATCACCCTTATAAGCGGTATTGTCTAATCGACCCGCGTGCAATAAAGATGCTCCTGAAGAAGCAACTGAAATGTCATTTGTAGTCTTTACTTTTTTAGAAGTATCAACAAATGATACTTCGGGTAGTGCAGCAACTTTTTTAATTTGATCCAACGTCAACCAAGCAACTGAAAAAGTAGGTTGAATACTTTGTAATGGAATATGCTGTTCTATAAGCACTTCAGGGTGCTGTGTATAAATGATACAACTGAAAGTAGTTTCATTTATATTTGAAACAGCACTATATCGGGCTGTAGCTGTCTTAGTAAATAAAGAAGGGGCCGCAGCAGTTTGGGCTTTTCCATTCTGTTGTTGTTCCTGTAAATACCGAAAGGAAAGGGCTAGTTTTTCATTATTTTGACCAAAAAAAGTGGTAATAAAAAATAAAAAAACACAACTAATACCTAGATTTTTTTTCATAATTCAGTTGGTTTTAAATGGGGTAATTATTTGGGATTTGCACTATTGCTGTAAATATTTATTTTACTAAATACGGTTTAAAAAAAGTAAATTTATAGTAAATTTTCCAATTTCAATTCGAAAACAATAAAAAACAAAAAGCGACTTGTCATAGTTGACAAGTCGCCTTCCTAGTTAGGGCAATAAATATTTTTTTTTAACCTTTAATTACTCCCCTACTATTACAAAGGTACTTCTTCGGTTGAGTTGGTGGTCTGCCTCTGAGCATT
>CAYWFQ010000126.1:0-5068 GCA_964457505.1 uncultured Flavobacterium sp.
TAGGCACTTGATTCAATTTTAAAGTTCCAATTTCATCAGCAAAGTATTCATTGCCAGTAGCCATGAACTTAATTTTTTGCCCTTTTTTGATTTCGCCATTAATCACACGGAAAATAACTTCAATTCCGCGGAAAGGATTGTATACCGAATCAAAAATCAACGCTTGTAAAGGCTCGTCTTTGTTCCCTTTTGGCGCAGGAATTTTTTCGATAATGGCTGCCAAAATATTTTCAACACCAAAACCAGTTTTCCCCGAAGCATGAATAATATCTTCAAGTTTACAACCTAATAAATCAATAATATCGTCGCTCACCTCTTCTGGGTTGGCGCTAGGTAAATCTACTTTGTTCAAAACCGGAATAATTTCCAAGTCGTTTTCCAAAGCCAAGTATAAATTAGAAATCGTTTGTGCTTGAATACTTTGCGCTGCATCTACAATCAATAAAGCCCCTTCGCAAGCCGCAATAGAACGAGAAACCTCATAACTAAAATCTACGTGTCCTGGAGTGTCAATCAAGTTCAAGATGTACTCTTGACCTTGATAGGTATATTCCATCTGGATGGCGTGACTTTTAATTGTAATTCCACGTTCACGCTCCAAGTCCATATTGTCAAGCAGTTGCGCTTTTTCTTCACGCGCTGTTACGGTTTGAGTTGCCCCAAGCAATCGGTCAGCCAGTGTACTTTTTCCGTGGTCAATGTGTGCAATAATGCAAAAATTACGTATGTGTTTCATTATTCAATTTCAATATCAAGTTCAAATTTCAAAAGCGCTTTTGAAGAGCTCTTAATCTGCAAATATAAGGTAAAACTTTGGAAACTACTTCTTTTAAAACATTAACGAATCAAGAAAATTTTACTTAATAGAGGTTGCTGTTTTCGCTTGTTCAAACATTTGACATTTATTTTTTTCAAACCATTAAGTTAATAAGAAAATTAAGGCTAAATGTACCTTAATATCTTAATGGTTTAGAAGTAAAAAAAATAATATTTTAAACTCAAATGTAAAAAAAAATTCTAAAATCTAATTTTTCTATCTTTGCCAAAAATTAGCACCTTGATTAAGATTGGCAACATAGAATTACCTGATTTTCCTTTACTACTTGCGCCCATGGAAGACGTGAGCGATCCGCCGTTTCGTAGACTCTGTAAAACACACGGCGCCGATATGATGTATTCGGAATTTATTTCTTCGGAAGGGTTAATTCGTGATGCAATCAAGAGCCGTCAAAAATTGGATATTTTTGACTACGAGCGCCCTGTCGGAATTCAAATTTTTGGAGGCGATGAAGAAGCGATGGCATTATCGTCAAAAATTGTTTCGACAGTCCATCCTGATTTGATTGACATCAACTTTGGTTGTCCCGTAAAAAAAGTCGTATGCAAAGGCGCTGGAGCAGGTGTTTTGAAAGATGTGGATTTAATGATTCGGTTAACCAAAGCCGTAATTGATAGTACCGATTTACCTGTAACGGTAAAAACCCGTTTGGGTTGGGACGATAGTTCAATTAATATTGATGAGGTGGCAGAGCGTTTGCAAGATATTGGTGTACAAGCCTTATCTATTCATGCGCGAACAAGAGCTCAAATGTATAAAGGCCATTCCGATTGGTCGCACATTGCCCGCGTGAAAAACAATCCTAGAATTACGATGCCTATTTTCGGAAACGGAGATATCGATTCGCCAGAAAAAGCCTTACAATATAAAAACGAATACGGTATAGACGGCATTATGATTGGTCGTGCCGCTATTGGTTACCCTTGGATTTTTAACGAAATCAAACATTACTTTAAAACAGGCGAACATTTGCCAACACCAACGGTTATTGACCGAGTGGAAGCGGCTCGTAATCACCTAACTTGGTCTATGGAATGGAAAGGAGAACGATTGGGAATTGTAGAAATGCGTCGTCATTACACCAATTATTTCAAAGGCATTCATTCATTCAAAGACTACAAACAAAAATTAGTTACCACTGATGAAGTAGAAGATTTGTTTAGCGTAATGAAAGAAATCGAAGAGGTGTACTCGGGTTATGAGTTTGTTTAATTTAATCCAACAACTTCTTACTCACACGGCTACTCGCAATTAAAGAAGCGATAAACCCAAGCAAAATAATCGTTCCTAGAACAATCAGAACATTTTCTAAAGTAAAAACAACTGGATAGGCTAAGGTTGGCGTAATCATAATCAATTGAAATTGTTGCTGAAGGATTACAATTCCGATACCTAAAAGTAGTCCGATGCAACCACCAAAAAAACTCAATAATGTTCCTTGAAGCAAAAATATTTTGCGCAAATCATTAATTTCAACTCCCAGGTTGAATAAAGTTTTTAGGTTTCCTTTTTTGTCCAAAATCATCATAATCAGCGCGCCAATTAAGTTGAAAAGCGCCACTACAATCACCAAAGTAAAAATTAAATAGACCGCAATATTTTCGGTATTCAACATTTTATAAAGCGATTCGTTCAGTTGTGCTCTATTTTTTACCGTAATAGTATTTTTGAAAATAGATTGCAATTGCTCGATAATGGCTTTTTCATTGGCACCTTTCTGAATTTTAATTTCCAACCCCGACACTTGATTGGGTTGGTATTCTAACAATTCTTGGGCAAGACCCAAATCAGCAAAAACATATTTGGAATCCAAATCTTCGTTGATGGTATAAATCCCAATCGGTAATAAATCCGATTGATTGAAAGCTTGTTCCGGATTTTCGATAGCACCTTTCCCTGGTTTGGGCACAAAAACTTGTAATGGTCGATTAAAGTCCAATAATCCCATCGAGAATTTCTGCGCAATTCCGTAACCCACCACTACTTGATTCGTGTGTGGAGCGAGCCATTGACCGTTAAAAAGATTTTTTTCAATCGGGTTGACTTTGGTAAACAAACTGTCAATTCCTTTTAAGTAGGTTACTTCTTGTTTGCCGTCAAAGGTAAAAAGTACTCGTTCTTCAATAATTTTGGTATACGAAACCAGTCCCTCAATTTGTTTGATTTGACGTTCTTGTTCGGGTGTAATCAAAATCGATTTCCCTAAAGTAGAGTTGAGTTTCAAATCGGGATCCATCGCATTGGTAAACGAAAGACTAAATTCTTTTAGTCCGCTAAATACCGACAGCACCACAAATAGCGCTAATGCACCAATAATAACTCCCATGCTAGCAATACGATTAATGATGTTAATAGCATTGTTTTTGCTGGTGCTAATACTGTATCGTTTGGCTATGTAGAGTGGAAAATTCAATCTAAGAATGTCTGCGTTTTTCTAAAAGATCTCTGTTTTCAATTGGATTGTCTCTGTTGGCTAATGCCTTGTCAATCTTTTCGATATAGTCCAATGAATCGTCAATAAAGAAAACCAAATTTGGCACTTTGCGCAATTGCAAACGCACGCGTTGCGACAAATCGTGCTTGATTAAAGTAGTATTGGTTTTGATAGCCACTAAAGTCTCTTGTGCTTTCTCCTGCGGAAAAATACTTAAATATACAGTGGCAACAGATAAATCTGATGTCACCGCGACTTTGGATACGGAAATAATCAAATTGGTTATTCCATTTTTTCTCACTTCACCTTGCAGGATATCCACCAAATCTTTTTGGATAACGCCACCTATTTTTTTCTGTCTATTTGTTTCCATGATGCAAAAATACTACTTTTAAACTTTATTCGAGCAAATTTTAAATCGAACCAAAATTCCGAGAAGCTATTCCTGCTTTCCGCTATATCTTTTTATTGAGGACTTCGGGTGCCTCAGTATTCAATAAAAAGGATGTCGCTTCTCCCGAAACTTCGGGAAGGGCTAGGAGTTTCGTTTTCAGTACCCGAATACAATTATAAACCCAAATGATGCAAAGACACTCCTTTTCGATTTATGACGCCTCAGCCGGTTCCGGAAAAACCTACGCCTTGGTCAAAGAATATTTAAAAATTATCTTGACTTCGCCAAAAAATGATGCGTATCGAAACATTTTAGCCATTACGTTTACCAATAAAGCGGTACACGAAATGAAAAGCCGTATCGTAGGCAGTTTGTCTGATTTTGCTTCCGACACTCCTTCGTCAAAATCTCAAGATTTGATGCAGGATTTATCAGTAGATACTTCGCTATCCATTATCCAAATTAAAACCAAGGCGCAACAAATCATCAAGCACCTGATTCATAATTATGCTGCTTTTGATATTTCGACTATTGATAAATTTACTCATAAAGTAATTCGTGCCTTTGCACACGATTTGAATTTACCCATGACGTTTGAGGTTACTTTGGATACCGAAAATTTATTGATTGAAGCCGTGGATGCTATTATAGCTCAAGCTGGTGAAGACGAAATTTTGACGAATTTATTAGTCGATTTCACCATGGAAAAAACGGATGATGATAAATCTTGGGATATTTCCCGTGAAATTTTAGAAACAGGAAAGTTAGTTTTGAATGAAAACAACCGAAATGAAATCACCCATTTTCAAGATAAATCCATTACCGAATTTCTAGAAATCAAGAAGAAACTCGCTGTCGTTTGCGAGGATTTAGAAAAAGAAACCATTGTTTTAGGAAACGAAACAGCGGCGCTAATTGAACAAAATGGCATTGACGTAAAATCGTTTTCAAGAGGTACTTTTCCCAATCATATTGCGAGTATTCAAGAAGGAAAATTCAATCCTAAAAACAAAATGTTTCGCGAAGCGGATGATATTGCCATTAACAAAACAGCACTAGACCGTGCGCTGATTGAAGCTATTATTCCTGATTTGTTGGCTATTTTATCCAAGGTGTATGCCTTATTTGAAAAGATTCATTTTTACAAAGCCTTCTTAAAAAATATTACGCCTTTATCGTTGTTGAATACCGTAAGCAATGAATTGGCTAAAATTCAACAAGAACAAAATATTCTTTCCATAACCGAATTCAATGCGTTAATTCACCGAGAAATCCAGAATCAACCTGCTCCTTTTATATATGAGCGTTTGGGCGAACGCTATCGTCATTTTTTTATAGACGAGTTTCAGGATACTTCCGAGATGCAATGGCAAAATTTGATTCCGCTTATTGATAATGCACT
>CAYWFQ010000127.1:0-4955 GCA_964457505.1 uncultured Flavobacterium sp.
TCACGCCCTACCCTTGCATCTTTGCGATTTTCTGCTAGTTCTGCTTTGTTCCATAGCTCAGATGATGAGATAGTTTTGTCAATACCATTTGGTAAAATAATCTCGGTATGTTCAACGCCTTGTTTTTTTGTATAGTTATGTATCTCGCCTGTAATTTCATTAGTTATTTCTTCACCGCCAATATATGCGCCTTTTGCACAAGATGAACCTCCAGCCCCACGAGATACTGCGGACGTTGTCGCATGATACATAATAAAGCCTTAAGAATTTAAAATATTTATATTCAATTCGGTCTTAGCGTCGCAGACCGCGCGGGTTGACGTTGTCAACCCATAAGTGCGCTATTATAACATTCCGCAAGCTACATTATTATAATAGTCACTGTGCGCCAATAAAACAATTGTGCCATGATATAATTGAGCATTGATTTTTAAAAAGGCAATAACAATGGATGATAAAAAAATAAAATTACAGCAACAGATGGAATTATTAAAAAAGAAGATGCGAGCTCTTGAACATGCTGAAAATGAGAAACTTCGCAAACAAAGAAATGAAAAGATATTTAATACTGGCGCAATATTTGATATGGTTAATCCTGAATTGTTGCTTCCTAAAAATACTAAAACTAATCCATATGGTGAGCATGAAAATAAAATCTATCGCCAGTTAGTAGGGCTGATAGTGAGTTACAATAAAATTGTGGCTGAAAATAATCATGAAAAATTACATCAGTTAGAAAATTTAGGTAGTACTTTTTTAAATGCGAGGGAACAAAATGGCTGATTTACAAGAGTTACAACAACAGCTAAATAATATTGAGGAATTACTAGGGTTATTGGTTCATGTGTCAGATGAGAAAGTCCCTCAATTAAGAAAAGATGTTGAGCAAATAATAGGCAAAATTCAAACTGGTATAGATGTTCAACGATTAAAAGAAAAAGTGCAAGTTACTATTGATAATGCTATAGAGTCTGGTGACTATACTAAAATTTTAACCACTGCGAGAGAGATAAAAGAAGCCGTCAATGATGCTAATAGAGCATTTAGTGACTATGAAAAAGAGGTTAAGTCAATCTCAACATGGCATACGGGTCTAACTGTTGGTGCTATTTGTTTTGTTCTTGGTGCTGCTGTAATGTGGGGATGGCAATATTCTAGAATTGACAAATATCAGTATGCGATTAATCAAACAAATGCAATGAGTGCGTATATAAACTCAGATTGTAAAATAAAGCAGAAATATGCACAATTTGTTGGTCAAACGATTAATTGTGATCAAAATTGGTCTTCTCCTACAACAATTTTAGAAAAGAAAAATTAATACCAAATTGACACATAGCCTTTATTGGAGTATAATTTAGTATGATAAAAAAGGATGTATATGTTTGAATGGGATAAAACCAAAAATCAGAAAAATTTTGAGAAACATGGAATTACGTTTGAAGTTGCAGTTGAGGTTTTTACAGATAAAGATGGCTACGAAGTCCCTCGAATTGTTGATAATGAAATTCGGATAAAATATGTTGGGTTGCTTGATGATATTGTTTTGTCAGTTGTTTACACAAAACGAGGTAAAAAGTACAGGATAATATCAGCAAGATGTGCGAGTAAAACAGAGCGGAGGCTATATCATGAAAACAAAAAGTAGAGAAGAACAATTAGCATACTTAAGAGGCTTGAAAGATGAGGATATTGATTACACCGATGATGCAGAGCTAACAGAAGATGAAATAAGTTTGATGAGACCAAATCCATTATTTTATAAACCAGTGAAGAAAAAGGTTAGCTTTACATTAGACATGGATATTATTTCATGGTTACAAAAGCATAAAAACGCAAGTGGATTCTTAAACGAGTTATTAAAAAAAGAAATTTTAAAACATGCTTAATTTTTAAAAAGGTTCAATATGAAGAAAAATTTATTAATTACATTAATTGGAACTGCAACTTTATTATCTGCTTGTGGAAAGGAGAGCGAGTTTAAGTCAGCAATTAACAAAAGTATTGAAACAGACTATAATTGCTTAAATTTAAGCTCTTCCGGTTTTGTTCCTTGGATGGACAACAAAGAGCTGGAACAATATAAAAAAGAGAATTCATTTGTTCTTGTTGATGTTGAGAAAAATGGAAAAATAGATCAATCTAGTAGTTATGATACTGATAACGCTAATAAAGCTAATGCATTAGTTAAGGCAGGATTACTAGCTAAAACGACTAAAACTGAGCAAGCTATTGGCTCTTGGGATAAAAAGCCTATTAAAGGAACAGTGTTTCTTATAAATCTTTATAATTTAACGGATGCAGGAAAACAAACAGTCAAAGAAAAGCACTATAGTGGATTATTTGGCTCTGGTGATAGACAGTATACATTTTGTTATGCACATCCTCAAGTTGATAGTATATTGAATTTTACAGAACAAGAATTAGGTGGGCAAAAAGTTGTTCAAGTTAAATATAGCTATAAGTTTGTAGATGTAGCGGATTGGGTTAATAAAACTGAAATTAAAGCGGCTTTTCCTGAAATTGATAAATCGTTAAATAACCCAGATAAAACTACCACAACAGGATTGATTAAAACCAATAATGGTTGGCAAACTAATTTATAGAAATGAAAACTACAGAAGAAAAAATGAACGAATGGCGCAAATCTTTAATTACAAAGGAAGAGCGCCAAAAAGCAGAAAATGAAGCAAAGTTGCTAGGTACTGCTATGCAACAGTTATTGCCTGATATTTTTGAGGATAGGCGTGCTATCCCAAATTGCTTTTTGCGTGGCGCTTTATTTGGTATGGTTCGCAAGGGGCGCAGAGCGTTAGTGGATAATCAACCAATATTTACTATGTCACAGTATCAAGTGTCATTTACAGGTCATGAATTAGATCAAAATGATTTGGAGTTATGGGATACTCTTATGTATCTAGCAAAAGAGCGTAACGTTGATAACGAGCTAAGAATTAGCCTCTATGACCTATGCCAACAAATGAGATTATCTTTTACCAAAACAGCATATGTGGCATTAGGTGCAAGATTATCTAGGCTTCAGCTAGGGCAAGTAAGAATTAAGGCTAGTAAAAAATTATTTTTTGGAAGCCTAATAAATAACGTTTATATGGAAGAAGGAGACCACGGTAGATTAGTTGTTGAATACAATAAGAAACTAACTCCACTATTCACTGACGGTGACTACACGCTTATTAGTGTTGATATTAGGCACTTACTAGGTGATAATCAGTTGGCGAGATGGCTATATAACTTTTATGAAAGTCACTCAGAACCAATACCATTCGCAATTGACTTTATACAAAAACTTTGTAGAAGTGATAGCGAACCAAAAGAATTTAAGAGATTACTTAAAAATTCTTTGGAATTAGTAAGAAAAGCCCATCTATCAGTTAATCATAAATCAAAATGGGATTATGAAATAACAAACAAGAACTATTTACTGATTTACCCCAAAGGAAAAACCAAAAAACAACTAGAACTTTTTAACAAGTTTTAGTGTTAAATACTATTGAGGTATCACCCACCAACTATTGAGGTATCACCCACCAACTATTGAGGTATCACCCACCAACTATTGAGGTATCACCCACCGCACTATTGAGGTATCACCCACCAAGAACTAATAAATAAAGAATAATAACAATATGTTATTAGACCCCTTAATCCTTTTTTAATCCTTTATATAATCATATATTTCGCACTATTTTTTTCAAGCAAAAAATTTGTGCTCATTTAATGGGGCTTTGCCCCCTCGCTTTGCGAGCCTCCCCCTAAGACAAAAAATAACCTGCGGTGCCTCTAAGTGTAAGGGGTAGCGAGCTACACCCTTACAAACCCCAAAAATCACACTTTACGCAAATGATTTTCAATCCAAGGTACTTAGCTTTTGAGGCGTGTCGCCGAAAAATGGAAGTACCCACCAACCGTAGGGCGGTAGTTTTTAGAGCGCGATAATCAGTCGGATTACTGTAGACTAAACCGCAAACAAAGATTTTGATTGTTCTAGGGTAGTAACCAAAGCGTCAAGCCGCTTTACCACGTTTATCGCTCAAAACCACCTCGTCCCCTACTTAAAGTTTTTTGATATTCTTGTTTTTGGGCTTGTTCTTGCTCTAACTTCTTCTCTTGCTCCTGTTTTTGACGGTCAATTATCTGGTCATAGCTACGTTTTGATAGAATTTCGCTTAAAAGTTGGGCTTTGCGGTCTTCTGTAATGGTTTTTTGCTCGGGTTCTTTGACTATTTCTGGCTTGTTTTTCTCTTCGGATCTTTTTTGAAGATACATTTTTGCCCGTTCGGTGGCACTTGGTTCGATTTTTAAAGCCGATTTTAACGCTTCTGGCGCGTTTTGAGTGGTTGGTTGAGGTCTGCCTATGGTTTGAGGGGTGTAAATCGATTGCAGGACGGTTTTTAGCTCATTAAACCGCATTGCCGAGCGGTTATAATCCCCAATTTCGGTTTTTATACCATTTCTTTCTAAAAATGTAGCTGATTTTCCCATGTGCTTAGTTGGGATTTTGTCTATTCCCTGGTCTTTGTAACTGAGATGTGATACCTGTTTTTGGACGTTTGCCATTTCTAGGCTCTGGTTTATGCGGTTGGCTATTCGTTCGCGGCATTCAATGATTTGGTCTTGGCTTGTTGAAATGCCAAGTTTTGCGCATTGCTTGCGGTCTAGTTCAATATCGGACTTGGCTGTTAGGTTGAGGTCTTGATCAATTTTTCTGGTTGTTGTCAAAATATGGACGTGGTAGTTTCGTTGGTCTCCTTGCTTGTTTGGTTCGTGGATAGCTATTTGCGTTGCAACCTGATAACGCTCTGTTAAGTCCTTAGCTAAGTTTTGCGCTAACTCCTTGCGTTGTTCTTTGTCTAGCTCACTAGGTAAGCCTATAACCCACTCACGCCCTACCCTTGCATCTTTGCGATTTTCTGCTAGTTCTGCTTTGTTCCATA
>CAYWFQ010000128.1:0-4944 GCA_964457505.1 uncultured Flavobacterium sp.
GTAAAACAAGATACTGTCTTTTGGATATATATTTGCATAAGAAATTACTATATACTTTTATTATGCTAACAAATACAGAAAAAAACTGGGCAACTTTAACCCACTTAGGCGCATTTGGACAATATCTTTTTCCATTAGGAAATTTAGTGATCCCAATCATTATTTGGAGTTCCAAAAAAAATGAATCTACTTTTGTGGATTACAATGGAAAACAATGTATCAATTTTCAACTGAGCATTTTATTGTATTCGTTGGTATTAGCTGCTATTTTTGTTCCAGTATTTATTGTAACTATCTTCAATCATATCCCTTTTAATACTTTTGAAGGTAATCAAAACATCAACTTAGAAGATTATATTTTAAATGATAACATTGGATTAATAACTACTGGAGCAATTGCCATATTCTTTTTAGTTTGTCTGAAAATAGCTGAATTTTTATTAATTATTCAAGCAGCAGTTAAAACAGCTAATGGAGAACACTATAGCTATCCTTTTACTATAAAATTCATGAAATAACGGACTCCCCTAGCCCCGATTATAATGAAAATCCTTTTTATGGAGCGAAGCGCAATAAAAAGATTGTAATGGAAAGCGGGATTAGCTTCAAATAAAAAAATTAAAAAAAATGAATATAGAAAACACTAAAGCCCAGATGCGTAAGGGTGTCCTCGAGTTTTGCATTCTCTCCGTTTTGAAAGAGAAATATGCTTATACATCGGAGATATTAGACACCTTGAAAAACGCAAAATTATTGGTTGTGGAAGGAACGATTTATCCGTTGTTGACTCGCTTGAAAAACGATGGTTTATTAGACTATCGTTGGGAAGAATCGACTTCTGGACCTCCTAGAAAATATTACGGTTTGACCGAAGACGGACAAACATTTTTAAATGAATTGAACGGCACTTGGATGGAATTATCGAATGCTGTAAACTTAATCACCAATCAAAACGAATAGTCATGAATAAAACTGTAACCATAAATTTAGGCGGAATTGTATTCCATATTGACGAAGATGCGTACCAAAAATTATCGCGCTATTTTGACGCCATCAAACGTTCTTTAAACAATTCTTCCGGTCAAGACGAAATTATTAAAGACATTGAAATGCGCATTTCAGAATTGCTTGGCGAAAAATTAATTTCAGACAAACACGTAATTGGTTTAAAAGAAATTGACGAGGTCATTGCTGTAATGGGCCAACCTGAAGATTATATTATTGAAGACGATTCGAAAGGAGAGCCTGCATATCAAGCGTACAAAAAATCAAAAAAATTGTACCGCGATAAAGAAAAAGGAATGATTGGTGGAGTGGCAGCTGGTTTAAGTCACTATTTAGGAATCGACGTGGTCTGGATTCGTGTAATCTTACTACTGTTTTTCTTTGGTTTTGGAACCGGGATTTTAGCGTATATCATTTTGTGGATTGCTACTCCTGAAGCGGTTACAACTACTGAGAAACTAGAGATGACCGGAGAACCGGTTACTATTTCGAGCATTGAGAAAAAAGTGCGCGAGGAATTTGATTCGGTTTCTGAGAAAATCAAAAACGTGGATTACGATAAATACGGTAACCAAATTAAAACCGGAGCGGAGAAATTTGGCAATTCGTTAAGCGAAATTGTTATGAATATCTTTAAAGTGTTCGCTAAATTTTTAGGGGTAATTTTAATTATAACTGGTGTTACTATTTTGTTCTTTTTGTTCGTTGGAATATTTACTCTTGGTACAGGGTATTGGATTACATTTCCTTGGACTGAATTTGTCGATGCAGGGAACTTTACTGACTATCCTATTTGGGTATTTGGATTGTTGATGTTTTTGGGAGTTGGAATTCCGTTCTTTTTCTTGACATTGTTAGGATTTAGATTATTATCGCCTAGTATAAAATCTATTGGCAGCATAGCAAAATATACCTTGTTAGCTTTATGGATCCTGGCGATTGCAGCCTTGATTTCAATTGGTATTCAACAAGCTTCAGAAGTTGCTTATGAAGGAAAGACCATTAAAAAAGAAACGTTAAACATCCTTCCTACTGACACCTTGCAAATCCAGTTCAGATATAACGAAAATTATACAAATGATCTTGATGATAATGATAATTTCAGATTTGTTCAAGACGATTCAAAGAATGAAGTTTTATACTCCAATAATATTCATTTTGAGATTGACAAAACAGATGAAAAAGCGCCTTATATTCAAATTGAAAGAATGGCAAGAGGAAAATCGTTTAATGAAGCTAAAAAACGTGCTGAAAAAATTCAATTTGGATACAAATTAGAAGGAAATAAATTAATATTAGACAACTACTTATTAACTTCGGTAGCAGAAAAATTTCGTGACCAAGAAATAGCTATTTACTTGTACTTACCCGAAGGGATGTTTTTTAAAGTGGATAAATCAGCGCAGCATTACGATCAATCCAATAATGATTTTTTTAATTTACATTATAGCTCAGATGATTACCTTTACAAAGTAAACGGTACACAAGTAAAATGCTTGAATTGTCCAGATAATGAAAATGAGTACGATGATATTGAAACTGGAGTTACCGAAGAAATAGAGGATAATGACACAGTGGTAACAACAACCGTTAAGGTAAATGGTGAGGTGGTAACTATCAATCAATCGGCAAAAAAAGGATTAACTATAAATAAAGAAGGTGTAATTATTAAAAAAGAATAACCATGATAAAAATCATTACTTGGATTACCAAAATTATCATTACTGTCATTACAGCACTCTTTTTTAGCTCTTGTCATTTTGATTACAATAGTATAAAAGGAAGTGGAAACATTACTACAGAAACCAGAACTATAAATGATAAATTTACTGGTATAGATGTCAGCAGTGCCATTGAAGTGACAGTTAAACAAGCCGATAAATCCGAAGTGGTTGTAGAAGCGGATGATAATTTACTAAGTACCATCAAAACAGAAGTAAAAAATGGAAAGTTAGTTATCTCAAATGAATCGAATGTAAATATTCGAAACGGAGTCAGAAAAGTGACCGTTACAATGCCAACCATCGATTATTTGGAATCTTCTAGCGCCTCTTCTATAACTAGTAGAAATACTTTGAAAGGAGACCAAATTTTCATCAAAACTTCAAGTGCAGGTTCTATAAAACTTGACATAGAAATGGAAGCTGTAACTAGCAAATCAAGTAGCGGAAGTTCAATTGAATTAAAAGGTTTGGCCATGCAGTTTGACACGCAATCATCTAGTGGAAGTACTACTAAATGCTTTAAATTATTAGCTAATTCAATAGTAGCGGATGCCTCTAGCGGATCTACAATTGAGGCTCATCCAATAGTAAGTTTAAAAGCAGAGGCGTCTAGCGGCGCTTCCATAAAGTACAATTCAGTTCCGAAAACATTTCAAAAAAATTCAAGCTCTGGTGGAAGTGTAAATCAAGAGTAGTCCACTTCTCTACTAATAAATAAGAAAAATCATTCAGTATGAATGATTTTTCTTATTTTTGTTTAAAACTGATGTATCATGAAGTCAAAAATCTATCTTGTTATTTTTACCTTACTATTTTCGACTACAACACTATTTTCTCAAAAAATCGAAAAGATAAAAGGATCCGGTCTAGTCAAAATAACCGAAAAAGAAATCCAAGCATTCACTTCAATTGAAGTAGAAGATAACATTGAAATTAATTTGGAAAAAGGTTTGATTTCAGCAATCAAAATCGAAGCCGATGATAATTTACACGAAATAATCACGACTACAGTTCAAAACAATGTTTTAATTGTTTCTACATCAAAAGAGATTCATGGTTATAAAAAACTTTCAGTAAGAATTACGTATACAAACGATTTAAACTTAGTTACTTCAAAAGGCGAATCAATTGTTAATGCTATACAAGAAATCATTTTGAATACTATAACTTTCAAATCAAGAAATAAATCGAAACTTTTTTTAAATGTTAATAGTAGCAACTTCAGTCTCCAAGCAGACGATAAATCTAAAATAGAGCTCAATCTTAAAAGTGAAACTGCTTTCGTTGAATTAAATAAAAACAGTTCGCTACAGGCATTAATTAATAGTGAAGAATTAAAATGTGATTTGTACCAAAAAGCAACTGGTATCATTGAAGGTGATTCTACCATTGCTAATTTAAGATTAGACAATTCCGCTGAATTAAATGCTCGTAATTTCAATATCAAAAATGCCAATTTAGCCATCGAGGGCAATGCCAACTGTAGTATATTAGCCGAGAGCAGTATTGCAATTACTGCTACAGACCGAGCAGAAATAGCGTTATTTGGAACCCCAAAAATCGAAATAAATAAATTTGATGGTGAAGCCAAATTGCTAAAAAAACTTCCTTCTAAAAAATAAAAATACCCCCAAATAGTGTCTAACTTTTTGGGGGCAGTCCATATTGGGACTTTTTTTATTAGCTATAAAAGATATTAATGCCCTTTAGCTGCCAAATAACGTTCTGCATCTAACGCAGCCATACAACCTGTTCCCGCAGCAGTAATTGCTTGTCGGTATACATGATCAGCAGCATCACCTGCCACAAAAACCCCTTCAATATTTGTTTTTGAAGTTCCTGGTGTATTTACGATATAACCTGTTTCGTCCAAAGTGATAAAATCTTTAAAAATTGCCGTATTCGGTTGGTGTCCAATGGCAACAAAGAAACCTGTTGCAGGAATATCAAAAATTTCATCCGTAGTTTTGTTTTTAGCTTTCACACCTGTAACTACTTGTTCATCCCCTAAAATTTCAACCGTATCATGATTCATTAAAATGGTTATGTTTTCAGTAGCACGAACACGCTCTTCCATTATTTTGGAAGCTCTAAATTTCTCGCTACGAACTAACATCGTTACTTTTTTACACAATTTAGATAAGTAATGTGCTTCTTCACAAGCTGAATCTCCTGCTCCAACAATAACAACTTCTTGATTTCTGTAGAAAAATCC
>CAYWFQ010000129.1:0-4919 GCA_964457505.1 uncultured Flavobacterium sp.
ACAGTAGAATAAATCAATCAGTATAGAATTTAAAAAAAAGCAAGATTTATCTTGCTTTTTTTTATGTCCAAAATTTTAATACACATATTTTTATGATAAATACAATTCATTTTATGATTTGCAGAATTTTTGGGAGATAATCTATATTGATTTATTGATTTTATTATAAAAAAACTAACGTTTATAAATAGTGATTAGTCAAAATTGGCAGAAATAGTTGTTAATTATTAAATTTTTATAGTACAATTTTAATAATAGCAAAAAATATTTGTATTTTGGTCGCATAAACCAACAAAATTTTTAACCAATGAGAGTATATTTACTTTTTTTGACCTTGTTTTTTTGTAGCATATCATTTGCTCAAAACTCAATTTCAGGTACTGTTTCAGACAGTAATAAACAACCCATCCCAGGAGCCAACATTAAAGTTGTTGGAGCCAATTCAGGGGCAATTAGTGATTTTGACGGAAAGTTTGTTTTAAGCACTCCTCAAAAATTACCATTTCAAATTGAAATTACTGCTTTAGGTTTTGGATCTAAAAAGGTCAGCGTTACAACAGCTAATCAAAAAGTGAATGTGATTCTTCAAGATGAAGAAACTAAATTAAATGAAATAGTTGTTTCGGCATCTAGAACGCCAGAACGTGTTTTAGAATCTCCGGTTACAATTGAAAGAATGGGAATTGCTGATATTAAAAAAACAGCCTCTGCTACTTTTTATGAAGGATTAGAAAACATGAAAGAGGTTCAAATGAACACAAGTAGTATGTCTTTCAAGTCTATCAATACAAGAGGGTTTGCAACTGTTGCCAATGTTCGTTTCATGCAATTAGTAGACGGAATGGATAACTCTTCTCCATTATTGAACTTTGTAATTGGAAACATGATTGGTGTTTCTGAAATTGATGTTCAAAGTGTAGAATTGTTACCAGGAGCTTCTTCAGCTTTATATGGTGCCAATGCATTTAATGGTATTTTGTTTATGAACAGCAAAAGCCCATTTACAAGTCAAGGAATTAGAGCCTATGCTAAATTTGGTCAAACAAGCCAACAAGCTGCTGGAGTTAATGATTATGTTGATTATGGGGTAAGAATTGCTAAAGCATTCAATCCTTATTTTGCTGCCAAAGCTAACTTTACGTATATGAAAGCTACGGATTGGTATGCAACAAATTATGATGATAAAACGGTAGACGGAAGAGACAGAAGCCATATTAATTATGATGGTATTAACGTCTATGGAGACGAAGTGTCAACTAACATTAAAGGTGTTGGTAATGCATTAGCTTCAATGGGTAGAATACCTGCAGGTGCTGTTAATTTATTGCCAAATACAAACGTAAGTAGAACAGGTTACAACGAAATTGATTTGACTGATAACAAAGCGTCAAACACTAAAATTGATTTCTCTTTTCACTTAAGACCATTTGGAGATGAAAAGTTAGAAGTAATTTGGCAAAGTAAATTTGGATTTGGTAATGCGGTTTACCAAGGTGCCAATAGATATTATTTGAATAACTTCTTTATGCAACAACATAAATTAGAATTCAAAGGGAAAAACTTCTTCTTAAGAGGATACACTACTACTGAAGACGGTGGAAAATCATATGATATGTTGTTTACAGGTATTAATGTAAACCGTCAATGGAAAGCTGATAGCCAGTGGTTTGGAGAATATGCAGGAGCATATATTTCTTCTACTTTGGGCGGAATGAATCCTGAAAATGCACACAAAGTGGCAAGATCAGTTGCAGATACAGGTAGATTATTGCCAGGTACAGCAGGTTTCAAAAATGCTTTTAATCAAGTTATTAATGAAGCAAGTGTATTATCAGGGTCAAAATTAGTTGATAATTCAAGAATTTATCATTCAGATGCTAATTATAACTTTAAAGATCTAATTAAGTTTGCTGAAATTCAAGTTGGAGGATCTTATAGAACGTATCAGTTGAATTCTTATGGTAGAATTTATACAGATGCTGACGGACCAATCAATTACAATGAATATGGTGCATACACTCAATTGACTAAAAAATTAATGGATGACAGATTGAAGTTTACAGGATCTCTTCGTTATGACAAATCGAAAAATTTTGATGGGAATTACTCACCAAGAGTTTCGTTAGTATATTCAGGTGGTGAAAGCAGAAAACATAATTTTAGAGCGTCTTTCCAAACAGGTTTTAGAAATCCATCGACACAAGATCAATATATTGGATTTAATGTTGGTAGTGCTATCTTGTTAGGTTCAGCACCAGACAATTTAACTAGATATAAAGAAACATTGCCTGTTTCAACAGCTACAGGACAATTTTTTGCAGGAGGAACCTCAGTTAATATTACTGGTTTAAATGCATATAACAATTCGTATACTGCGGCTTCAGTTGCAGCACTTACTGCTACAGGAAATCCTGCATTATTGAAAAAAACTAATTTAGCTTTTGTTAAGCCTGAAGAAGTGAAAGCAATTGAGATAGGATACCGTTCTTTTATTCAAGATATGTCAGTTGATATCAACGGATATTACAATACGTATAATAATTTTATTGGGAACCTTAATGTTGTTGCTCCTTTATATGGTAAAACACAAGATGCTCCAAACCCTGCAGGTGGCGCAACCGATTTAGGAACACAATCATTACATGCATTAACTAATGGAAATTACAGAGCATTTCAATTGTATACCAACACAGGAGTTGAAATCAAATCTCTAGGTTTTGGTTTAGGACTTGGTAAAAAAGTATACAAAGATTTTGAGGTAGGTGTAAATTATAACTATGCTGAATTTAATTTTGATCAAGCTCAAGACCCTAGTTTTGAAGCTGGATTTAATACTCCTAAACATAGAGTTAAAGCTTCTTTTGGAAACGAAAAATTATTTAAAAATTTCGGATTTAATGTAAGTGGAAGATGGAATAGTGAATACTTGTGGCAATCTACAATGGCTGATGGGGTTATTAAATCGGCTACTGTTATTGATGCTCAGGTGAACTATGTTTTCCCAAAATTAAAATCAACTCTTAAAATTGGAGCGGCAAATATTGGAGGACAAGAATATATTCAAGTATTAGGTGCAGGAGCTATTGGACAACAATATTTTGCTTCATGGACTATCAATCCTTAATTTGACTACTAATTAAAAAAAATACAATCATGATAAAAAATTTCAAATGGCTATTATTGGTTTCTTTGACCTTTGTAGCTTGTAATAATGATGACGAAGTTATTGTTGAAGAACCGGTTTCAGCTGGAACGGCTAATTTCGCTAAATATGTAGCTTTAGGAGATTCATTCGCGGCAGGATATAGCGACGGAGCTTTGTTTATTGAAGGTCAAAAAGGAGCTTATCCAAATGTATTATCACAACAATTTTCTGAAGCCGGTGGAGGTGCTTTTAGCACGCCATTAATGGCTGATAATGTTGGTGGATTACTATTGGGAGGTAATGTTATAGCGGCACAACGTTTATATTTTAACGGAGCTGCTCCAGTAGCAGTTTCTGGAACGCCTTCTACTGCTGTAACTACAAAACTAACGGGGCCTTTTAGTAATTTAGGTGTTCCTGGAGCTAAAAGTTACCATTTAGTTGCTGCAGGTTATGGAAATGCTGCAGGTGTTGCTGCAGGTTTGGCTAACCCGTATTATGCTCGATTTGCTTCATCAGCTACTTCAACAGTCTTAGCTGATGCAGTTGCACAAACACCAACATTCTTTTCTTTATGGATTGGAGGTAATGATGTGTTAGGGTTTGCAACTTCAGGAGGTATTGGAGTTAACCAAACAGGGAATATGAATCCAGCTACTTACGGTTCAAATGATATTACAGATCCTACTGTGTTTGCAAGTGTATACAATTCTTTGGTTACTGGTTTAACTACTAATAGCGCTAAAGGAGTTGTGGCTAATTTGCCATATGTAAGTACATTGCCATATTTTACAACTGTGCCAATTAATCCATTATCTACCTCAGTTTTAGGGGGAGGAAATGTAGCTGTAGGTCAGGCAACAATTACAGCATTAAACGCACAATTATACGGGCCTTTAAAACAAGTATTGACTGCTTTTGGAGCTGGAGATAGAATTAATTTACTTTCTGCCACAGTGGCTAACCCACTACTTATTAAAGATGAATCGTTACCAAACTTATCAGCACAATTAACAGCCGCTTTTACACCTTCATTAGGGGCACAAACAGCTGCTTTTTATGGTGCTGTTTTTGGTCAAGCACGTCAAGCTAAATCTACGGATTTAGTTTTATTACCAACACAATCGGCTATAGGAGCAACTCCTACTGCAGCTAATTCTGGAATTGGAATGGCACCACCGGCGCCATTAAATAAATTTGGAATTACTTATCCATTGCAAGATACTCATGTGTTAATTCCGGCTGAAATTGACGCTATTAAAGTTGCTACAGATGCCTATAATGCTTCAATTAAATCAATTGCTGATTCTAAAGGATTGGCTTTTGTAGACGCTAAAGCGATTATGGATAAATTGTCAACTACAGGGATAGTAGGTAATAATTTCACAATGACTTCAACCTATGTTTTTGGAGGGTCATTTTCTCTTGACGGAGTACATCCAAGTCCAAGAGGATATGCATTAATTGCCAATGCTTTTATTGATGCAATAAATACTAAATATTCATCAACTCTTAAAAAAGTTGATTTAGGGAAATATAGAATTTTATTCCCAGCAAGTTTGTAGGGAATTCATTTTAAACGCATAAAATTAAAAGCCACTATCTTTAATGATGTGGCTTTTTTTATTTGTAAATAAATATGTAGTTTTTTTAAAAAAAATTATTGATTTTATATTTTAAAAATTATCTTTGCACTCTGTAAAAAGTATTTAATCGAGGACTTTCGGTTAAGTCAATTTCATAAACCTAAATAGCTATTTAATAAATACATAAG
>CAYWFQ010000130.1:0-4906 GCA_964457505.1 uncultured Flavobacterium sp.
AAATGCACTTTGAGTTAGTTAGTTTTGTTTTTGTATTTTGAAAAGGCGTCCCACATTAGTTAGTAGAACGCCTTTTTGATTTTAAAACTAGTAGCTTAATTCAACAATTTCTCTAAGCTTCTCTAAAGTTATATTTTGTCTTTCTCCTAAAGCTTTCCAACCTCTTTCTTCAAAACGATTTACAATAAAATCAGCAGTGTTTTCAATATCAGATGCGTTTTCAGAAATCTTGGTTTTCATTCCCATAGTATGGTAAAAAGCTACCGTTGCTTCAATCGCTTGACGGGCAATTTCTTCCTCGGTTCCAGTCAATTGAAACACTCTTTTTCCGTATTGCGCTAATTTTTCTTTTTTGGTTTCAAATAAAACGCGGAATAAATTAGGGCCAATAATTGCCAATGTTCTCGCATGGTCAATATTGTACAAGGCAGTCAATTCATGTCCAATCATGTGAGTCGCCCAATCTGACGGCACTCCTTTTTGAATCAATCCGTTTAATGCCATCGTACAACTCCACATGAAATTAGAAGCCAGAGCATAATCCGTTGGGTTTTCAACCACTTCGGGACCCACTTGAATTAAAGTTTGTAGAATACTTTCGGCAATTCTATCTTGTAAATACCCTTCGTGTGGGTAAGTTATGTATTGTTCTAAAACATGCACATACGCATCAATTACACCATTTTGCAATTGTCTTTTGGGTAACGAAGCAATTACAGTTGGGTCGCAAATTGAAAACTTTGGAAACATAGCAGATCCACCAAAATCACGTTTTTCTTGTGTAGCTTTAATAGAAACTACGGAACCCGAATTCATTTCGCTTCCGGTTGCTGGTAAAGTCAGAACAGTTCCAAAGGGTACTACATCAGCACCTTCTTTAAAGATGATTCTTTTGTGTAGAATGTCTAGTGGATCGCCTTCAAATTTGGCAGCAGCCGAGATGAATTTTACACCGTCAATTACACTTCCGCCACCTACAGCTAGTATGAAATCAATTTTTTGTTCACGAATGATTTCTACCGCTTTCATCAAGGTTTCGAAATACGGATTGGCTTCAATCCCACCAAATTCCACTACAACAAACCCTTCTAATGCCGTTTTTACTTGATCGTAAATTCCGTTTTTAAAAATACTTCCTCCGCCATAAGCGACTAATACTTTAGATTCTTTAGGGATTAAAGTATTTAATTTTTCTATTTCTCCTTTTCCAAAAATTAATTTGACAGGATTGTATAATTCAAAATTTAACATGATATAAGTTTTTATTAAAGGTACCCAATTATGTATTAGCTCTTAAATAAACAAGTGTTAATAAAGGGTTTATTTTTTGTAAAAATTATTGTGATCAATGTATTCCCAAACCTTTGGAGGCAATAAGGGTAATACATTTTTTCCGTTTTTAATATTGTCTCTGATGGAGGTTGAGGAAATTTCTACAACAGGAGCATCAATCAGATGGATTTTCGGATGATTTTTAAACAGCTTGTTTTCGTCTGTATTATCTAGTCTTGGATAGACGTAGATTTCATGATGCGCCAGAATCGCTTCGTAATTTTTCCATTTATGAAACGACTTCAAATTGTCTTCGCCCATAATTAATGAGAACGTATGTTCGGGATATTTTTCTTCCAAATGAACCAAAGTATTCACGGTATAATTGGGTTGCGAAAGCTTGAATTCGATATCCGAAGGTTTGATTTTTGGAAAATTTTCCGTTGCCAAAAACACCATTTCTAATCGATGGTGATCAGCCAAAAGAGTACTTTTCTTTTTCAATGGATTGTGTGGCGTAACCACCATCCAAACTTGATCTAAATCGGCATGCTCCGCCATGTGATTGGCAATAATCAAATGCCCCACATGAATTGGATTAAACGTTCCGAAATAGAGTCCTATTTTCATTTTATTTCTTTTAAGGCAATAGGCAATAGCCATAAGTGATTAGCTAAGATCTATTGCCTTTTGCCTAATGGCTTTTGCCTTCAGTTACAAATTCCTTCACCAATTGATTCGCTTCGTCTAAAGCCACTTCCAAATCATAGTTTTTAATTACAACATCAAATTGCGGAGCGGTAGCCAATTCTACGTGGGCTTTTGCAATACGCATATTGATTTTTTCATCGCTTTCGGTAGAGCGTTCTTTGAGTCTGCGTTTTAATTCGTCCACACTTGGTGGTTTCACAAAAACAGCTAAAGTTTCTTCCGGAAATTTAGATTTGATTCGTAATCCACCTGCCACATCAATATCAAAAATCACATTTTTGCCTTTGGCCCAAATGCGTTCTACCTCACTTTTTAATGTTCCGTAGAAATTATCACGATAGACTTCTTCCCATTCGACAAAATCTTCGTTTTTGATGTGCTGTTTGAATTGATCTAACGACATAAAATAATAGTCTTTCCCATTTACTTCTTCGCCACGGGCTTCGCGAGTAGCTGCCGAAATGGAGAATTCCAAATTCAAATCCTCTTGCTTTAATAAATGCTTAACTATGGTAGTTTTTCCTGAACCTGATGGTGCTGAGAATACGATTAATTTTCCTTTTTTCATTTTAAAGTCATTGCGAGGAGTTGCGAGGCACGAAGCAAAGCAATCTCATCCTCTTTTTTCAGTTGGTACTCTGTCATTCTGAACTTGTTTCAGAATCTAAAAATTACAAAACGTTTAAAACCTGCTCCTTAATTTTCTCCAATTCGTCTTTCATTTGAACGACTAATTTTTGCATTTGTGCGTGGTTTGATTTAGAACCCATGGTGTTGATTTCGCGTCCCATTTCTTGGGTGATAAAACCTAATTTTCTACCATTAGCTTCCCTTCCTTTGATAGTTTCTAAGAAATAATCCAAGTGATTCGTCAAGCGTACTTTTTCTTCGGTAATGTCTAATTTCTCTAAGTAGTAAATCAATTCTTGTTCAAAACGATTTTCATCAACAGCAACTTTTAATTCAGTAATTGCATTGTGTAAACGGTCTTTGATAGTTTGAACGCGCTCATGATCTAATACCAAAGCTTCGTTCATATACTGGCGAATATTAGCAATACGCAATTGAAATTCTTTTTCAAGCGATTGTCCTTCATCTCTTCTAAAAGTTAAAATATTTTGTAAAGCTTCGTCAATAGCGGTTGCAATTTGAGTCCAATCATTTTCGTCAATTTCCTCACGCTCGATTTTCATCGTATCCGGCATGCGAATCGCCATTTTCATCAATTCCACTTCGTCGGCTTCAGCATAAACGGCTCTTAATTGTTCCATGTATCCTTTCACAATTGGCACATTGACTTTCGTCGAAGTTTGTTCGGCAGTACTTTCGATGAAAATTGAAAAATCGACTTTCCCTCTTTCTAATTTTAGCGCAATTTGGTTGCGTAAACCCAATTCCATTTCGCGGTAAAGAGAAGGCATTCGCACATTTAAATCGAGTCCTTTACTATTTAAAGATTTTACTTCTACCGTGATTTTTTTGGTTGGTAATTGCAAAGTGGCTTTACCAAAACCAGTCATTGATTGTATCATATATGAATTGTGTAATAGCTACAAATGTATTGAAAATTTAGGATTTCTTTAGTGTAACGAGATAAACCCCACTAAAAATTAGGGTTGCCGAAATTATTTTAACGCCATTCAACTCGTCTTTTCCTAGTCCGATGGCAAAAATAGTGGCAAATAATGGTTGTAAATAGATAAAAACAGCTACTGTATTGGGACTCAATTCTTTCATTGATAGTAAATTCAATAAATAGTTAATGAAAGTGGAAAAGAAAATAACAAAGCCAATTTTCCAGAAAATACTATTGGGTACAACAGCCCAATTGACAGTTTGAAAAACGTCCCAACCAAAAGGCAACACCATGAAAAAACCTACCAAATAAATCCACTTTACAAAAGTAAAAGCATTGTAGGTGTGCATTAATTTTTTGACAATGATGAGGTAAAAACCATACGAAATGGCGTTGATTAAGACTAATAAATTTCCTAAACCTGCATTGGAGGCACTTCCAACAGATTTGCCATACAGGATGAGAAAAGTAGTTCCAATCAGCCCTAGAACTAGTCCTGTAATCATTCGTTTTCGCATGCGCTCTTTCAAAATAATCGCCGAAAGTACTAGAACAATCATAGGAGTGGAAACCATAATTACGGCAGCACTAATAGGAGAAGTCAGACTTAATCCTTTGAAAAAGCAAAGCATGTTCAAGGCTATTCCGAAGAAAGCGGCTGCGATAATTCTAGGAAAATCGGAACGGCTAATTTTTTCTGAAGGTACCTTACCGTTTAGTTTCATTAGAATCCAAACCAACCAAAAAAGAATCGTTGCTCCACCCACCCGAATTGCAATAAAACCATAAGCATCTAAATAGAGCGGCATTACATCTTTAGCAATCGTAAAGGTCATTCCGTAAATTACAGATACTAAGGTTGCAGCTAGTATGGCAAGATTTCGTTTCGACATTAGCTCAATGCTTTATGGACTTGTAACATGCTTTGTTGGCTGTTGCCAATGTAGATTGCTCCATCAATTATGAAAACGGGACGACTTAAAAACGTATAATGTTCTAAGATGTATTTTTTGAAATCAGCTTCGGTTAAGGCTTTGTCTTTTAATCCTAATGACTTGTATAATTGTGCTTTTTTGCTAAAAAGCGCTTCATAACTGCCCGAAAGTTGGTGCATTTCTTCTAATTGTTCTTCGGTGATTGGGTCTTGTTTAATGTCGTGAAAAATTAAATCATGACCTTGCGGCAAGGCTTTAATTATTTTTCGACAAGTGTCGCAAGAAGCCAAGTAGTATATTTTGTTCATATCGAAACGAGATTACTTTTTTGCAAAGAAAATTCATTTGATACTTAAAATGATTATTTTTAGCAAAAATTTCAAATCAAAACCCAATGGAACAAACATTCGAA
>CAYWFQ010000131.1:0-4868 GCA_964457505.1 uncultured Flavobacterium sp.
CGAAAACCGATCGGATAATATAACTACAAGCTGTTCCCAGCGTTCTTTCAATTGTACGTCTCTTGACATTGGATTTACGATTTACGATTTACGATTTACGAACTGCAAAACGAAAACCAAAATTTGAGCTGCAAAGATAAGAAGTAGAAAATTTAGAATGGACAATCGACAATTCTTTTATCTTTGCACTTTTATACTATTCAACTATGGGATTTTTAGATATTATCATCGCCGCCTTATTGATTTATGCCGCGTTCAAAGGCATTCAAAACGGACTTTTTGTAGAATTGGCATCCTTTTTTTCTTTGATTGCCGGAATTTATCTGGCTATTAAATTTTCCTCAATGGCTAAAACGGCTCTTTCAGGTGTATTCAAATGGAATCCGTACACCATTCAAGTTATCGCTTTTATACTTACATTTTTGGTGGTCATTATTGGAATATCATTAGCCGGAAAGTTCTTGACTAAAATGGTGAGCTTCGCTTATTTGGGATGGATTAATAAAGCAGGAGGAGGTTTTTTCAGAATGTTGAAAACGGTATTAATAGTGAGTATCTTATTTAGTGTTTTCGAAAAGATCAATTACAATCATTTTTTAGCTAAAAAAGAAACCTTAGATCGTTCTATTTTCTTTAATCCGATTCAGAAAACAGCTGATTTTATTTTTCCTTCAATTCAGAAATTGTACAAAAAAGCGACTACAAAATAAACCTAAACCTTTATTTCACCTCTCTAATAGCTTCAGACTCAATCCAACCTTCCGTTCCATCGGTAAGTTGAATTTTTTTCCATTTGCCCAAGGTCTCTTCCACAAAGACTTTGGTGCCTTCGTGTAAAATGAAAGTTGCTGGACTTGCTTTTTGTGGTTCGCTTTTCACTTCCGTTACTTCAGCAAAAACAATGGCGGGGCGTTCGTTTACAAAATGATTTTTTTCAAAAATTCCAGCCGCCAAACTAATCAGTAAACTTAGAAGCCAAACAAACATTCCAAAAAAGAATATGCGTTTAGACGATGCTGCTAACGAAAAATAATACCCAATAAAAAAGCCTAAAAACAAGAACCCAAACACTACCGAAATCCAAGCCCAAGTATTGAAATTGTATATCGCGGTAAAATCGCGGATTAATTTAGAAAAACCTACTTTTGGTACTTCTTTTACCTCATCAATAGTTAGTTTTTGAGCAAATTTTAAGTTGTTGGCAATATCTGTATCTTCAGGATGTAACACCAATGCTTTTTCGTAATAATAAATAGACGGCGCTACTTTGTGTAATTTGAAATAACTATTCCCTAAATTAAAATACAATTCTGCTGATTGTTGATGATTATCCACCACGCTTTCATAGGCTTGAATCGCTTGTTCGTATTGCCCTTTTTGATACAAAACATTTCCTTTTTCAAATCCGCTTTGAGCAAATAAGGAAGACGTGATGAATAGTAATATGTAGACTAAATGTTTCATTGTGTCCTTCGTGTTTAAACAATCTGTTTTTCCAATGCTGAGATAATCAACACTGCCTTGTCAAAATCATTTTGAATTGACGTGCTTGAGGCCGGTGCATAACGAGCCAACTCACAGTTTTCGGTTAGAGCAATAAAGTCTTGTACCGCTTCTGGATTGGCATTGCGAGACAGCAACAATTCTTGAATATTGTCCTTACTCATTTCTGAGGTTTCGATATGCAATTTGGCTTTCAAGAAATTATGCATTGCTTTTTCTAAAGCCACATAAAACGGTTCTTTATTGTTGATTTGTTTTTTAGCTTCGGATAAATATTTCTTAGCTAATCGGTTGTTCATTCGAATTCTATTTCCAGTAATATCGCCCTCCAAGGCCTCTTTTCTTCTCTTGATGAATACGATTATTGGCAACACTATAAACGGTAATAACAACAGTATATAATGCCATAACGAACCAAAGAAATCATTGCGTTTCGAAGGCAATAATTCAGTTTTTAGTTTAATGAATTTGAATTGCTCTAATTTTTCAATTTTGTTTTTATTCGCACCTGAATTGGAAGCCACTGCTTGCGCAGCCGTTGGTCCATCTAAAACATTGATTACTATCTCTTCAGAAGTTAGTGTTTTATACGAGCCTGAACTCAGGTCAAAATAACTAAACTGCATTGGCTTAATTGGGTATTTCCCTTTGTATTGCGGTACAATCGTGTAACTATCTGAAATTTTTCCTAGCATTCCTGATAAGCCTGTATTGACTCCTTCTTTATGAACCGCATCATACATTTCGAGTGCATTAGGCGCTACAGGTTTTGGTAAATCAAATAATTTTAGATTTCCTTTTCCGCTTACACTTACGACCAAATCCAAACTTTCTCCGTTTTTCAAATTGGTTTTGGTTGGCGTTACTTTAAAATCAAAATTACCCACTGCGCCTGAAAAACCTTCTGGTTTTCCAGCTTCAGGAAGTGCTTTTACATTGATTGTTTTGGTTCCTGCCGAAACGCGTTTGTTGCCTTCAGTAACCATCACTCTACCAAACATATCTCTACGGTTCGTTGGCAATTGCACATCAATATCCAACGCTAAAGGCTGTATTTTTAATTTGCCTGATTTTTGCGGATACAATACTGTTTTTCGCAAGGTTACATAGCGGTAGCGTTGCCCTCTGAACATTCCTTCTTCGGCAACTAATTGTTTAATATCGATATTCTGACTCCAAAAATCATTGTATTTAGGCTTGTCGAGTTCGCGCCAATTGCTAATACCTATATTGTAACTGAAATACAATTTGTACACCACCGTTATAGGTTCATTGATGTACGGATTGGTTTTAGAAATATCAGCTACGAGATAAAGATTATCATCGGCAGATATTTGAGGAGCAGACGGGTCGTTTGGATCGGCTTGTTGTTGCACCGCTTCAGTGACTTTAATTCTTACGGGAGCCGTTTTGTACAATTGCCCATTGAATTCAATTACCGCCTGTTTGATGACTAAGTTTCCTTTTTGCAAAGGCAATAAAAAATAGGAATATATTTTTTCGAAAGAACTTCGACCATTAATCCACGATTGGCTAATTTGCTGACTCGGTCCTGCAATTACTCGAAAGCCTTCAAAATTAGGCTGAACAAAATTATCTCCATCTACATTCATTATAAAATCCACGCGAAGTCTTTCGTTGAGTCCGAGCGTATTTCTACTGACTTTTGCCTCAAATTGTACTTGAGCCAAAATTCCTTGAAAACTGATTAATAATAGCAGTATGTATTTTTTCATTTGTTTTTAAAATGGTATTCTATTTCAAATTACTTACCAATCTTTTTCTGTTTGTACTGGTTTTCCTTTTACTTTTTGGGCATTGACTTTATTCTGAACTTTCTTTTCTTCATTATTCACGGCATCTAACAAGTTCTGCACTCGTTGTTGCGAAATCCCACCTGGATTTGGTTTAGGCTGCCCTTGATTCTTGGAAGGGTCGTCTTTTTTATCCGACTTGTTTTTATCCTTATCTCCGTCCTTTTTATCTTTATTTTGGTCGCCTTTATCCTTGTTTTTATCTTTATTCTCTCCGTCTTTCTTGTCGTCTTTTTTATCCTTGTTCTTGTCCTTGTTTTTGTCTTTATTCTTGTCGTCTTTAGGCGGATTGTCTTTTAGCATTTTCTTTGCCAAGGCATAATTGTAACGTGTTTCTTCATCTTCTGGGTTGTTGCGAAGGGCATTTTTATACGCTTCCACCGCTTGCGAATAATCCTTTTCTTTCATGAACACATTTCCTAGATTATGAAAAGCTTTGTGTTTTTGAGGATAAGTACGAATGTTTTTTAATGCATTCGCAAATGCTATTTTGGATTCCGAAAATTGGTTTTGACGGTAAATAGCATTCCCTAAATTATATGAAGCTACGGTTCTTCTTGGGAATTTAGAATGTGAAATTCTATAATTGGCTTCTGCATCTGCATAGTTTTTTGCAGCAAATTCTTCATTTGCTTTGGGCAAAAGGGCGTCTTTCTCTTGGGCTGTTACCGCCAAAGAAAACACAAGCAAAATAGATACAAATACCTTTTTCATTATTTTATTATTCCTTTTCATTAAACAAATTGAGTTTATTTACCCATTTGGTTTTGCGTTCCAATAGAAAAACATCTGCAAACAACAACACAAATGCAAATCCTAAAAACCATTGAAATTGCGATTGGAAATCGGCCATTTGAGTCGCTTCAAATTCGGTTTTTTCAATGTTATTCAATGCATTTTTCACATAATCAATCACTTCTTTGGTATTGGCGCCATTCACATAACCCCCTTTTGTGGCTTTGGCGATAGTCATCAAACTTTCTGAGTTAAGTTTAGTAATAACCACTTCGTTATTACCATCTCTTTTTAACCCTTCAATAACCCCATTTCGTCGTAAAGGAATAGTGCCTCCGTTTGGAGTTCCTACTCCTATAGTAATAATTTTGATTCCTAATTTTTTAGCCTCTTCAGCAGCGACTTCTGCTCCTTCCGAATGATCTTCTCCGTCTGAAACTAGAATCAATAATTTACTTGTTTTTTTATCATCAAAATAGGTTGCCGACAATCGTATCGCTTCATCTAAAGAGGTTCCTACTGAAGAAACCATATCAGTATTCATGCTTTGTAGAAACATTTTGGCTACGCTATAATCCGTGGTAATAGGCAATACGGGAAACGAACTTCCTGCATAAGCCACAATCCCAATTCTGTCGTTACCCAATTGATTTATAATTTGAGAAACCAATTGCTTGCTTTTTTCTAAACGACTTGGTGCCACATCTTCGCAAAGCATACTTTTAGAAACGTCCATAGCAAAAACGATGTCGATTCCTTCGCGTTTTACGGTTTCCATTTTAGTCCCAATTTTTGGATTAACCAAGCCTAAAATCA
>CAYWFQ010000132.1:0-4831 GCA_964457505.1 uncultured Flavobacterium sp.
GCAGTACGATAACAGGAGCTACTTATAAATGGAGTATCCCAACCAATGCTAATTTAGCCACTACTGCTACTTTAGCTGTTAATCCAAGTGAAACAACAACCTATACATTAGTTGCAACCTATACGAATACGGGCTGCTCTGCAACAGATTCTGTGATAGCTACAGTGGATAAATCAAGACCAACTGCAGATGCGGGGACTGATTTTACTAAAACATGTGTAACTAATCCTTCTGGTTCAACAATAGGAGCAACTGCAATTGCTGGCCAAACCTATTCTTGGAGTCCTACTTTAGGGCTGTCTAATCCTTTAGCTGCCAATCCAAACGCCAATCCAACCGCAACCACTACATATACAGTAACAGCGACCAAAACAGCGACAGGTTGTACCACTACCAATGCTGTTGCGGTAACAGTAAATACAACTGTTCCAGCGGCAAATGCAGGTACAGATTTTACAAAAACGTGTGTTTCTAATGCTACTGGGGCCATTATAGGGGTTGCACCAATAACAGGAATTAGTTATTCATGGAGCCCAACAACAGGTTTAAGTGATGATACAATTTCTAATCCGAATGCCAATCCGTTAGTCACAACGGAGTATACACTTACTTCTAAGAATAATGCTTCAGGATGTACTCTTACTGATAAAGTAATGGTAACGGTTGATAAATCAACAATACTCTCAGAAGCAGGAACTGATTTTACTAAAACCTGTTCCACGAATGCAGCTGGTAAACTTATTGGTACTACGGCAGTCTCAGGTGCTAGTTATTCTTGGAGCCCTACTACTGGATTAACCAATGCAACGACGGCTAATCCAACTGCTAGTCCAATGAATTCTACCACTTACACAGTGACTACTACTAAAACAGCCACAGGTTGTACATCAACTGATACAGTAGCTGTAACGGTAGATACCACAGCCCCTTCGAGTTTAACATTAGAAGGAATAGATCAACCTAGTTGTCTTACTGATAAAGGAACAATTAGAATAAATAGCACAGGAGTTTCGACAGATAATTATAGCATTAATGGAGTTGATTATCAATCGAATCCTGTATTTACAAATGTGCTGCCAAACACATACAACATTACGGTAAAAAGTGGGACTAATGGATGTGCTAGTAATGCCATTACAGCGGTTGTTAATCCTCAACCTCCCATTCCATCTGCCCCTACAGTAGTAGTGAATGGCGCTACCACTTTCTGTGAAGGAGGTTATGTAGATTTAGAAGGCCCTATTGCTCCAACAGGTGACACATACACCTATCAATGGTTTACTTCGTCAGGTGCAATACCAGATGGGACAACAAGAATTTATAGAGCCACACTTCCAGAAACCTATACGTTAGTTGTTACAAATAGTCACAGCTGTTCTAGTCCCGCTAGCGTAGGAATTCAAGTAGAAGTAAATAACAATCCTGTAGCTACTATAAACAATGGAGTTGCAATCGAATTTTTAAATTGCACCAATACTTTAACTCTTACAGCGTCGGTAGGTGCTAGTTATCAGTGGGCGTTGGATGGTGTTTTACTTGCTGCGCCACAAGGAACCGCAAGAATTTTCACTGCTACTACTCCAGGGTCTTACTCGGTAACAGTTACTGAAAATAGCGGGTGTATAGCAACTTCTCAGCCTACATTATTACTTCCTCCTCCAACTATCCAACCCACCAGTTTAGAGACTTGTGCGGGTAATCCAATTGTTTTAAATTCTAATGTAACCAGTTTTACAGATCCGGTTTACCAATGGAAACGAAATGGTGTAGCTATTGTGTCAGGAGGTAATAATGCAAATTATAGCGCCTCTCAAGATGGTGATTACACGCTTCAAGTTACTGAACGAAATAATACAAGTTTAACAGCCACTTCTTGTGGGGTTAGTGTGACCATTAATCCTTTACCTACTGTTAATACAGGCTCTGATTTTACTATTACATGTTCTACTAATCCAACAGGACGGACCATTGGTGAAAGTCCAGCATCTGGGTTTAGTTACTCATGGAGTCCTTCAACAGGATTGTCAAATGCTACCATCGCTAATCCAATCGCTAATCCGTCTTCGACAACAACTTATACTCTTAGAAAAACGAATACCGCTACAGGTTGCTGGTCTGAAGCATCCATAGTAGTTACAGTAAATAAAATGGCTCCCAATGCAAAAGCTGGAACTGATTTTACAAAAACTTGTGTCAATTACACATCGGGTAACGAAATTGGTGTTCCTGCCGTTTCTGGGGTTACCTATTCTTGGAGCCCAGCTCTAGGATTATCAGATAGATTGTTGGCTAATCCTATTGCGAATCCATTAGTAACGACTACATATACGCTAACCACAACAAGTACAACAACAGGCTGTACCGCTACAGATACTGTAGAGGTAACTGTAGACAAATCGGTTCCAGTAGCCAATGCGGGTGATGATTTTACCAAAAATTGTTCTATTAATACAACGGGAAAACAAATTGGGATGAATCCAATTTCAGGAGTTACGTATTCATGGAACCCTAATATAGGCATAGATAATGCATCGATAGCTAATCCATTAGCTAATCCATCAGTGACAACAACTTATACTTTGACAGCGACTAAAACTACGACAGGATGTACAGCAACAGATTCGGTTATAGCAACAGTAGATACAAACGGACCAACAGTGAGTGCTGGTTCTGATTTTACTATTACCTGTGTTAGCAACGCATCTGGAAGAGCGATAGGCGAAAATCCAGAATCGGGTTATAGTTATGTGTGGAGTCCGTCAACAGGTTTGTCAAATACAAATAGTGCTAACCCATTGGCTAATCCTACAATTACTACTACTTATACAGTACGAAAAACGAATACTGCATCAGGTTGTTGGTCAGAGGCCAGTTGTACAGTTACTGTAAATAAAGCAAAGCCAACTGCTCAAGCAGGTGCTGATTTTAAAAAAACCTGTGTCAACAATGCATCGGGTAAGGAAATAGGAGTTGTAGAGGTAACGGGAGTAAGTTATTCTTGGTCTCCTGCTTTGGGATTGTCAGAGAGTACAATTGCCAATCCAATTGCGAATCCTACGAATACTACAATTTACACTTTGACTACTACAAATACTTTAACAGGTTGCACGGCTACAGATACTGTTGAGGTGGTAGTAGATAAATCCCTCCCAGTTGCAGATGCAGGTTCAGATTTTACAAAAACTTGTGCGACTAATGCGACAGGAAAACAAATAGGGGAAACAGCTGTTGCGGGAGTTACCTATTCTTGGAGTCCGTCGGTAGGATTATCTGATGCCTCTGTTTCTAATCCAATTGCTAATCCTACGGAAACTACTACTTATACATTAATAGCTACTAAAACTTCAACAGGATGTACGGCATCAGACTCGGTAACCGCAACTGTAAATAGTACTGCAAATCCAATTCCAACATCAGTGCGTTTGGATAACAATTGCCCTGAAGAAACAGTTGATTTAACAACTGCTCAACCTAATGCGGTGAGCGGAGTTATATATGAGTGGTGGACAGGTACTGATACTATAAAAGAAAATCAAGTAACTAATCCATCAGTCTATAATACTAGCGCTACGGTTTATTTATGGGCAAAATCAAGCTCTGGATGTTATAGTTCAAAAGGTAGTGAGGTTGAAGTTCAAATAACAGCATGTTGTATTGAACAAGTAGGAACTCTTGAGCCAAAAAATTCTTTCGTTGATTTCCAATATGAACCAGCAAACATTGATTATTTAGTCCATACAGGATATAGTACGGGGAATACATTAAAATATGTTTTGGTGAATCAAGTAGACGGAAAAATTGCTGGAATCAATGATTCTGAACCAGTATTTAACTCATTAGGTTCAGGATATTATAAAATTTATGCAATGGTATTGCGCCCTGATATTTCTGTGTCAAATCTTACTGTTGGGGCTAATTTTGAAGCTGTTCAACCAAGTTGTTCCAATACCCCATATTATCAATTTGTAGTATTTGGTGCTTGTGATAACCTCCCAATTTGGAAAAAAGCGAATATAGTTGCCTTGCCTTCAGGAAAATCAGAAAAATTTGTATTAGTTAATGTATTTGATGAGAATAAAATAGTTGCAATTAGCGACACTAATAGTTTTATTTCAATTCCCTCGTATTCAAGTTTCGAAATTGTTCAAGTTCAATATACTGGCACTATTAGCCATTTAGAAGTTGACAATACATTGAAAATGGTATCAGCTGATAATCTTGAATTTTTTGCTAGTCAATTATTTAATCAATGTGCAGCAGTTACTACTCAAATAGATGGGATTCTTTATAACGATGTAGATAAAAATTGCCGAGAAGATGATAACACACAAGATGGGCTGCCTAGCGGAGACATCTATTTAAAATTAATTAACAGTAAAAATGAAGTAGTACAAGTTGCCACAACCAATGTGGATAATTATTATTATTTTTCTTTTTACACGGATTTATTTGATGGTACTTATTCTATTATTGTTGATGACAACGATAGTATGACGGATTCGGTTTCTAAATATCCAAGTTCTTGGAAAGGAAATTCGCAAACATTCACAGTTGAATTTGGACAAATAGTAGAATATCTTTCAAACACGACTAACTTTGTTCCGATGTGTATGCAGTCTGCAACTGAAAAACCAGCACCTAAAAGAACGCCCAATCTACAAGGGAATACCTATCATTTTTGTAAAGATGCACCGGTATCAAGTTTAAGTGTTGATGCTGTATCTGGAGCGGTTGTTAATTGGTATACAAATGCAACCGGCGGAGATGCTTCAACAATAGCCCCAATACCTAATACGGCTGTAGTAGGAGTTAAAACCTGTTATGTGAGTCA
>CAYWFQ010000133.1:0-4749 GCA_964457505.1 uncultured Flavobacterium sp.
AAAAGGCCTAATTGCTTAGACCTTTTAGATTGTAGTGCGAATGAATTATTTCGCTACATAAATATTGTTTTCGGCTTTAACATCCGCCATTAAACCGCTTGGGTCAAGGGTGATTTTTTTGATGCTTGCTTTTGGTTTCGCAATGCTAAATTCAAAAGTAGGATACGCCCACGCCCAGTCGTTTAAAACCGTTCTTTTAATAGTAGGAGTTGGGTTTTCTTTTTCAAAACTCATCATACGCAACGGGATATAAAAACTTTCAGAGGTTCCGTCAGTATATTCAACTAACACGTCCATTGGCATTGGCATTCTGCCTATTCGCTCCAAGGTTACTGTGGTTGCATCTGCATTGTCTTTTACGTCTTTAATACTGTAATCGATCGTATTAGTTGTTGCTGACCAATCCATCAAATACCAATCTAAATTTGCACCCGTAACACGCTCTGCTGAACGTTTTACGTCGTTAGGCGTAGGGTGTTTGAATTTGAAATCAGCATAGTATTTTTTCAAAGTTTTTAGCAAATTTTCTTTCCCAATCAAATACATCAATTGTGTTAAGAACAATTCGCCTTTGCTGTACGAAGTGATGCTGTACACGCGGTTTTCGTCAAAACGATCGGCGTGGGTACTTTGTGGTAATTCTTTTCCGGAATTGGCCATCCAAAAATAGCCTTTATAAGCCCCAGTAAATGGATTTTCTACTTTTTTATCAGCAATTTCGTTTAAGCCGTAATCTTCTAAGAAAGAAGTAAATCCTTCGTCCATCCAGCCGTGTTTCGATTCGTTAGAGGCTAAAACGTGTTGGAACCAAGAATGCGCCATTTCGTGAGCCGTAACGCCTAGTAAACCATCCCAATCTCCTTGTCCTAAAATCAACGTACACATGGCATATTCCATTCCGCCATCGCCACCTTGAATCACAGAATATTGTTTGTACGGATAATTTCCAACAGTTTTGTTGTACACCTCCATCAACTGCACTGTTTTTGGCTGAAGATTTTTCCAGTTTTGAATGTACTTTGGATTGTTTTTGTATAAGAAGTGAATGTCTACATTATTAGGTCCTTTTGCCACATCGTGAATGTATTCTTTGTCGGCTGCCCAAGTAAAATCATGCACCATTGGCGCAATAAAATGCCAAGTAAGCGTTTTGTTTTTCTTTGGATGAACCACTGTAACTCCCGCGTCTTGGTAACCGTGACCAATTTCGTTTTTGTTTTGCAAATAGCCAGAACCACCTAAAATATAGTTGGAATCGATGCTTATTTTTACATCAAAATTTCCCCAAACACCGTGAAATTCTCTTGCAATGTATGGATCGGCGTGCCAACCCTCAAAATCAAATTCAGCTAATTTTGGGTACCATTGCGCCATGGATAATTCTACTCCTTCGGCATTATTTCTTCCAGAACGACGAATTTGAACCGGCACTTGACCGTCAAAATCCAAGCTGAAAGTGGTTTTAGCATTTGGTAAAATAGGCTTTGCCAAAGTCACTTCCAATACGGTTCCTATTTCTTTTGCTAAAGCAGTTTGTCCGTCTTGTTTGAAATTAGAAACGTGTAAAAACCCAATTTCATTTGGTTTTAAACTTTTGATTCGGCTTTCTTTTACTTCCGTTTCTCCCACTTTTATTTTGTGAACCATTCTTCCGTCTGGATCTTTGATGCTTTGGATTCTGGCGTCCATTTCGCTTCCCGGCTGAAAAGCGTTGTTGAATAAATGGTAATACACTTTTCGTAAGGTATCTGGCGAATTGTTAGTGTATACCAATTCTTGTTTTCCTTTGTACTGATAAGATTTCACGTCCATTTTCACGTCCATTTTGTAGTCAACGTGTTGTTGCCAATAGGAAGTGTTTTGTGCTATTCCAGCTATTCCAAAAGAAAAAGCAGCGATTAAAAAGAGGTTCTTCATGGTTTAAAATAAAAAAGGAAGGGCTTTTGCCCTTCCAAGTTAGTGTTCTTTTTCGATTATTTTTTTGACATTTTTTCAGCCATTTGTAAAGCATTATACGCATTTACAATTTTTCCTGATTTAGAAAGTGCAGAAAATGGACGAGTATCTGCTGGTTTTCCGCCTACAATCACATTGTTGTCTAGCGCCACTCCTGAATCCATTAAAATGTGTTTCACTTGTTTTGCAGTTAATTTAGGATAGTGAGAACGAATCAAAGCGGCTACACCTGCAACATTTGGCGATGCCATTGAGGTTCCTTGTAAAAAACTGTAGGTATTGTTTGGAGTGGTAGCGTAAATTTTAACCCCTGGAGCAAAAACGTCTACATTTATTTTTCCAATGTTAGAAAAACGAGCTACTACTTTTTCTCCGGTTTCAAAATTCAATGCGCCAACTGTGATTAGGTTGTCAGCAAATTCAGTTATTTTGTCGTCTGAATCGTTAGGGAAATTATCATTGTAATCAATGTCTTTAGCATCATTCCCGGCAGCGTGAACAATTAAAACGTCTTTCTTTTCAGCATATTTTATTGCATCGTATACCCATTGTTTTTGTGGAGAAAAAGCTTTTCCAAAACTTCCGTTGATTACTTTAGCTCCATTGTCTACTGCATAGCGAATTCCCAATGCAATGTCTTTATCATATTCGTCTCCATCAGGCACTGCACGCACAGTCAAAATTTGCACGTTATTAGCAATTCCGTCTCCACCCATGTTGTTGTTTCTTCCTTGCGCCACAATTCCAGCAACGTGAGTTCCGTGACGTGCTTCTTCTTTGTCTGGCCCAATCACATTGTTATTCCCGTATTTGGCATTGGTAACATCATTTGGATTATCTCCCAAAACTTTTCTGTAATTGGTTTTAAGATTGTCTCCGTTTAACAAAGCTAAGAAACCATCTAATTGTTTTTGAACCGCATCTTTCAATTCTGACATTGACATTTTGTAAGAAAGAATACGTTGCATGTCTGATTTGCTTTTTAGAATAGCGGCATCTTCCGAAGTTATTGCGTTAACTTCTTCAATGGTATAGGTTGTTTTTCCTAATACTTTACTAATTGTAGCTTGACTTTCAGCAAGAGTAACTAGCATTTGCTCTAAACGTGTTTTACCTTGAGCAGCTTCCGCCACTTTTTTGTCATTCATGGCTTTGGCAGCCAAATACGTTTTTTCGTCAACCAATGATTTGTCTTTGATGATACGTTCGTATTCGACATTTTCTTTAGTAATATCTCCTAAAAAATTCCATCCGTGAATATCATCAATGTATCCGTTTTTGTCATCGTCAATTCCGTTTCCAGGAATCTCTTTTTTATTGGTCCAAACCACTGATTTTAAATCGTCGTGTTCAATATCCACACCCGAATCTACAATTCCAACAATAACTGGAACTCCTTTTTTGCCTTGCAATAATTCAGCATAAGCTTTGTCTACGCTCATTCCAGGGATAGTGTCTTTGGCTAAATCCAAATGACTCCATCGGTTCATTTCGACTTCTGTAAGTTTTGCTTTTTTAGTAACAGTTTGCGCATTTGCCGTAAACGACAAACCGGCCATCACAACAAGTGATAAAAGGGATAAGTTTATTTTTTTCATCGGGTTAGTTTTTAATGATTATTCAAAAATACTTTTATTTTGGTAAATGAATCGCAACGATTAACTTTATTTTAATATTTCGTCTGCAGAAAACACATCTTTTAAACGAACGCCTCTTTCGGTTTTTTCTACCGTGATAATTTCGTTGTGTGCGTCGTGTTCCAAGAATAAATAATAATTATTTTCTGCGGCAGCGTTCATAAATTTTGTTTTTTCGGGCATGGTTAATAACGGACGCGTATCATATCCCATCACATAAGGTACAGGAATGTGTCCGGCTGTTGCCAATAAATCAGCACAAAAAACGATGGTTTTGTCTTGGTATTGAATGTGTGGAATCATTTGCTTTTCGGTATGCCCATCCACAAATAAAATTCCAAAACCCAATTCGGATTTCACCAAAAAGTCGTCTTCGGGTCTTTGAATAAAACGCAGTTGTCCGCTTTCTTGCATAGGAATAATATTCTCTTTTAAGAAAGATGCTTTTTCTCTCACATTGGGTTCTGTCGCCCATTGCCAATGGTTTTCGTTGCTCCAAAAAGTGGCGTTTTTAAAGGCTGGTTCGTAACCCGTGCGGTCTTTGTTCCATTGAATGCTTCCTCCGCAATGATCAAAATGCAAATGGGTCATAAATACATCAGTAATATCGTCACGCTGAAAACCGTATTTCGCCAAGGATTTGTCTATCGAATGGCTTCCCCAAAGGGAATAATAGCCAAAAAACTTATCCGATTGTTTGTCGCCCATTCCAGTATCAATCAAAATCAACCGATTTCCATCTTCAATCAACAAACAACGCGCTGCAATATCAATCAAATTGTTATCGTCGGCAGGATTGGTTTTGTTCCAAATAGTTTTTGGCACTACGCCAAACATAGCGCCGCCATCAAGTTTAAAATTTCCGGTTTCTATAGGGTATAGTTTCATCGTTTTTCAATTAAAATCTTTGCAAATTACTAAATTGTTTGTTTCTAATTCTTGAAATCAATTTTTTCTATGCATACATTAGTTATAAAAATCTTATTGCGTATGGCAATTCCTTGAAAAGGTATTATATTTGTCGTTTATTTAGAAAAAATAAAAATAACAACATTCAGCACATGATAAAAGTTTCAGATACTGCCAGAAAAAAGATCATCGATATGATGCAAGAAGACGGTTTTGATGCTACCCAAGATTACGTTCGTGTGGGCGT
>CAYWFQ010000134.1:0-4606 GCA_964457505.1 uncultured Flavobacterium sp.
GCACATCACTTTTAATGATGGGGTCCTGGGTTCGAGCCCCAGTCGGGTCACAAAAGGTTGTTCGTTTTACGAATGACCTTTTCTTTTTTAAGGCCATGTGGAGAAACGGTAGACTCGCCATCTTGAGGGGGTGGTGCTCGCAAGGGCGTGAGGGTTCAAATCCCTCCATGGTCACGAATAAAAACAAACGCTTAAAAAATAATCAAGCTTGCTTGGAATTATTTTTTAAGCGTTTGTTTTTTCAAAGCGGAGCTTTAAGGGAAAGACGAAGTCAATCCCTATAGCTTGAAATTATTTTAGTAGCTTTTTTTTCAAAGCGTAGCTTTGTTGGGAAAGACGTAGTCAATCCCTTAAATTTTAATTACTTTTTTCCTGCTTTTCTCAACTCAGCACTACCAGGGATTCTCATTTTATCAGTTAAAGCAGGTACTTCATTCAAATCAAAGTCACCTGTAATTGACATCAAAACGGTTTCTTCATTATCACCACCTTCAATAAAAAGCAATAATTCTTTTAAATATGATTGTGTTGTTCCTTGTTTAGCTAAAATTTGGATTTTCTTACCTCCTTCGTTGGATGTCAATAATTCTTCTAAACCAGAAGATTTAGAATATTTTTCGGCCGTCAAACGCATTTGAGTGGAGATACGGCTATTTTGAGTACGATATACCTTAAGATTGTCTATTTTTTTAATCAAGTGCATGTATTGTTGTGTTTCTTTATCTGAAGTATCCAATTTAACCTTACTCATCAAATCAAACATTTTTTTATTGACAAGGACTGTATTAACTCCTGCAATACCTTCAAATTGATCAAAAACAGATTGCGCAAAGAAAGAACTCGTAACTAAAAGGAATAATAGGGTAATGCTATTTTTTTTCATATGGAATACAATTTATAATTGGCTCGATAAATATATTAATTAATAGCCTATATTTTTCAAAAATAATGCCAATAAATTTTATCCTTCATATAACAAAAGTTTGTATTTTTACGTTTTAAATCCAAATCTAAAACCCTATTATGAAAAAAATTAGTCAACTTTCGATCGTAGTATTAATTTCTGTTTTCAGCTTACTAAGCTGTCAAAAAGATAACGATGATGCTGCAATTATCCCAACAAATCCAACTGTTAATCTTGATGTTCAAAACTTCATTTGGAAGGGATTGAATCAATATTATCTTTGGCAAACAGACGTACCTAATTTAGCCGACAATCGTTTTGCAAACCAAGCTGCTCTTGATGCTTTTCTAACAAATTACAAAGTTCCAGAAGATTTATTTGATGCCTTGCGTGTTAGTCCAAGTATTGATCGATTCAGTTGGATGGTAGATGATTATGTAACCTTAGAACAGTCTCTTCAGGGTACCTCTAAAAATAATGGTGTTGAATTTGGATTAAGCTACAAACCCAACAGTACTACAGAAGTTTTTGGTTATGTACGTTATATAATTCCAGGTTCAGATGCAGCTACAAAAGACATCCGCCGAGGAGAGATGTTTACCGCGGTCAATGGCACCCAATTAACCGTAAGTAATTATGAAAGTTTATTGTTTGGATCCAATGACAGTTACACACTTAACATGGCCGACTATAATGGAACTTCGGTTTCTTCCAATGGAAAAACAGTCCAATTAACAAAAACTACTCTAACTGAAAATCCAATTTTAGTTAAAAAAGTAATAACTGTTGGAGCTAAAAAAATTGGATATTTAATGTACAATGGATTTTATGCTGATTTTGACACACAATTAAATACTGCTTTTAGTGAATTTAAAACCCAAGGTATAACTGATTTAGTTTTGGATTTACGTTACAACGGAGGAGGATCTGTAAGAACAGCGACTTATTTAGCCAGTATGGTAACAGGACAATTTACAGGGAAAGTATTTGCTAAGCAACAATGGAACTCAAAAATTAATGACTATTTCGAAAAAAACGATCCGAACGGTTTGCGTAACTTCTTTACTGATAAAATAGGCACTACAGCTATCAATAGTGTCAATATGACTAAGGTGTATATTCTTACAACCAAAAGTACTGCTTCTGCTAGTGAATTAATAATTAATGGTTTAAAACCGCATATAAATGTTGTACAAATTGGAGATGTAACTACAGGTAAAAATGTAGGATCAGTTACTTTATATGACTCTCCCGATTTTGGACCAAACAACAAAAACACCAAACACAAATACGCAATGCAACCTATCGTATTAAAAATTGTAAATTCTGATGGTTTTGGTGACTATTTCAACGGATTGACTCCTACTCATGAATTGAAAGAAACGATAAGTACATTTGGCGTATTGGGTGATGTAACCGAGCCTTTGCTAAAAGCAGCAATTGGAAAAATAACAGGTACTGGTAAAATGATTCAACAAAGCACCGGTAAAGAATTTGAATTCTTCAAAGATTCGAAGTCTTCAAACCCATTCATGACTCAAATGTATCTAGAAAAAGCGCCTGAAGGACTTCAAAAAGCACTAGATTAATTCATTATAAAATAAAAAAAGGCTTTCTAAATTTAGAAAGCCTTTTTTATTTAAGTAAAATTAAATTACAAATTAATAGTCAACCCCAATTTATAATTGCGACCTAAAGCGCTATATCCGATATTCTCAATAAAATCAACATTGAAAATATTATTTATTGAACCAAAAACAGACAACTTGTTTTTGATAATTTCGAATCGACCTAAGCTGTTTACTAGTTGATACGAACCTAGATTTACATTAGTTGTTTTATAGGTGTTTCCGTCAAAAAAAGCATCTTTTCTATCATCTGTATATTGATAATTAATATTCCAAAAGAAACTTTCTGAAACCTTATAATCTATCGAAAAATTGATTTTATGTTTTGGAATCAATCGGTTTAACGCCTGGTCAACTTGAGTAAAAGTGTAATTTGAATTCCATTTGATATTATCACTCAAAGTCATCGTTATTTGGGTTTCAATTCCTTTGGCTTTATTCAAACCATCAATATTAAAATAATTAAACCCATCTGTTACAGGATTAAAATCAAACCCAATAAAATTAGTTTGCTCTCGATAGAAACCAACGACATTCCATTTAAGTTTTTTGTCAAACAACTGCGTTTCAAAACCTGCTTCTAGGGTACTGTTTTTTTCTGGAGTTAATTGGGTATTCCCATATTGAGAATACAATTGGTACAAACTTGGTGTAACAAAAGCAGTACTGTACGAACTGATTATTTTTAAAGGAACTAAATTAAAATCAAAAGAAGGATTTAAATTATAAACTAATTGATTGCCATAAGCACTATGACTATTCCATCTTGCCCCAACATTCAGATTGAATCCAAGATTAGACGCATACACTCCGGTTATATAAGGATCTATCATGTTGAATTTAGTACTTTCTTTACCACTACTTCCATAAGGTGTAACGCTATTGGCATCATGAAATTGGTATTGCACCCCCGAAACTAAAAAGAAAGACGGACTGACTTCGTATTTATTAAACCCATCTACATTTACACTTCTTGATTCGTACTGAGAAAAACCAACCGAATTAGAATAGGTATCCAACTCATCATAGGTGCGAACTAGTTTGTTAAAACTAGAATTCAAAACGAATTCACCATTTTCATATTTATATTTAGGAGAAAATCCTAGACGAAATTGTTTGGAACTTGTTGTATTTAAATTCGTATCACTAGTTCCGGTATTGTCAAAACCACCGTCGTAATCGTTTGTGATTTTGTCGTAATTCCCAAAGAAATCCAAAGTCAATTTGCTTGTTGCTTTATAGCCAATTTTAGCCAAATAATTCAAGCGCGAAAAAGGATCGTCTTCATAACTTACAGTCGAATTAGGAGAAGCAATTTGAGAAATTCCTTTTGTATCTGTGCTATTCAAAGCCGCAAAATAGGTCAGTTTATCGCTACTTCCATTTACAGAAAAACCTTGGTTAAAATCAGCTGCTTTTTGATTTTGATGGGTTGCAGTAGCATTGGTACCTACATTAAAATAACCATTTCCTACTAAGGCTTTTTTAGCTGGTTTTTTTAATCGAATATTAATTACTCCCGTTGCAGCACCCGTTCCATATAAAGTACTCGCTGCTCCTTTCATAATTTCAATACTTTCTACTTGTTCTGCTGGAAGCAATCGCAAATCATACTCCATGCTAATTCCAGAAGCATCATTAACCGGAATTCCGTCAATCAGAATCAGTACTTGATTGTTTTTACCACCACGAATGTAATAGCCTAAGTTTTTACCCGCAGCACTTTGATTGCCATTGATTTCAACTCCTGCTACGGTGTTTAAAATAGCCGAAATACTTTGTCCTGGCTTATTCTTTAACTCCTCGGCGGTAATTTTGGTAATTACTTTTCCTGATTTTTCCTTTGGTAAAGCAAATTTAGAATCAGAGACCACTACCTCTTCTAGCTCCTGTTTAGAAGCTACATTTTCTTTTTCTTGCGCGAAAGCACAAGCCGATAATAGCACAAATAATGCGCTAATACGAACGTTTTTCTTGTTCATTATACATTAAACATTTTGCAACAGCTGAACTGTTACTTTACTAATAATGGGGAGAAAAGCATAGAATTACCCATACCCAAACCTTTTTTCCC
>CAYWFQ010000135.1:0-4532 GCA_964457505.1 uncultured Flavobacterium sp.
TATATAAAATACTGTTCTTATAAAATTAGAAAAAGAAGCTTCTTGCATAATCAAAATATTTTGCTCAAAAATAATAAATCAATTGCTCAAAATAAAGTTATACCTCCTAAATAAATAATAAATTATAGTACTTTTGAAAAGCGTTATTAATTAATAATTTAATTGAAATTAATTATGTTTAAATTTACCTCTATATTGTTACTGCCTCTATTGCTATTTCCTTTAGTAAATTACGCACAATATACTGACCAAATCAATTCCAACAGACCTGGAGAAACGATGTCAGCTTTTGCTGTGGGAAAATCAGTTATCCAATTAGAAACCGGTGCCTACGGAATTGCACAAAAACACCATTTACTTAACTATGTTACAAACGGATACGGAATTGATGCTACAATTCGGTACGGTATGTTTATGGAAAAATTAGAATTGATTGCTGACCTACAATATCAGAGTCAGGTGTACGAAGCGCGCATTACCAAAATAGACCAAAAAGCACTTAAACAAACTATTTTTGGTGCAAAATATTTACTTTATGATCCTTTCAAAAACCAAGAAAAAAAAGTAAACATTTACAGCTGGAAAGTAGATAAATCATTCAAATGGAAGCAATTAATACCTGCAGTTTCTGTTTTTGCTGGAGCCAATATTACGTCTGCCAATAATCCGTATCACTTTTCACCCAACGCAAGTATTTCTCCGAAAGCCATATTAATTACTCAAAATCATTTTGGTGACGGCAGCTGGGTATTGGTTACTAATACAATAGCCGATTATATTGGAACTGAATTTCCAAGTTATGGCTATGCGGTAACACTTACAAAAGGTATCAACAAAAATTGGTCTGGATTTATAGAAAACCAAGGCTACAAAAGTGATTTTTACAGCGATCTAATTGTTCGGTCTGGAGCCGCTTTTTTAGTAACTGAAGATCTTCAACTAGACGTTTCTGCAAGTGCTAGTTTAAAAGACACTCCCGCAATTTTTTATGGAGGAATTGGTTTTTCTTGGAGATATGATGGAAATTATAAAGAAATAAGAACCCCTGTTGAGGAAGATCCTAATATTTTAAAAGCACAAAAAAGAGCCAAAAAAGGCACCAAGAAAAAGAAATTCCTGATTTTCTAGATTAATTACCATGATTCAAATTAAAGAAGCGATTACTAAAAGTGAATTAACTGATTACATCAAATTCCCTTTTTCATTATACAAAGACAATCAATATTGGGTTCCACCCATCATTGCGGACGAATTAGAAACTTTTGACAAAACTAAAAACCCCGCTTTTGAAAATGCAGAAGCCTATTTTTATTTGGCGTACCGCAACAACCAAATTGTAGGTCGAATAGCCGCTATCATCAATTGGGAAGAAGTCAATAACCAACAAAAAAAGAAGGTTCGCTTCGGTTGGTTTGACGTAATTGATGATATCGAAGTGACTAAAGCTTTGTTGGAAAAAGTGTATGAATTAGGTCGAAAAAACAGTTTAGAGTATGTTGAAGGTCCGATGGGATTTTCAAATCTAGACAAAGTTGGTGTACTTACTGAAGGGTTTGAAGAAATTGGCACCATGATTACTTGGTACAATCACCCATATTATGCCAGTCATTTTGAACAATTGGGGTATGTTACCGAAAAAGAATACTTGGAAAACAAATTCCCTTTTGAAAATGTCAAATTAGAGTTTTTTGACAAAGCACAAGAACTAATCAAAAGACGGTACCAACTCAAAGCACTAAATTTCAAGAAAACAAAAGACGTTTTACCTTATGTGGACAAAATGTTTGATTTATTCAATGCCTCTTACGCTAGTTTGTCTTCTTTTGTGGCTATTTCTAATGTACAAAAAGAGTATTTCAAGAAAAAATACATCAGTTTTATTAATCCAGAATACATCAAATTTGTAGAAGACAAAGATGGAAATTTAGTGGCTTTTGCCATCGTGATGCCTAGTTTTTCAAAGGCATTGCAAAAAGCGAAAGGCAAATTATTCCCTTTTGGATTCTTGCATTTGCTCAATGCACGAAACAATAGCAAAGACGTTACTTTTTATTTAATAGGAGTTCATCCAGAATACCAAAACAAAGGCGTGCATGCCATTATTTTTAAAGAATACCACACGACATTTACCGAAAAAGGAATTCAAAATTGCATCCGCACTCCTGAATTGGCAGACAATCATGCTATTCATTTGTTATGGAAAAATTTTGATCCCAAAATCATTTGTCGCAGAAAAACATTTAGAAAAGAATTGTAAAAGTATATCTATAAAAAAATCCATTCTTTCGAATGGATTTTGATTTTATAAAAACGAAAAAGCTTTATTAAGCATCCAAATCAACTTTGGTTTGCTCTGCAATTTGCTTGTAGGTTCCATTTACTAATTTCTCACGAATCGCTTCAAAAGCAGACAAAGTTTCATCAATATCAGCCAAAGTGTGCGATGCAGTAGGAATCATACGCAATAAAATAATTCCTTTTGGAATTACAGGATACACCACAATCGACAAGAAAATTCCGTAATTCTCTCTCAAATCATTTACCATTACCATCGCTTCTGGAATCGAACCTTCCAAATACACTGGCGTTATACACGTATTCGTATCACCAATATTAAATCCTTTTTCTTTTAAACCGTTTTGTAACGCATTTACGTTAACCCACAATTTATCTTTAATCTCTGATGATTGACGCAATAATTCCAAACGTTTCAATGAACCAATTGTTTGAATCATTGGCAACGCTTTGGCAAACATTTGTGAACGTAAATTGTATTTTAAATAATCAATAATTTCTTTATCTGCAGCTACAAAAGCACCAATGTTAGCCATTGATTTTGCAAAAGTAGAAAAGTATACATCGATATCATCTTGAACACCTTGCTCCTCACCTGCTCCAGCTCCAGTTTTACCAAGTGTACCAAAACCGTGTGCATCATCAACTAACAAACGGAAGTTGTATTTCTTTTTCATTGCAACCACTTCCTTCAGTTTACCTTGTTGACCACGCATTCCGAAAACCCCTTCAGTGATGAATAAAATTCCTCCTCCGGTTTCAGTAGCAATTTTAGTAGCTCGTTGCAAGTTCTTTTCCATACTCTCCACATCGTTGTGACGGTAAGTAAAACGCTTTCCGCTATGCAAACGAACTCCATCAATAATACATGCGTGAGCATCAACATCATATACAATAACGTCATTTCGTGTAACCAAAGCATCGATAGTTGACATAATTCCTTGGTAACCAAAATTCAATAAATAAGCTGATTCTTTCATTACAAAAGCAGCTAATTCTTGCTCTAATTGTTCGTGATATTTAGTGTGTCCACTCATCATTCGCGCACCCATTGGGTAAGCTGCACCGTATTGGATAGCAGCATCAGTATCTGCTTTTCGTACTTCCGGATGATTGGCAAGACCTAAATAGTCATTCAAACTCCAGTTCAAAATATCTTTTCCTTGAAATTTCATTCTCGGTCCTAATTCGCCTTCCAATTTTGGAAAAACGAAATAACCTTCTGCTTGCGAAGCCCATTTTCCTAACGGACCTTTATTAGTCTGAATTCTTTCGAATAAATCTTTTACCATGATATATTTTGAAATAGTTTAATTTTTTTAACAAGTAGCAAAAATAATTATTTAAAATTTATAAAAGAATTGATTGGCTATTTATTTTGTGGAGCTATTTCCAGCTATCCGTTACAATCTTGTTCTATTCGAGCCAAAACCTCTCAACAGAACAAGGATTTTCACTTCTATCTGGGCTAGAGATTCCGTTCTAAAACACATTTCAATTACTTATTACACGCCTAAAATCAATATCTTTGACTTTTAATTAAATTATGAATCACATGCAACTCGTTTTCGCTTCCAACAATAAAAACAAAATCAAAGAAATTCAATTACTTCTTCCTGACTCCATTCAGATTTTAAGCTTGGAAGATATTGGTTGTACCGAAGACATTCCAGAAACTGCCAACACCATAGAAGGAAATGCGATACTAAAAGCCAATTATGTCAGTCAAAAATACGGTTTCGATTGCTTTGCTGACGATTCAGGTTTGGAAGTAGACGCTTTGAATGGCGAACCTGGCGTTTTTTCAGCGCGATATGCTGGCGAACCTAAAAATGATGAGAACAATATTGACAAACTATTAGCTAATTTAAAGGGGGTCGAAAATAAAAAAGCTAATTTCAAAACCGTAATTTGTATGAATCTCAAAGGAGAACAACACCTCTTTACAGGAATCATTAATGGCACCATTATAGAGGAACGAATTGGAACCAACGGATTTGGATACGATCCTATTTTTGTGGCTGATGGTTACCAAAAAACCTTTGCTGAGTTGAGCTTAGAAGAAAAAGCTACCATTAGTCATCGTGGAATTGCGGTAAAACAATTGGTAGAATTTTTAAAATAAATTGGCTGTTTTTACTCGTTTTTTAGTCAAGCATCCCACTTTCAACAACTTTATTCAGAAAAAATCAAAATCAAAAACATTTAACTTATTGATAATCAAAAAATAACAAATT
>CAYWFQ010000136.1:0-4497 GCA_964457505.1 uncultured Flavobacterium sp.
AGGATACTTCCGAGATGCAATGGCAAAATTTGATTCCGCTTATTGATAATGCACTTTCCGGTCAGGACGAATACGGAGTAAAAGGAACTTTGATGATTGTGGGCGACCCGAAGCAATCCATTTACCGTTGGCGAGGCGGAAAAGCAGAGCAGTTCATTGAGTTGAGTAAAGACAAAAATCCATTCAATAATCCCGATAAAAAACTAACACAATTAGAATACAATTACCGTTCGTATTCGCAAATAATTGAATTCAACAACAGCTTTTTTAAATTAATGGCTAATGAATTTCAGCATCCTGATTACAAAGATTTGTATGAAAATCACAGCCATCAAAAAGTAAATTCCAAAACTGGAGGCTATGTCAATATTTCGTTTCTGCCAGATACAGCTGAAACTGAAGAAGAAGCATTGGACAAAACCCAAATGTACGTCGAAGCCACTTTAGAAACCATTAATAAGGTAGTTGAAAAAGGTTTTGAATACAAAGATATTGTCATCCTGACTCGCAAGCGCGGACAAGGAATTGCTGTAGCAAATTATTTAACAGAGCAAGGCGTTCCGTTATTGTCTTCTGAAACCTTGATGATTCAAAATGCGACTGAAGTTCGCTTTATTATTCATTTGCTAAGGTATTTGAAAAACAGCTCAGACATTGATGCAAAAGCTCATTTTTTGCATTATTTAGCACTCCACGCTCAAGATGAAATGCCAGTGCATGATTTTATTGCCAAAGGAAAAGAATTAGTGCAAGAAACCGAATTTGAAAATTGGTTGTTGCAATTTAACTTGGCTTTATCTTTTCAAAATCTTCGAAAAAAATCCTTGTATGAAGCAGTAGAAATTATGGTGAGTAAGTTCCTCGCTCCAGAACTTAGAGCCTCTAGTTATGTGCAATATTTTTTGGATATTGTATTGGAAAGAGATATCCGTAATCAAGCAGGCGTGGCCGATTTCTTGGATTTTTGGGACAAAAGCGGAGAAAAATTCAGCATTCCGTCTCCAGAAGGCAACAATGCTGTCCGAATTATGACCATTCACAAGTCCAAAGGATTAGAGTTTCCAGTGGTAATTATGCCTTTTGCAGAAGAAGATTACAGCCGAAAACCCAAAGATAAATTGTGGCTAAATGCCGAGGAAGAAACGGTCGGCTTGCCAAAAGTGTTGATTGATAATAGTAGTGCAGTAGAAGGATTTGGTGAGGATGCTTTGGAATTATACACCATTAAAAAACAGGAAGAATTATTAGATAATATTAATGTATTGTATGTTGCGTTAACCCGTGCCGAAGAACAATTGTATATTATATCTAGCAAAAATTTGTCTAGTAAAGGCGAAATTCCGAAGAACAATATGTGTGCTTTTTTTATCAATTATTTGATTGCTCAAGATTTATATGACAACGATAAACTTGTATATCAATTAGGTAATACGACAAAATTATCTTCGTCTGTAAAACATAAAGACACCTCTAAAATCATCCCTACTGTTGCGGAAGTATTGAATCCGAAAAACATCAAAATTGCACAGCGAGAATCGGTAATGTGGGGAACACATCAGCAAGAAGCTATAGAATATGGTAATCTAATACATGAAATTTTATCATTTGTAAAAACTAAACACGATGTAGATTTGGCGATTACCAAAGCCCTTGAAAACGGGTTGATTACCTTAAGTCAAAAAGAGTTGGTGCGTCAAACGATTCTCGAAATTGTAGAACATACCGCATTGAAAAACCATTTTGCTGAAGGAAATAAAGTGATGAATGAACAAACTATCATTCAAAAAGAAGCAAGAACGATTAAGCCCGACCGAATGGCCATAGATACAAATAAAAATGTATTTCTGCTAGATTATAAAACGGGCGCTCCGAATTCAAAATATGTGCAACAGTTGGAAAATTACCAAAAAGCCATTGAAGGCATGGGTTATGAAGTGGTTGAAAAAGCACTTGTATTTATTGGAGATCAAATAATGGTAAATAAATTGTATTAATAATTAAAAAAAAACGAGTTGATTAAGTGTTAATTTCAAAATTAAATCAAGTATCTAAATTGAGGTTAAAAAGGCAACAAATTCAATTTAATTGAAAAATGTTTTGCTTTTCTAAAATATGATTCTATTTTTGTTAAGAAATTTAAAATTAATTGTAGAAATCATTAATTAAATCAAACTATGAAACATCTTAACAAAATTCTTATTGCGTTTGCAATTATGATGGGACTTAATGCAGCAGCTCAAGACAGTAAAAACAAATGGGCAGTATCTTTTGGGGTAACTGCTTTAGATACAAAAACTAGTGCAGGAGGAGGAAATAATTGGCTAGACGGTCATTTATCGCAAGCTTTCTCTGTTAAAGACAATTGGAATGTTTTGCCAGCTATTTCTTATGTTGGAGTATCAAGATATTTAGGAGATAATTTCTCTGTAGGAATTTCTGGATCTATCAATAAATTAAGTAAATACGTTGTAGCTTCTAAAGGTGACTATTCAGTTTCTAATCCTGGTGATTTAAAATATTTCGGAATTGATGCTACTGTAAAATATAGTTTAAAATCAGCTATAAAATCAGAAAAATTAGAGCCGTCAATTACATTAGGTCTTGGATATTCAACCTTAGGAGATAATTCTTATCAAACTATCAGTCCTGGTGTAGGAGTTGTATATTGGGCAACTAAAACGGTTGGATTTGAATATTCTTCAAAATATGTTAAATCATATGAAGCAAGAGAAATCAATAATGTGGTTAATGCTCCATCTATGTTGCAACACTCATTAGGTTTAGTGGTGAAATTTGCAGAATAAGCAACACAAAATGAAAAAGTTTTTAAAAACACCCTTTTTAGGGTGTTTTTTTGTTTTAATACTATGTGGTAATTATTCGATATTAATATAAGTGTTTTATTTTCAGCAATTTATGCGTATTTGTTCAAATATAATTTTGTTATTACATAATTAGGCACTACTTTTGTTGTAAATAACTAAAAGTAATTTAAAAAATCAAGTATGAAACATTTCAACAAAATTGTAGTTGCTGCAATGATAATTTTGAGTTTAAACTCAAATGCTCAGGATAGTAACAACCCATGGGCTTTCTCTTTTGGAGTAAACGCTATTGATACTAAAACCAGTGCAGGAGGTGGAAATAATTGGCTAGACCGTCATTTTTCTCAACCATTTGCAGTAAAAGACAATTGGAATACTTTGCCAGCAATAACTTATATCGGAGTTTCTAAATATGTTGGAGATAACTTCTCATTTGGAGTTTCTGGATCATTAAATAAAGTAAGTAAATTTGTAAGTTTTAACCCAGCTGCTGCAGGACATGATTCTCGTGGTTATGTGGTTACTAATCCTGGAGATTTAGTGTATTATGGAATTGATGCTACTATTAAATACAGTCTTCAATCAGTAATTAAATCAAAAGTGATTGATCCTTCTCTTTCTGTAGGTGGAGGGTATTCTTTCCTTGGAGACGCTAGTTACGGGACAATCAATACTGGTGCTGGAGTTACTTTTTGGTTTTCAGAAAACGTAGGTTTAGAATTAACATCTAAATACAAAAAATCATACGGAGATAGAGTAACAGCAGGTATTCCTGATGCTCCTTCTTTCTTCCAACATACTGCAGGTTTGATTTTCAAATTTGGAGGAACAGATACTGATAAAGACGGAATCTATGATAAAGACGATGCTTGTCCACAAGTAGCTGGTTTAAAACAATTCAACGGATGTCCTGATACTGATGGAGACGGAATCGTTGATGGAAGTGATGCATGTCCTGAGGTTGCTGGTTTAGCTTCTTTAAATGGATGTCCTGATGCCGATGCTGATGGAATAACTGATGCAAATGATGCATGTCCACAAGTAGCTGGTTTAGCTTCTTTAAAAGGATGTCCAGATGCTGATAAAGATGGAGTTGCTGACAAAGATGACAAATGTCCATCTGTTGCAGGTCCTAAAGAAAATGCAGGTTGTCCTTGGGCAGATACTGATAAAGACGGAGTTGCTGATAAAGATGACGAATGTCCAGAAGTTGCTGGTCTTGCTAGTAATAAAGGATGTCCAGAAGTAACAGCGGCAGTTTTAGAATCAGTTTCAATGGAGGCGAAATCAATTTATTTCAACACAGGAAAAGCTACTTTTAGATCAGAAGATGTACCGGTTAAAATTGAATCAATTTCTACTTTGTTAAAACAATATCCTACTGCTAAATTTAGTATTGAAGGACATACAGATAGTGATGGTTCAGATGAATTTAATCAAAAATTATCTCAAGAAAGAGCTGATGTAGTTAAAAATGCATTAATCGAAAGAGGAATGAAAGCAGAAAACTTAACAGCTGTTGGTTATGGAGAAAGCAAACCAGTTGCTTCAAACAAAACTGCTGCTGGAAAAGCTAAAAACAGAAGAACTGAAGTAGTATTACAAAAATAATATTCTTTAAATATTTTTTAGAAAACGCCCTGATTTATCAGGGCGTTTTTTTATTTTTATA
>CAYWFQ010000137.1:0-4417 GCA_964457505.1 uncultured Flavobacterium sp.
TGAGTATTGGCGTAGGCCTCAGTAATGTCACCTTCTCTACGCGCTACAATTTTATAAGGTAATTTTTGACCGCTTACTTTTTCAAAAGCATGAATCACTTCCAAAACCGAACTTCCTGTTCCTGTTCCTAAATTAAAGGTTTCTACTTTATCTTGATTTTTTTTATTCAATAAACGTTGCATTGCAATAACGTGGGCTTTCGCCAAATCGACTACGTGAATATAATCGCGAATAGCTGTTCCGTCAGGAGTTGGATAATCATCACCATAGACTGATAATTCTTGACGCAAACCAATTCCGGTTTGAGTGATAAAAGGAACTAAATTCTGTGGAACTCCTAGAGGCAACTCCCCTATTTCAGCAGAAGGATGTGAGCCTATAGGGTTAAAATAACGTAATAAAATGGCGTTAATATTGGATGCTTTGGCAGCATCTGTTATGATTTCTTCTCCAATTTGTTTGGTATTGCCATAAGGAGACATAGCTACTTGAACCGATGAATCTTCAGTAATGGGCATCTGCTCGGCTTGACCGTACACGGTACAAGAAGAGCTAAATATAATATTAGCCGTTGATTTTTGTTCCAGTTCTTGTAAAATATACACCAATACATTGATGTTATTTTCGTAATACAATAGCGGATTACCAACACTTTCCCCCACAGCTTTTGAAGCTGCAAAATGAATGACTCCATCAATATCTTTATGTCTTCTGAAAAAATCTTGAACTTTGTCTTTCTCTCGCAAATCCAATTTTTCGAAAGCAGGTACTTTTCCAGTTATATTTTGGATTCCGTCCAAAACCGACAAAGAAGTATTGGATAAGTTATCAATAATTACGACTTCAAAACCTTCGTTTTGTAGTTCTACCACAGTATGCGAACCTATAAATCCTAAACCTCCTGTTACCAGTACTTTCATCTGCTTTTGTTATTTTGCGCCTATTTATTTAAAAACTCTAAAATACTATCTGTGATGAATTTAATTTGTTCATCGTCTAATTCTGTATGCATCGGTAACGAAATCACTTCTTTCACTAATTGATTGGTTACTGGAAAATCTTCTTCTTTGTAACGTGCATCCGCATACGCCTTTTGACTGTGCAATGGAATTGGATAGTAAATCGCACATGGAATGCCTTTGTCTAACAAATATTGCATCAAACCATTTCTGTCGGCATCAATAATACGTAACGTATATTGGTGAAAAACATGGCAATCGCAAATATCACAAATGCTTGGTGCAATAATATTTTTATGACCTTCAAGTGCTGCAGTATATTTTCTTGCGGCGTTTTGTCTGGCTGTATTGTATTGGTCTAATAAAGGTAATTTGGCATTCAACACCGCAGCTTGAATACTATCCAAACGAGAATTAACTCCAACAACATCATGGTGGTATCTTTCATACATTCCGTGATTAACAATTCCGCGAAGTGTATGCGCTAGAGCATCATCATTGGTAAAAATTGCTCCGCCATCTCCATAACACCCTAAATTTTTTGAAGGAAAAAAAGAAGTTGCGCCTACATGACCTATCGTTCCTGCTTTCTTTTTAGTTCCATCTGAAAACTTACAATTCGCCCCAATAGCTTGTGCATTGTCTTCAATCACAAATAAATTATGTTCTTTGGCTAATGCCATAATTGCTTCCATATTGGCAGCACGCCCAAACAAATGAACTGGTACAATTGCCTTTGTCTTTTGCGTAATGGCTTTTCTAATTTGATCAATATTGATATTCATATTGTACATATCAACATCTACTAAAACAGGTGTCAATTGGAGTAAAGCAATAACCTCAACAGTTGCTGCAAAGGTAAAATCAGCAGTAATTACCTCATCGCCGGGTTGTAATCCCAATCCCATCATTGCAATTTGCAAAGCATCGGTTCCATTGGCACAAGGAATTACGTGTTTTACATCTAAATACGTTTCTAATGATTTTTGGAACGAATGAACCTGCGGCCCATTGATGTAGGTATTGGTATCTAAAACTTCTTGAATAGAAGTGTTAACTGTTTCTTTTATTGCATCGTATTGACCTTTTAAGTCAACCATTTGTATTTTTTTCATTTACTTTTTGTTTGCTAGTTGGAATACTTTCGTACAAATTCCAATATAAAGTGAATTAATTTGTAAAACGAAAACAAAAATAGGTATTTAATGAGTTCTAACCAATCAAAATAATACAAAGAAACTGTATTTTAGCACCAAAATATCGGGTATGCTTTTTATTTACAGTATAATTATTTCAATTGCAGGGCTATTATTAGAAATCATCGCTTTTTTTGTACCAAAAATCAATCTTTTTGTTGCAGGAAGAAAAGAGGTATTTCCTAAATTAAAAGCCAAAATCAAACCCACTGATAAAACAATCTGGTTTCACGCTGCTTCTTTGGGCGAATACGAACAAGGATTACCCGTCATCGAAAGAATAAAAGAGAAATATCCCACCCACAAAATCATAATTAGTTTTTTCTCACCTTCTGGTTATGAAGTACGAAAAAACAATACAGTAGCAGACGCGACTATTTATTTACCTTTAGACACAAAGAAAAAGGTTTCAAAATTTATTCAATTAGCTCATCCAGACGCTGTTTTTTTTATAAAATATGAGTTTTGGCCTAATTATTTAAACGAACTTAAAAGTCAAAATATCCCTACCTATTTAATTTCTGGGATTTTCAGAGAAAAACAAGCATTTTTCAAATGGTACGGTGGGTTTTATAGAAAAGCGTTAGATGCCTTCACTTACTTTTTTGTGCAAAACGAAAATTCGTTGCAATTACTCCATCAACTTGGAAAAGAAAATGCGATTGTTTCGGGAGATACCCGTTTTGACAGAGTAGCAAGTATTTTAGAAAGAGACAACACCTTAGACTTTATTGCGGAATTTAAAAACAATAAGACAACTGTCGTTGCTGGAAGTACTTGGCCCAAAGACGAGGAATTATTAATCGAATTCATTAACTCTAATTCAACCGACACAAAATACATTATTGCACCACATAATATAAAACAAGATCAAACACAACAACTAAAAAACAGTTGTACCAAAAAAGTAGTTCTATATTCAGAAAAAGAGGGTAAAAACTTAAAAGACTATGATGTATTTATTATCGATACTATTGGAATATTAACCAAAATATACAGTTATGCCGATATTGCATATGTAGGTGGCGGATTTGGACAACCGGGTGTTCATAATATTTTAGAACCAGCTACTTTTGGTATCCCGATTATTATTGGACCCAACTATTCTCATTTTATAGAAGCAATTGAATTAGTTGATAGTATGGGATGCATATCGGTGAATCATCAAAAAGAATTAGTGTCACAATTAAACGAACTGATTTCAAATGCAACTTTGCACAAAACAAAAGGATTGATCTGTGCAAATTTTGTCCAAAACAACAAAGGTGCTGTAGCCAAAATTTTGAATAACTTACAGTAATTTTGGAATTCTAATTTACTCTTTTTTCGTTTTTCTGACACTATATTCATGAAAAGGTTGTTTTTTATGTAATATTATCTAAAAAAAAAATGAAAAAATATTTTACATATTAAAAATTTTATATCTTTGCCACGAATTAATAATTAACCTTTTATAATAAATTAAGATGAAAAAAGTATTTTTAAGTTTAGCTGTTGTTGCTGTTTTAACTGTTGTATCTTGTAAAAAAGCTGAAGCTCCTGCTGAAGAAGTAGCTGTTGATACTACTGCTGTTGCTGTTGACACTGCTGCTGTTGATACTGCTGCTGTTGATACTGCTGCTGTTGACACTGCTGCTGCTGCAAAGTAATTAAATTACTACACAGAAAAAAATAAGCCGTACACTTAGTGTAACGGCTTTTTTTATTTTTATAATTTTTTAAATTATTTCCTTTAATCGGAAATTGTTAGTCCGTAAAAATCACATCACTGGACGAAAAATCCAACACCTCTGAAATAGATGCGTATTTTACAATTTCATTGATTCCTTTTTCTAATCTAAGTTCCGTAGTATACTTTCTACTTGTCGCAAAGTGAACCCCATCTAACATTACCTTAAAATAATACCTACCATTAGTAGATCTAAACTTTAAGAAAGTTGCCAAATTAGTATTAGCTTTAAATTTTTCAATCGCTTCTTCTCCTTCAAATTTAAGTTCATAACTCAAACTTGTAAAAATTGTTTTGCCTTTACGTGAAGCAAATACAAATTTATATTCGTCGTTAAATCGTTTTGTAATTACAAAAGTTCCCATATAGCTATCCGGCCAAAACCGGTGTCAATTTAATCATTGTACAAAAAACAAAAAAAGCCTCTTCAATTGAAGAGGCTTTAGTACTCAGAGCGGGACTTGAACCCGCACGAACATTGCTGTTCACTGGATTTTAAGTCCAGCGTGTCTACCAATTTCACCATCCGAGCA
>CAYWFQ010000138.1:0-4363 GCA_964457505.1 uncultured Flavobacterium sp.
GCAAGATAAATCTTGCTTTTTTTTAAATTCTATACTGATTGATTTATTCTACTGTAACTGATTTAGCCAAATTTCTTGGCTGATCTACGTTACAACCTCTCAATACTGCAATATGATACGATAATAATTGTAATGGGATTGTTGTAATAAGAGGCGACAAGGCATCTGAAGTTTCAGGAATTTCGATTACATAATCAGCTAATTCTCGAACTTGTGTATCTCCTTTAGTTACTACCGCAATGATACGACCACTTCTTGATTTAATTTCCTGAATATTACTTACAATTTTATCATAATGCCCTTGCTTAGGTGCAATTACAATTACAGGCATTTGTTCGTCAATTAAAGCAATTGGTCCGTGTTTCATCTCTGCAGCTGGATATCCTTCTGCATGTATGTAAGATATTTCTTTTAATTTCAAAGCACCTTCTAATGCAACTGGAAAATTATAACCTCTTCCTAAATACAAGCAATTGTGTGCGTCTTTAAATGTCGCAGCTATTTCCTTAGTAGTATCATTAGTCAATAAAGCTTCTTGTACTTTTTCTGGAATTAACTCTAATTCTTGCAAATACCTATGAAAATCAGAAGTTGATAACGTTCCTTTGGCTTTTGCCAAACGTAAAGCGATCATGGTCAAAACGGTAATTTGCGTCGTAAATGCCTTTGTTGAAGCCACTCCAATTTCTGGACCCGCATGTGTATAAGCACCCGCATGGCTTTCTCTAGAAATAGAAGAACCAACTACATTACAAACTCCAAAGACAAAGGCTCCGTTTTCCTTAGCCAATTTGATAGCCGCCATAGTGTCGGCAGTTTCTCCTGACTGAGAAATTGCGATAACAACATCCTTACTACCTATAATTGGATTTCTATATCTAAATTCAGAAGCATATTCTACTTCAACTGGAATTCTAGTAAATTCTTCAAAAACATACTCGGCAACCAATCCTGCATGCCATGATGTACCGCAAGCAATTATAATTATTCGGTCAGCATTTAGAAACTTCTCAATATTATCTTCTACTCCAGCCATTTGGATAATTCCTTCATTAGCATGAAGTCGTCCTCTATACGTGTCTTTGATTACATTAGGTTGTTCGTAGATTTCTTTCATCATGAAATGATCGTATCCTCCTTTTTCAATTTGCTCCAAATTCATTTGAAGTTCTTGAATATAAGGATCGACTATAGAGTCGTCTTTAATTTTACGAACTTTCATCGGTTTGTGTAGCCTGATGTTAGCCATTTCGCCATCTTCTAAATAAATAGCATTAGAAGTATATTCAATAAATGGAGAGGCATCTGAAGCAATAAAATATTCTCCTTCTCCAACGCCTATTGCCAAAGGACTTCCTAAACGAGCTGCTACGATTTCGTTAGGATTTTTTATATCAAAAACAGCTATTGCATATGCTCCAACCACTTGGTTCAATGCTACTTGAACTGCTTTTCCTAATTTTAAATTTTCTTTAACTTGAATTTCTTCAATCAAATTGACCAATACTTCCGAGTCGGTATCTGAGTGAAAAACATAACCTCTCTTAATTAATTCTTCTTTTAGAGGGGCATAATTTTCGATAATTCCATTATGGATTATTGCCAAATCTCCTGAGTTAGAAAGGTGTGGATGTGAGTTAACATCATTAGGCACACCATGTGTAGCCCAACGAGTATGCCCCATTCCAATAGTTCCAGTGGTGGTAATTTCAGTAGCAGCTTTTGCTTCAAGATCTGAAACTTTCCCTTTTGTTTTACATAACTTTAAAGAAGCTCCATCAAACAACATTACACCTGCGCTATCGTATCCGCGGTATTCTAATCTTTTCAATCCTTTGATTACAATAGGATATGCTTCTCTATAACCAATATATCCAACTATTCCACACATATATATAATCTAATTAGGTTTTGTATAATAAATCTGTAGCTTAACTCTTTTATCCGCAGGTACTGAAGGGTGACTTCCGAACAATACCGTTCCCAGAGGATTCATAACAGCTGCTTTTGGTAATTTTGATGTGAAACTATTCGCCGTTTTTAATTTTGAAAAATTAGATTCGCCAATATTTTCGGTAACCACTAAGCCTAATTTCACATTAGTAGAGTCGGCATGTTTTACTAAATTACGTATTTGATTCGTAATTCTAATTTTATAAGTCTGTCCTCTTCCGTTGGTTACAGCCTCTTTATTGAGAATACCACTAAAAACATATTTTGATTTCTTAGCATCTGTTGCATTTGTTGCATCTAAAAAATAATCTACAACGGGACGATTATTGGTTAAGTCGTATAAATAAACTCTATTTGGCTCATTACTTGTAGCCATTTTTGCAGCATCAATATGAAAAACTAAATTGGCTTCATTAATTAACCATCCTTTGCTACGTATTAAGTCTAACTCTCCTGGAGTTTTGAATAAATCGATTACCGTCATAGCACCTTCGCCACCTTTTACATACAAATTAGCATCGCCTAGAGAAGTGTTAGGATTGTTTACTGCATTAGCATAAACCGAATTAACATTGGTTTGATCTAATAAATTAACTGAATTTCCATTTAGATTGATATCCAATGTTTTTGGAACTCTCGTTGTAACTCCATTCGTAACTAAATCTTCAGTATAACTAATGGTGATTTTTCCCGATTTGAAGTTCATCATTGCCATACTTCCTGCACTTCCCGAAACGGTTTCGATTTTGAAATACAAACCTCTAAAATAATCTTTAAACACGTCATTAGTTGCCAATTTAGAAGCGGGCGCTTTTAATATTTTTGTTGCAAAATAGCTATTGTCTAATTTCAATCGCATAGCGGGAACTGAACGTGCCAAACTCACTTTACCATCTGATGCAGTTACTTTTTGAACTATTTCTTTAGAATCAAAAAAGAATGCGTCATTTTGAGCAGAGCTTGAGGAATTATTCAATCGAGAACCTAACTTAGCATTTTCAAAAATTGATGTTTGATCTGAATAAAACGACTGCGTTTCGGTAAAATTAGAAGCCGGATCTAAATCTCTCATAAAATAATTCGACTCATATACACTCAATTTTATTGGTGCTTGACCGCCATAAATCGAGTCCAATTCATACACATGACTTCCATCTGTGTTAGTCGTTTTTAAAGTACTAAAATAAGGTACAGATAAATAAACACTATCTACAACAGCATTAGCTCCTATTGTAGGTGCTAATGCAGCTAAGTTCAATTGAGTTGCAAAGTGCGCTGTAGTTTTTCCAAAAGTAGGATCATTATAAATACCCAATGCATTAATTGGTAAATTTGTAGCGTCAACAGGGCCTATTTTTTGATTGTGTGCCACAACATCAGAAGTATATTGTAAAAAATCAAAGTGATTTTCTCCTAATAAATCGGCCCCAATCGCATTGTATTCTTTATCGCAAGAATATAAAAATAGAACACTAACAAGAAAAAGTATTCTTTTAAAAAAAGAAGTAGTATGCATGTTTTTAAATAAAGTTTAATTTCTAAAGAACCTCGTTTTTGTAAAAGTTAGTATACGCCTCAGCAAATACTTCTTTCGATTGGAAAGGTAAAAAAGGTTTTCCTGAAGATTCTATAAATTTTGTTAAACTTGGCGATAGATTTTCAGAAGCAATAATTACTGCATCTGAATGTTTAACAGTTGCTTTAATAATGTTTTCATAATCAGGAACTTCTAAGTCTAAAATAGATTCTAAAGGAACATTATCAAATTTAACTTTATTAATCATTTCAGCATCCAAAGTACCTTCAAATGACTGACTATATACTGAAGTTACAATTTTAGTATCTGAAAACAAGGCTTCATTTTTATAAAAATGTTTCATGTAAATAGGCAACATAGCCGCCATCCATCCATGTACATGAATAATATCCGGTACCCAGTTTAATTTTTTAACTGTTTCTACAACGCCTTTTGCAAAAAAGATAGCACGTTCATCATTGTCAGGATACAATGTTCCTTCTTCATTAGTGAATGTTGCTTTGCGCTTAAAATACTCGTCATTATCAATAAAATAAACTTGAATTCTTTCTTTTGGAATGGACGCTACTTTAATAATTAAAGGCATATCCAAATCATTTACTACCAAATTCATTCCTGAAAGTCGAATTACCTCATGTAATTGATGTCTTCTTTCATTAATATTGCCATATCTTGGCATAAAAATTCTAATTTGTCCGCCTTGATCATTAATCATTTTCGGTACATCGTAGGACATCAAAGAAACCTCATTCTCATCAAGATAAGGAACAACTTCAGATGATACATATAATATCCTCTTGTCTTTCATAATATTGTATAACTATTTTATGGCAATAAAAACCGAGCAAATTTACAAAAATTTATGCACTTAAT
>CAYWFQ010000139.1:0-4356 GCA_964457505.1 uncultured Flavobacterium sp.
AAATGGTGAAAGAAGTGGCTTCTAAAACCAATGATTTAGCAGGAGATGGAACTACAACTGCAACAGTTTTAGCACAAGCAATCGTAAAAGAAGGTTTGAAAAACGTTGCTGCTGGAGCGAATCCAATGGATCTAAAAAGAGGAATTGACAAAGCAGTTGAGGCTATTGTTGAAGACTTAACTAAACAAGCTAAAGTAGTAGGAAGTGATTCTGAAAAAATCAAACAAATTGCTTCTATTTCTGCTAATAATGACGAAGTTATTGGTGAATTAATCGCTAATGCTTTCGCAAAAGTAGGAAAAGAAGGTGTTATTACTGTTGAAGAAGCTAAAGGGACAGATACTTTTGTAGACGTTGTTGAAGGTATGCAATTTGACAGAGGATATCTTTCTCCTTACTTTGTAACTAACCCAGAAAAAATGGAAGCGGAATTAGAAAGTCCGTACATTTTATTATACGATAAAAAAGTATCTTCTTTAAAAGAATTACTACCTGTATTAGAGCCAGTAGCACAATCTGGAAAACCATTATTGATTATTGCTGAAGATGTTGACGGTGAAGCGTTATCTACTTTAGTAGTTAACAAATTACGTGGTGCCTTAAAAATCGCTGCTGTTAAAGCACCTGGTTTTGGAGACAGAAGAAAAGCGATGTTAGAAGATATTGCTATCCTTACTGGTGGAACAGTAATCTCTGAAGAAAGAGGATACACTTTGGAGAACACCACTATTGATATGTTGGGTACTGCAAAAAGAGTTACCATTGACAAAGACAACACTACTATTGTAAGTGGCGCTGGTGATGCGGATACTATCAAAAACCGTGTGAACCAAATCAAAGGTCAAATGGAAACTACTACATCTGACTATGATAAAGAAAAATTGCAAGAACGTTTGGCTAAATTAGCTGGAGGTGTTGCTGTTTTATATGTTGGAGCTGCTTCTGAAGTAGAAATGAAAGAGAAAAAAGACCGTGTAGACGATGCACTTCACGCTACTCGTGCTGCAGTTGAAGAAGGAATTGTTGCTGGTGGAGGTGTTGCCTTATTAAGAGCAAAAGTAGTTTTAAGTAAAGTTAAAGCCGACAATGCTGACGAAGCAACTGGAATCCAAATCGTATCTCGTGCTGTAGAAGCACCTTTGAGAACTATCGTTGAAAATGCTGGTTTAGAAGGTTCTGTAGTAGTAGCAAAAGTAGCTGAAGGAAAAGGTGATTTTGGTTACAACGCTAAAACAGACGAATATGTAGATATGTTAAAAGCTGGAATCATTGATCCTAAAAAAGTAACTCGTGTAGCTTTAGAAAATGCAGCTTCTGTTGCTGGAATGATCTTGACTACAGAATGTGCTTTAATCGACATCAAAGAAGAATCGGCACCAAGTCCAATGGGCGGAGGTATGCCAGGAATGATGTAATACTATTTACGAAGTACGATATATGAAGTACGATATACGAAGTACGAAGTAAGTATTTAAATTAAAAATCCGAAGTTTTCACTTCGGATTTTTTTTGCTTTTATATTACTTATCTTGAGGTCGCTTTTTTAATAATTTCAAGAAAACGGGAAAAGTGGAAATCAGAATAATTCCAATCACAATCATTTCTATATGTTCTTTCAAATCGATTCCAAATCCTAAAAAGACACCGTAAAGATAATGCCCAGAAAACACTAACACAAAAGCCCATAAAAACGAACTCAAAGTGTTAAAGAACATGAATTTCTTTTTATCCATAGAAACTATTCCGGCAACTATTGGTGCGAAAGTTCTGAAAATAGGTAAAAAACGGGCGTAAATAATGGCTTTACCACCATACTTTTCAAAAAAGTCTTTGGATTGTAAAAGGTATTTTTTCTTGAACCAAAATGTATCTTCTTTTTTGAATAAATAATAGCCGCTTTTGGCTCCAAACCAATAGCCAACTGTATTTCCAACAATTCCTGAAATTGAAATCAACAAAGCCAGAAGGGTTACATTAATAAAATCATTGTCAATTGCAACAACATTTCCTACCAAATCCCCACTGTAGATTCCTGACAAAAAAAGCAAACTATCTCCAGGAAGAAAGAAGCCTGCAAAAAGACCCGTTTCAGCAAAAATGATAAATAAAACAATATATAACCCAACTTGAACCCCTCCAATTGATAGCGTAATGTAAAACTCCGGATTCAATAATTGTGTCCAATCAAAATTGTTCATACAGTAGTATTTAGTTAATATCTAGGGTGTGAAAGTAAGAATAATTTAGCGCAACCACAATTTATAGGTAGCATTTAAACTTTTATTAACGCTCTCTTATTCATTTATTCCTTTCTATCATACAAGCAACAATGATGTAAATTTTCATAGGTTGCATCAGTTGTTTTTACCTCATCGGTATCGTGACCGACTTTAGCAATGGCTTTCTTTACTTCCAAAAGCGTGCATTTTTCTTCGTTTAGAATTACGCTCAATTGGTGCGTTTCAATATTCCAAACTGCTGATTTTACTCCCACAACTGAAAAAGCAGCTTTCTGAATTCGTTTTTGACATTGCTCACAATTTCCATTTACTTCTGTAACATATTTTGCATTTTTATTCTTTTTCACTTGTGCTTGAACAGAAAGTCCTGCAAATACTAAAAATACTAGTACAATTATTTTTTTCATGTTTTCTATATTTAAATTTTGATATTGAATTTGATTTTTGAATTTGATTTTTGAATTTGATATTGTCATTTATTTAATCTTAAACCGTAAGCCTGCATAATACATCTGACCAAAAATTGGCGCATACACAATGGAAGAGTCAAAAGTTGACCCAAAAGGATTCTCGGCACCCAAAATTGCTTTTGGCTGTGTAAAATTTCCGATATTTTCTCCACCAACATAGACTTCAAAAACAGACGAAAACACACGGGTTATTTGGGCATTCATCAAAGAATAGGAAGAAGAAAATTCAGCTAAACGATCGGTATTTGGATTCGATTGCGTGTTGGGCAATTGTTGTGCTCCAATCCAATTGTAAGTGAAATCAATTTTCCAGTTTTGCGAATTAGCAGTGGTTGCGGTTTCGTATTCTATATTTCCAAAGAACCGATTTTTAGCTTGCAACGGTTTTTGGAAAGTCCCTGAAAGATAATCCGTTTGCACATCGTACATTTTGTAAGCTGAACGCAAACGAAGGTTTTTAGTTATTTCGTAATTGAATTCGAATTGAAAGCTGTTCGCAAATGATTTGCCTTTCAAATTATACAACAGCACTTGTTGCGGACTTTGCATTACATCCACCACTACTTGATTCTGGAAATCGGTTCGATACCAATCAAGAGTAACATCAGCGTTTTTGCCAAAAAGTAAAAATGACTGCGTAAAACTTCCTCCGTAATTCCAAGCAATTTCAGGATTCAAACCATAGGTTTTTCCATTGGTATCCAAAATAGAAAAAACTCTCGAACTCGCAAACAGCGATTGATTTTCTGCGAAAATATTAGCACTTCGTTTGCCTCTTCCTGCTGAAAATCGAAATACGGCTTTCTCCCAAGGATTGTATCTCATGTGCAAACGAGGAGTTGCAAATGTTCCCAATCGATTATGATTGTCAATTCTTCCTCCCAAAATCAAGCTCAAATTATCATCATTATCGTAGGTATACTCAAAAAAAGCGCCAATTGAATTATCCGTTCGACTCCAATCTTTGACAGTAACTAATTCTTGATAATTATCCAACGTAAAGTTCAAACCCGTAGCAAACTTATGCATGGTAGTATTGATAATTGAATTAAAAATCAGGTTCGAATAATAACTGTTTTGCTTGATGTTGTATTGGTTTAACCCAAAATACGACTGTTGATTATGGCTAGTAAATGCGTTTTGAAAACCAATGCTTTGATACGGCATATCTTTAAAAACATAACCCAGTTTGGTTGACACATCCAAACGTTCCGTATTAATTTCTGAACCCCAAAAATTAGTTGTCCCTCTATCAATATTGGGATTAAAACTCATTTGACCCATTTGTTTTTTATCATTCATGTACCTGAAATTGATAAAACTCACCCAACCTTTTTCGGCATCGTAATATTGATATCGATTCAAAATATTGATTTGTTTTGCCAAAGGATTATCCATAAAACCATCGCCATTTTTATCCATTTTCGCTGTTCGGGTATTCCCGTGCAAGAACAAACTACTACTCCATTTATCCGAAAGATGGGTGTTAAAATGCGTGTTCAATTCAAATCGAGAATCGGTTGAACCGTACACATTCAAAAAAAACGGAATGTCATTAATAGGTTTGATAAGTTCTGTATTGATTTGACCTGAAATACTTTCGTATCCGTTGACCACACTCCCCGCTCCTTTGGTAATTTGGATAC
>CAYWFQ010000140.1:0-4356 GCA_964457505.1 uncultured Flavobacterium sp.
TCCGCACTAAAATGAATTGGATACGTTTTCATAAATAAATGGTTTAATGTTTTCGGGTGCAAATATATAATTAATTCTATAAAAATAGTAGAGTTTAAAAAATATTTTTTATTTTTTTACTAAAGATGCTATGGTAATGCCTTGCATGGCTTTTAAAGTTTCTTCGCGAATAGTAATTAAACCGTGTCTTAAGCCACATTCTGACTCACTTTTGCAATCGGAACAAGGTTCATAAAAATTCAAAGAAGCGCATGGGAGTAATGCGATGGCACCATCAAATAACCGATGAATATCAGCCATTGTAATTTCATTTGAGGATTTAATTAAGTAATATCCACCAAATTTTCCTTGTTTACTGCCAACTAAATGAGCACGTTTTAAATCCAGTAATATTTGTTCTAAAAACTTTTTAGGTATTGCCGCTGTATCAGCAATTTCAATTGTACGCGCAATATAACCTGGTTCTTGTTGAGCAAGAAACAACAAAGCTTTAAGGGCGTATTTAGTTTTGTGTGAAAGCATCTATTACAGTTATTGATACAAATATAGTTGGCAATTATTTAGAAATCAAAATAAATTACCAACTTCCGCTGGAACCACCACCCGAGAATCCTCCGCCACCAAAACCTCCACCGAAGCCACCGCCACCAAATCCGCCACCTGACGATCCTCCGAAGCCACCTCTGTTACCGCTGCCTAAGCTACTTAAAACGAGAATGTCTAATAAACTTGGGCCTCCACCAAAACCACCAGATCCCCCTGAATTGCCTCCGCCTTTTTTATTTCTTGAAAAAAGAATTAGAACAATAACTATAATTACTATAAAAGGAAGAATTGGAAAATCTTTTTGTTTATTCTGTTTGCGTGTCCCTTTGTATTTCCCTTTAAAAACCTCAATAATGGCGGTTGTCCCTTTATCCAATCCATTGAAATAACTTCCCGCTTTGAATTCGGGAATGATAATTTTTCGGATGATTTCACCACCAGTTCCTGCGGTTAATCGATCTTCCAAACCATAACCAGGGTTGATCGCTATTTTCTTTTCGGCTTTAGCTAATAAAATAATTACGCCATTGTCTTCTTTGGATTGACCAAATCCCCAAGTTTGCGCCCAGTTGGTCGCTAATTGGCTCACGTCTTCGCCTTTCAGACTTTCAATGGTAATAATTACAATTTGGGTCGTAGTAGAATCAGAATAGCGCACTAGTTTTTCTTCTAGCTGTGCTTTTTCAGTTTCGTTAAGTACTTTAGCATAATCGTAAACCGAAGTTTGTAATGCTGGTTTTTCAGGTATGGTATATTGTGCAAAACCAATTTGTGTTACCAAAAAACAAAGGAGTAATTTAAGAAAAGTAGGAGTAGGTAATTGTGTTTTCATTATCCTTTTGAGATTTCGTTTGATAATTCATTGGTATCGTCGGCTTGCCAAGGAAAATAGGTTTTCAATTGTTCGCCGGCTTGGGTAATTCCATCAATTAAACCTTGTTTGAAGTTACCTTGTTTGAATTGAGCTGCCATAATTTCTTTGGTACTATCCCAAAAATCAGAAGCGACTACTTCATTAATTCCTTTGTCGCCACAAATAACAAATTGTTTGTCGGCACTAGCCAAATAAATCAAAACGCCGTTTTGCAATTGCGTTTCATTCATTTTTAATTCATAAAAAACTTCCAAAGCCCTGTCAAAAGGAACTTTGGAAGTTGTTTGTTCTATATGCACTCTTATTTCGCCAGAAGTATTTTTTTCAGCCAATTGAATAGCTGCTACAATTTCGTTTTCGTCTTCTTTGGATAAAAAAATAGTTTCTGCTGTCATAAGTTGTCTTTTTATTCGTTTAGAATTTTACTTCTACCGGTTTGTCAGCGCCAACAGCTGCTTCAAAATACGGTTTTTCTTTAAACCCAAACATCCCTGCAAAAATAGAATTTGGGAACGTTTTGATGTGTGTGTTGTAAGGCTTTACTTTTTCGTTAAAACGAGTTCTAGCTGTTAAAATTTGGTTTTCCGTACTTGCCAATTCGTCTTGTAATTTCATGAAGTTCTCATTAGCTTTCAAATCAGGATATTTTTCAACTGACACTAATAATTTAGATAACGAGCTACTTACACCACTTTGTGCAGAATTAAATGCTGCCAATTGCGCAGGGCTTACATTTGTTGGGTCAACTGTGATTGAAGTTGCTTTGGCTCTAGCCGAAATTACAGCTGTTAAAGTGCTTTTTTCAAATTCAGCAGCTCCTTTTACGGTATTTACTAAGTTACCAATTAAGTCATTTCTTCTTTGATAGGCTGTTTGTACATTTCCCCAAGACTCATTGATGTCTTGCTCGTATGTTACTGCAGTGTTGTTGATTCCTTTCACCCAGCCGTAGATTCCAATTACTACTACAACTGCTATAATCCAAGGTAAGAATTTTTTAAAGTCCATTTTAATTTAATTTAAGGTTGATTGTTTATTAATTGATTTTTGTTTTTGCAATTATAATTCGGTTTTGATACTCAATAATTGTGCCTTAATGGTTTCTAATTTATTGATAATATCAAATTTATCTAATGTTTTCTTTTGACCTTCTTTCAAATGCGTTTTGGCTCCTTCTAAAGTAAAGCCTCTTTCTTTGACCAAATGAAAGATCAGTTGTAAGTTTTTCACATCTTCCGGAGTGAACATGCGATTTCCTTTGGCATTTTTCTTAGGTTTTAAAATGTCAAATTCACTATCCCAAAAACGAATAAGTGAGGCGTTAACGCCAAAAGCTTTGGCTACTTCGCCAATGCTGTAATACCTTTTGTCTGCTGATAAATTGATGTGCATTAGTCTAATGATTGATTTTCTTGATTCGCCAATTTCGAAATGGCTACATATTCCACAGCCGAGATGTTTCCGTAATAAAAATTAAGCGGATTCACGACTCTATTGTCTTTATGAACTTCATAATGTAAATGCGGTGCTTCCGATCTTCCTGTGCTTCCCACATACCCTATAATGTCTCCTCTTTTCACTCTTTGTCCTCTACGCGCCTTGTATTTACTCAAATGAGCATACAACGTCTCATAACCATAACCGTGCCGAATCACAATATGATTCCCAAAACCGGAAGCTGAATTGTCAGCTCTTGCAACTACACCATCGCCTGTGGCATAGATTGGAGTGCCCGTTTTGGCTGTAAAATCCATTCCTTCGTGCATTTTTCGTGCTTTGGTAAACGGATCCGAACGGTAACCAAAACCTGACGCCATTCGTCTCAAATTTTCATTTTTGACAGGTTGAATGGCAGGAATTGCACTCAATAAATTATCTTTTGCCTTGGCTAATTTCAAAATTACATCTAAAGATTTGGATTGAATTGCCAATTCTTTCGTTAATATATCGACACGTTCAGTAGTGTTTTTTACTAATTCTGAATTATCAAATCCTTCCAATTCGGCATAGCGATTTTTTGTTTTAAATCCCGCTTTTCTTTCTTCATCACTTATTGGCGCAGTATTAAAATAAGTGCGATATAAATTATTATCACGGTCTTCAATAGCCGCTGTAACAGTGTTTAACTCGTCTATTTTTTTATTCAAAATAGCATAATGTAATTTCAAATTGTCAATTTCGCGCGCTTGCAATCGGTCTTTGGGTGTCTCAAAATAGGGTGTATTCAATAAAATCACAAAACTTAAAAACCCGAATAGGGCAGAAGCAACTAAAAACAAGAAACCAACACCAAATTTGGTTGCTTTTTTTGTTTTTATTTTTCGATACGCCAGATTTTCAGAATCGTAATAATATTTTACTTTCGACATATTTTAAAATACCCTATTTTTGCACTTCCTAAAAAAGTTAGACGAACAAATTTAATAAATGTTTCATTGGTTCGCTTCTTTTTTTTGGAATAAAAAATTAGTGAGCCTTTTCCAGCTATTCGTTGCAAGTTCTCGTTCATCAATCTTTTTTTCTACAAACTAGCAGGAGCTTCCGTTGGTCGCTCTACTACTTCAAGAAAAAATAGATTTCTAAAACTCGAAGCTTTCCACTTCTATCTGGGGCAGAAAATAGAATTAATAAAAATCAAAAAAAACTTTGTGCCATAGCGCCTTAGTGGCTAAAATAAATAAAATGAAATCACAAGACGTACGTAAACAATTTTTGGACTTTTTTCAAAGCAAAGGACACTTGATCGTTCCTTCGGCACCTATCGTTCTAAAAGACGACCCCACTCTGATGTTTAACAATTCAGGAATGGCGCAGTTCAAAGAATACTTTTTAGGTAACGGAACGCCTAAAAGTCAACGAATTGCCGATACGCAAAAATGTCTTCGTGTTTCTGGAAAACATAACGATTTAGAGGATGTAGGTTTTGATACCTACCA
>CAYWFQ010000141.1:0-4304 GCA_964457505.1 uncultured Flavobacterium sp.
TGTTTTCCCGGTACCAGGCGGTCCCCATAGAATCAAAGAAGGAATGATTCCTTTGGCAATTTGTTGCGTTAGCGAACCATTTGGTCCAACAAGGTGTAGTTGACTAATATAGTCTTCTAGTTGTTGTGGGCGAATGCGTTCTGCTAAAGGAGCTTCCATTTTGTATGAGTTTATTTGTTGATTCGTTTATTTGTTTATGAGGGTAACTGAATAGTACGAAGCAACTTTTACAAATAGTTTTATTACCGCTGATTCACAGATTTTTTTTAATTTCCTTATATCTTTAACTTCTTTGTCTTACCGCTTCATATAGAAAGGCGCCACAGGCTACTGAAACATTCAAAGAACCGATTGTTCCAAACATAGGTAGTTTGGCTTTCTCATCTACAATTTTTAACACTGATGGATTGATTCCTCTATCTTCAGATCCCATGATGATGGCTACTGGTTCGTTTAATGCGATATCGTAAATGTTTTGTTCCGTTTTCTCGGTAGCAGCTACTGTTTTGATACCTGATCCTTGAAGGTAAAAGATGGCGTCTTTAATGTGTTCTACTTTACAAATAGGCACATTGAAAACAGCTCCAGCAGAAGTTTTTACGGTATCTCCATTTACAGGTGCAGATCCTGCTTTTTGTACAATGATTCCATTGACACCAGTACATTCGGCCGTTCTAATAATCGCGCCAAAATTACGTGCATCAGATATTTGGTCTAGAATTAAGAAGAGTGGTTGTTTTCCGGATTCCATTGTTGATTCAACTAAATGTTCCAATTCCATAAAACCAATAGGAGAGATGCTTGCTACAGCTCCTTGGTGATTGTTAGGAGTTAATCGGTTTAGTTTTTCTACTGGCACGTAGGAAAAATTAATATTGGCACGTTTCATTACCTTCATTAAATCCTTCATCAGTTCGCCTGCAATTTCTTTTTGAATAAACACTTTGTCTACTGCAGTACCTGCTTGTATGGCCTCAATAATGGCACGTATTCCGAATATTATGTTTTCTTTTTCCATGGCGCAAAGATACAAAAAAAAACCACCAGCCAAAGGCTGATGGTTTCTTATCAATTATTTGAGAAAAATTAGAATTTATCCCAGAAAATTTTAGTTGTTTGAGTATCTCCACCCATTGCAGTTTTAGCTGCATCATAGTTAGATTTATTCAATGTAGGTTCGTTCAATGGATAAGTGTAACGAGTTGGTAACGGTAAACCTGATACAGCAGCAGTATTAAATGCTGGAGCATCGTATTTTCTTTTTACACACCATCCTTCAAAACCTCTGTTGTACATAGCTAACCAAAATTGGAAACCAATTTTTTCTCTCCATGTTCCAGTTGCTGTTGCATACGCAACATCAGTTCTAGCTAGGTAAGTTGTGATGTCTGCAGAGGCTACACCCCAATCAGTCATGTTAGCTGTAATACCATTAGTGTAGTGCGTTGCAGCAGTTCCACCTACAGCATAACCTCTTTCAACCGCTTCTGCTAATAAGAACTCTACTTCTGAATAGTCTAACAATACACCTCTAAATGTAGGTTGGTGCATTAATGTACCAATGTGTGTGTAAGCTGTAAAAGAGTTGTTGTCTCCATAAGGTCCACCAGTGTATACTCCTGTACCTAAATTGTTATCAAAATAGAATGCTCTACGTGGATCGCTTTTAGCGTTCATGTAATTAACAATTGTATTAGCAGCAACGAAATCACTTCTTCCAGATTGAACTAAATCAACCCATAAAGGATTTGTGTTAGGTGTAGAACCTAAATAATTTAAAATTACGTTATCACTATTTGAAGTTAGCACACCAGCAGTTACGGCTTCTTGAGCAGCAGTTTGAGCAGCAGTATTATTAGCATCTGCCATTCTCATAGCAAGTTTTAATTTTACTGAGTTTGCAAACTTTTTCCATTTTGCAGTGTTACCACCAAAAATGATATCAGCAGATGTATATCCAGCACCAGCTCCATTCAATTTTGCAATAGCATCATTGATACGAACGATTAAGTCAGCATAAATAGCTGCGTCATCTGTGTAAGCAGGTGTTGGTTCTGCTGCACCTTTTAATGCATCAGTATAAGGGATGTCTCCAAAGGTATCTACCATTTGTTGCCAAGCATATACTTCAATAACTGAAATCATTGCTTTTTGTTTGTCATTCGAAGCTAATTTTTTAGCATCTTGTAAATCAAACAATACATCTCTATACATTCTACTCCAGTGACTTTGAGGTATATTACGGGTATTAAAATCGTAATTACTTTCGTCAATGTATGTAGTTTCAGTCCAATATTGAGCCAATAATCTGTAAATGTTCAAGTTAACACTTGTACTTTCAGTTTGGTCAAATAAATTCTTCGTTGCCGAAGTAAAAAGTGCTTCAGAAGACACCGAGGTTGGATTATTAGGGTCTCTGTTCAAATCTTCAAATTTTTCATCACTAGCACAACTAGCAATAAATAGAGAAGATAATATTAATAAATATTTTTTCATATTTTTCATTTTTAAAATTCAAATTTCAAACTTGCTCCGATTTCTTTAACCGCTGGGTAGGCACCTGATTGGTATCCTTGAATATTTCCTGAACCAAGACCAGCTTCTGGATCTGAGTATGGAGTGTTTTTATGAATAATCCATAAATTTCTACCTATAACAGAAAAAGAAAGATTTTCAAGAGAGAATTTATTGATTAAATCTTTTGGGAAAACATAAGATAAACTTACTTCTCTTAATTTAACAAAAGAGGCGTCATACACGTGTTGAGAGTTTGCCGCTCTTGCATAACCCCATGGATTAGCATAAGTATTAGCAGCAGCTCTTACAGTATTTGGTGTTCCGTTTGCTTGAACACCTGGTAAAATAACTCCACCACCTGTAGCATTTGAATTACGAACTGGGTTCCCTAATTCGTTAGTTCCTGCTGTAAAGTCATATAAACCTGTAGCATAACCGTACCAAGTATCTAAAGAGAATACATCTCCACCTTTTTGAATATCAACTAAAGCACTTAAACTGAAGTTTTTGTATTTGAATGTGTTTTTAACACCTCCAGTCCAATCTGGTGTGATATTTCCAATTTTTTCAGTTGTAGCTGTCGTTAATTGGTAGTATCCATTAGTTTTTACAATTGGTTGTCCATTAGCGTGGTACACTAAATCTTTACCTCTAATTGTACCGAACGGCTCATTCAAAGCTCCTCCTAAAGTAACGCCACCTTGAACAGAAGCTAATTGCATAAATTCAATTCCTTCAGCTAATCTAGTGATAATACCTTCGTTTGTTGACCAGTTTACTTTTACATCCCAAGAAAAATTAGAAGTTTTAATTGGAGTAGCGTTAACTACAGCTTCGTAACCTGTGTTTTCCATATCACCACCATTTAACCATAAGTTAGATGCTCCAGTAGCATTTGATACTGTGATAGGCGTAATTAAGTCAACTGTTTTTCTTTTGTAGTAAGAAACGTCAAAACCTAATCTGTTGTTAAAGAATTGTGCTTCTAAACCAACTTCAAATTCTTTACTTGTTTCTGATTTTAAATCAGGATTATTGAAAGCACTTGGATTACTAGCAGATGCACTTCCGTTAAAAGCAGCACCAACATTATATGTGTTGAATACTTGGTATGGAGAAGTATCATTTCCTACTTCAGCATAGTTTGCTCTGAATTTACCAAATGACAACCAATCTTTCTTAATTAAATTAGAGAAGATTAAAGTTGACGCAACAGATGGATAGTAGTACTCGTTATTATTAGCAGGTAATGCAGATGATTTATCTCTTCTGATCGATGCGTCTAAATAATATGTCCCTTTGTATCCTAAACCTGCTTTAGCAAAAACACCTTCTACACGTTTAGTGTAATCCACTTTATTGTAATCTAAAGATGTTAATGGGTTAACTGAGTTTGATAAAGTAAACAAACCTGGAGTAACTAAACCACCATTTGCAGAAGCTGCTAATGAATTGTTTTTGTTTACACGTACGTTATAACCAATTAATCCATTGATATTTAAATCGCTTGTAATATCATGATTGAAATTACCCATGATGTCATAGTTAATCTCAGATGCTTTTCTGTTAGTAACTGTATAATCAGAAACATCTGCAGAACCTACATCAATTCTTTCTTCTCTGATTTCAGAGTAGCTGTCAAATGCAAATTTACCAACAATGTTAAACCAGTTGTTTACTTTTTGAGTTGCTCCAAAGTTTCCAGTGTAACGATCTCTAGTATCTGATTGATAATTTTTGTAAGTATTCCAATATACGTTATCAGTATAAATTGGGCTTAAATCATC
>CAYWFQ010000142.1:0-4278 GCA_964457505.1 uncultured Flavobacterium sp.
AGATGTTTATGGAAGTCCAGCAACATCGGTAACCAATACTAGCATACAAATCTTGGCACCGCCAAGTATAACCCTTGCAAACACTACTTATAGCGGACTTGTAAATACAGCATTTACAACGATTACTGTTACTAATACTGGCGGTATGGTTAGTTCATTTGCAATTAGCCCCAACTTGCCTGCTGGATTAACATTGAATACCACAACGGGATCTATTTCAGGGACGCCAACAGTAGCGCTAGCAAGTACTACTTATACTATTACTGCTACAAATCCTTCAGGAACAGCTACAAGAACATTCAGTTTATTTATAGATGCCGATACGGATGGTGATGGTGTTCCTGATGCTGTTGAAATCCAACAAGGTACAGATCCTAATGTAGCAGGAGATGCATTGGATACAGACGGTGATGGTGTTCCAGATTATGTTGAACAACAACAAGGGACTAACCCAAATTCAAATTCTAGTTATTTGGATACTGACGGCGATGGCTTATCGGATTATTACGAAGCCAATAATAGTATGCCAATAAATATAAGTCTGTCTGCGAATACAATTAGCGAAAACAATAGTATTGGTGGTGGTATAGGAAGTTTAGCTAGCACAGATGTAGGCGATGTTTTTGATCATACCTACACTTTAGTAAGTGGAGTAGGCAGCACAGATAATGCAAGTTTCAGTATCGTTGGCAATCAAATAAAAGCAGGAATTGCTTTCGACTTTGAAACCAAATCTAACTATAGCGTTCGAGTTAAAACAACCGATGCGGGCGGATTGAGTTATGAAAAAGTGTTTACAATCACTGTAGTAGATGTAGTAGAAAACGTAGCACCAACTAACATTGCGTTAAGTACAACTTCAATAGCCGAGAATAATGCGGTCGATGCAGTAGTTGGGGCTTTAAGTAGTACAGACGCTGATTCAGGAGATACCCATACCTATACATTAGTAAGTGGAGTAGGCAGCACAGATAATGCAAGTTTCAGTATCGTTGGCAATCAAATAAAAGCAGGAATTGCTTTCGACTTTGAAACCAAATCTAACTATAGCGTTCGAGTTAAAACAACCGATGCGGGCGGATTGAGTTATGAAAAAGTGTTTACAATCACTGTAGTAGATGTAGTAGAAAACGTAGCACCAACTAACATTGCGTTAAGTACAACTTCAATAGCCGAGAATAATGCGGTCGATGCAGTAGTTGGGGCTTTAAGTAGTACAGACGCTGATTCAGGAGATACCCATACCTATACATTAGTAAGTGGAGTAGGCAGCACAGACAATGCGAGTTTCAGTATTGTTGGCAATCAAATAAAAGCAGGAATTGCTTTTGACTTTGAAACAAAAACTAGCTATAGCATACGAGTTAAAACAACTGATGCGGGTGGATTGAGTTATGAGAAAGTATTTACCATTACAGTAAATGATGTAAACGAAACACCAACTGATATCTCGTTAAGCGCCAATTCAATAGCTGAGAACAACGCTATTAATGCAGTCATTGGTAGTTTGAACTCAACAGACATTGATGCTGGAGATACACACACTTATACTTTAGCAAGTGGTGTAGGCAGCACAGACAACGCAAGCTTCAGTATCGTTGGAAATCAAATCAAAGCAGGAATTGCTTTTGACTTTGAAACCAAATCTAACTATAGCGTTCGAGTTAAAACAACCGATGCAGGTGGATTAAGTTTTGAGCAGGCGTTTACTATAACGGTAACCAATGTTAATGAGACACCAATATTGAGTGTTTCACAAACTACTAATCTAGGGGTAGTTGGTATTCCATTGACAACTATTACGGTAACTAATAGTTCAGGACCAGCAACATCGTTTGCAATCACACCAGCTTTATCAGTAGGTCTGACATTCAACACTACCACAGGATCGATATCGGGTACACCAACGCTAGCAATGGCAAGTCGTACGTATACTATCTCAGGAACCAATTCAGACGGAACTGGGACAGTAAGTTTTTCTTTGGTTATTGACCAAGATACCGATAAAGATGGCTTATTAGATTCTATTGATACGGATGATGATGGCGATGGTATAGTAGATATCAACGATGCTTTCCCAACAAATCCACGAGAATGGAAAGACACGGATCGTGATGGCACAGGAGATAATGCTGATACGGATGATGACAATGATGGTATTTTAGATGCTTGCGATATGGATGTAAACGGAGATGGTATTCCAGATAACGGAACTGATATGGATGGTGATGGAATCAATGATGATTGTGATACAGATAAGGATGGAGATGGAGTGAATAACACTTCGGATACTTGTCCCAACATAGCAAATAGAGATCAAGCCGATAGAGATCACGATGGTTTAGGAGATGTTTGTGATACTGTGGAGTTGAATGTTTCAGAAGCCATTACACCTAACGGAGATGGAATTAATGATACTTGGATGATTTACAACATTGAAAATCATCCTAACACTACGGTTAGGGTATTCAACAGATGGGGATCAGAGGTATTTTTATCTCGTGATTATAAAAATGATTGGGATGGGCATTACAATGGTTCGTCTACTAGTTTGCCAAAATCGGATTCCTATTTGTATCAAGTCGATTTGAATAGCGATGGTACAATAGAATATTCAGGCTGGTTATACATCACAAAATAATTATGAACAAGATGAAAAGAATTCACAACATACTAGCCATGGCACTACTATTAATTAGTAGTGCTGCTATGGCGCAACAAGAGACTGCGTATAGTTTTTACCGTCAACATATGAATTTAGTCAATCCGGCTTATGCTGGAATGGACAGTATAACGGTAGCTACAAGTACACTAAGAAAACAATGGACAGGTGTTGCAAACGCACCAGAAACACAAGCCCTATCTTTCGGTACTTCATTAGGGAAGAAAGTAGGTTTAGGATTGACGGTAATTAGCGATAAGACTTTTATTGAGAAACAAACCTATGTAAGTGTAGACTTCTCATACAAGTTGAAAATGAGTGAAACGGCTGATGTGTACTTCGGAATCAAAGCAGGAGGTAACTCGTATAATGTGAATACCACAGGACTAGAGACCTACAATGTACAATCGGACCCTGCATTAGCGTCTATTAGCACCTTTAATCCCAATGTTGGAGTAGGAGCAGTATACAAAGAAGGACCTATGTACATTTCCTTATCGATACCACGCCTACTTAACACCAAGAGAGCTACGAACGATGCAGGTTATGCTAGTGTAGCAACAGATAGTCCACACATCTATTTAAGTGGTGGGTATGATATTCCTTTACAGGGAGAATTCTCGAGCTTAGTATTAAAACCATCGGCGATGATGCGTTATGTATCAGGCGCACCAGTATCGGTCGATTTTACTACGATGTTACAAATCGACAAAACCTTCGAACTAGGAGCAATGTACCGCACAGACAAAGCTTATGCAGCGATGGCAACGGTATTGATCAGCAACAGATTATTGTTTGGATTTGCTTACGAGATGAGCACACAACCTACATTAGCTGCTGCTAGAAACACGAACGAAATACTATTACAGTTTAAGTTTTAATCAGAGTGAATTAAATATTAATCCCAAACGGAAAATGTTAATAAATCGTATTAAAACACAACTATTTAGTTGTAATTTTTTTACCAAATATAAATATTGTGAGATTGCAGCTATAGGTACTTTCAACAGTTTTACATTTGAAGAAATGCAAAGTAAATTAACCTATACTAAAGTAGCAATACTTTCTAGAGAACCAGATTGTTTCTTAGTTCAATTGGACAATAAACGGACCGAAATTCTACTATGGTATTTTTCAGATGGTACTTTTAAAAGTATTGAATCCGAATATTGGAAGGATATGAATGTAAGGTTTGGAAAGTCATAAAAAAAACCTCAAGAGTCATCTTGAGGTTTTTATATTTTAGCTATATCTTATTTTAACTTATTGATGTAATTACTGTACAAGTCTTTTATTTGGTAGCCTTTTTCAAAGCGGTCTTTGCTTAATTTATCGTATTCCACCAATCCCCATAAAATAAATTCTTTCAAAAAGTAGCGGTCTTCCAAAGGGAAATCAGCTTGGTATTTCTCAATTAAATCATTCAAAGGAAGAATGGAGTCTAGTGTTTGTTTATACACTTCATCCGTTGAATCATCTAGTAATTCGAAACCTGTTTCTGCAAAAAACCATTCTAATAGTTGGGCATACGGACTCGACTCCACATCGCGTTCTAATTTTTCGATTTTTGGAAAAAAGGCAGGAAAGAAAGTGTGAATCGCATCGCCAATTAAATG
>CAYWFQ010000143.1:0-4244 GCA_964457505.1 uncultured Flavobacterium sp.
CTTTGGCCATTTCAGCTCTTTCGGCAGCAGATAGTTCTTCTACTTTATCATAAAATCCTGGGATTGTAATATGATTGTTTTCGTCATGCAAAGATGCAATCATTTTTGTCAATACATTAATTGGATTGGCAACGGCTCCACCATACAAACCAGAATGTAAATCGCGATTAGGTCCTGTAACTTCCACTTCAACATAGCTCAAACCACGAAGTCCTGTTGTAATTGACGGTTGTTGGTTGGAAATCATTCCAGTATCTGAAATCAATATCACATCATTTTTTAGTTTTTCTTGGTTACGTTCTACAAACCAACTCAAACTTTTGGAACCGATTTCTTCTTCGCCTTCAATCATGAATTTTACATTACAAGGCAAACAGTTAGAAGCAATCATGTATTCAAATGCTTTGACATGCATGTACATTTGACCTTTGTCATCGCAGGCGCCACGTGCAAAAATCGCTCCTTCGGGATGAATTTCAGTAGTTTTAATTACGGGTTCAAACGGAGGTGAAGTCCACAATTCCATTGGATCTGGCGGTTGAACATCATAATGTCCATAAACTAATACGGTCGGTAAGTTGGGGTCGATTGTTTTTTCTCCATATACAATTGGATATCCTGGGGTATCACAAATTTCGACCAAATCACAACCTGCTTTTTCTAAACTCGCTTTTACGGCATCTGCGGTGTCAAACACATCTTGAGAATAAGCGGTATCTGCACTTACAGAAGGGATTTTTAATAATTCAATTAATTCATTGATGAAACGCTCTTTGTTTTCTTGAACGTATGATGCTATATTTTCCATAATTAGGTTTCAAATTATAGAATCAAAAATACGAAAAAGGAGTGAAATATTTTTTGTTTAATTTGCTTTGAAAATTGGAACTTATGTGTATATTTGCACCCACAATTGAGCGGATATGGTGAAATTGGTAGACATGCCAGACTTAGGATCTGGTGCCGCAAGGCGTGTAGGTTCGAGTCCTATTATCCGCACTGAAAACCTTAGAAATGGAATAACATTTTTAAGGTTTTTTTATTTTATATCCTTTCTTTCTCCTAAATTTACTTTTTTAAAATTAAACTCCATGATAAAAAAATCATTTTTGGCATGTATAGCTATCGGATGTATGCTAACTGCTAATGCTCAAGAAATCAACACTATGAATCCATTTTTTCAGGCCTACAATACGCCATTTAATGTTCCGCCTTTTGATCAAATTAAAAACGAACATTTCAAACCGGCGATTTTGGAAGGGATTAAACGAAATGCCGAAGAAATCAATACGATTGCGAATAATCCTGCAGCTCCTACTTTTGAAAACACCATTTTAGCGATGGAAAATGCAGGAGAATTGTTGTCGAATGTCAATACCGTTTTCTCTAATTTGAATTCGGCGCACACCAACAAAGAAATTCAAACCATTGCCAAAGAAGTTTCACCCAATTTATCGTCACATAGAGATAATATTTATCTAAACGAAAAATTATTTGCAAGAGTAAAGGCGCTTTGGGACAAAAAAGAAACCCTCGGATTGAATTTGGAGCAAGCTAGAATATTAGATAACGCTTACAAAGATTTTGTGCGTTCTGGGGCTAATTTGTCTCCTTCAGAGAAAGAAACGCTTCGAAAAATTAATGGCGATTTATCGTTATTGAGTTTGAAATACGGTCAAAATATTTTGGCGGAGACCAATAAATACCAATTGGTAATTACCGATAAAAAGGATTTAGTTGGACTTCCTCAAAGTGTTATTGATGCCGCTGCTGCTGATGCTAAAGCAAAAGGCAAATCAGGTAGTTGGGTATTTACTTTAGCTAATTCAAGTGTAATGCCATTTTTACAATACAGTGCGAATAGAAAATTGCGTCAAGAGATTTGGAATGCGTACCAAACTCGTGCCAATCATGATGATGAATTGGATAACAAATCCAATGCGGTTCAGTTAGCCAATCTTCGTGGGCAAAAAGCCCGTTTGTTAGGCTATGCTTCACATTCTAATTATGTTCTAGAAGAATCAATGGCTAAAACGCCCGAAAATGTCAATAAATTATTGAACGATTTGTGGAAACCCGCTTTAGAAAAAGCCAAAGTGGAAGCGTCAGACATTCAAAAAATGATGGCTAAAGACGGCATCAAAGAAGCAGTACAACCTCATGATTGGAGGTATTATACCGAAAAAATTAGAAAGGAACGTTTTGATTTAGACGAGCAAGAATTGAGTCCGTATTTTAGTTTAGAAAACGTACGAAATGGCGCTTTTCAAGTGGCTCAGAAATTGTACGGATTACAATTTAAAGAATTAAAAGATATTCCAAAATACCACGAAGCCGTAACTGCATTTGAAGTTCTTGAAGCGGATGGAACGCACGTTGGTGTGCTATATACTGATTTTCATCCACGTGATTCCAAAAGAGGAGGAGCTTGGATGACTTCGTACCGCGCGCAAAAAACAGAAAATGGAGTGCGTAAAGCACCGGTAGTTTCTATTGTGTGTAACTTTACTAAACCAACCGAAACGAAGCCGGCACTTTTAACTTTTGACGAGGTAAGTACGCTTTTTCATGAGTTCGGACATTCATTACACGGATTATTATCTAATGTAACCTACAAGAGTTTAGCAGGAACGAGTGTGCCAAGGGATTTTGTGGAATTGCCTTCGCAAATTATGGAAAACTGGGCAGCAGAACCTGAAGTACTTAAAATGTTTGCCAAACATTATCAAACGGGAGCTGTGATTCCAGATGCCTTAATTGCAAAATTGAAAAAGTCTGGTACTTTCGATCAAGGATTTGGAACTACTGAATATCTAGCAGCGTCTTTATTGGATTTGGCATACCATTCTCAAACCAAAGACATCACTATTGACGCGAATACTTTCGAAAAACAAGCGATGAACAAAATTGGCTTGATCGAATCGATTATTCCACGTTATAGAAGCACGTATTTCAGCCATATTTTCTCAGGAGGATATTCTTCTGGATATTATAGTTACATCTGGTCTGGAGTGTTGGATACAGATGCTTTCGAAGCGTTTAAAGTAACTACACTTTTCAACCCAGAAAAAGCGAAATCTTTCCGTAAAAATGTGTTGGAAAAAGGAGGAACCGAAGATCCGATGGTATTGTACAAACGTTTCCGTGGAGCTGAACCAAGTATTGAACCGTTGTTACGAAAAAGAGGTTTAGACAAAAAAGAGGAAACGCCTGTAAAGAAAATAAAAGGGTAATCGATGATAAGAAACTGAAACAAGTTCAGTTTGACAAGTAATGTGTTCAACAAAAAAACCTGCCAACTGGCAGGTTTTTTTTGTAACTAAATTTGAAAAATTAAACGTTCTTCAAATTGATAATTTCTTGTTCTGTAAGCATTCTCCAGTTACCTCGCGGCAAATTCTTTTTGGTTAAACCAGCAAAAGCCACACGGTCAATACGCAATACATTGTAATCAAAGTGCTCAAAAACAGCACGTACTACTTTTACATTTGCCGAACGTAATTTAAGACCCACTTCGCTTTTTGGTTCGTTGTCGATATAACTTACTTCTTCAATAAATACGCGGTGTCCGTCTAAAACTAAGCCTTTGCTTATTTTTTCTAAATCCTCAAACTTCAAATTTTTGTCTAACGAAACTTGGTAGATTTTAGATGATTTTTGGTTCGGCAAAGTGAACTTTCTAATCATATCAGTGTCATTGGTAAACAATAACAATCCCGTAGTATTTTTATCCATTCGTCCTACAGCTCCTATTTTTGCAGTCGTTGCTCCACGAACCAATTCTAAAACGTTGCGGTATTCTTGACCTTCATCAAGCGCAGTAGTGAAATTTTTAGGTTTGTTCAACAAGATGTATTCTTTTTTCTCAGGAGTTAAAAGTACCCCGTCAAAATTAACTGTATCGGTAATTTTTACTAAATACCCCATTTCAGTTACAGGTACTCCGTTAACTTTTACGTTTCCTGATTGGATGTAAATATCGGCATCACGACGGGAACATACTCCCGAGTTCGCGATGTATTTATTCAAACGAATTTCGTCAGCTGCTTTGGCTCTTTTTGGAGCTTGATTAGGTTTTTTAACCACTTTATTAGCTTCCACTTCGGCTGCTTTGGTATTGATTTTAGCCTTTTTAGGACCTTGCGCACGTTTTTGCATGGCAGGTTTTGGCTTATTTGAACTCGGTCTAGAACTATTGGTTCTTCCGCCTCCTCTGGTAGTACTCATAATAATTGTAATTTATT
>CAYWFQ010000144.1:0-4240 GCA_964457505.1 uncultured Flavobacterium sp.
TTGGTTCCCGAATTCAATTTCAAGTCGATTTTGTCAATATTTTGCATCACTTCAAAAATCGAACGCTTATAATGATTGGCGGCAATAGTCAACTTTTCAACAGTAGTATCGCCTATTCCTCTAGCAGGGTAATTAATGACACGTATCAAGGCTTCTTCGTCTTTTGGATTGATAACCAATCGCAAATAACACAAAACATCCTTAATTTCTTTTCTTTGGTAAAAAGAGAGTCCGCCATAAATTCGGTACGGAATATCGCGTTTACGTAAGGCGTCTTCCATAGCACGTGATTGTGCATTGGTTCGATACAAAATAGCAAATTGACCATTTAACATTTGGTTTTGCATCTTTTGTTCGAAAATTGTACTCGCAACAAAACGACCTTCTTCAGCATCGGTTAAACTGCGGTGGACTTTGATTTTGGGACCAAAATCATTGGCTGTCCAAACTATCTTATCTAACTTAGTTTTATTCTTGTCGATAATGGTATTAGCAGCCTCCACAATATTTCGAGTCGAACGGTAATTTTGTTCCAAACGAAAGGTTTTTACACCTTCATAATCTTTTTGGAAATTCAAAATATTATTAATGTTAGCACCACGGAACGCATAAATACTTTGCGCATCATCTCCCACCACACAAATGTTTTGGAATTTATCTGACAAAGCGCGTACAATCAAATATTGAGAATGATTGGTATCTTGGTACTCATCCACCAAAATATAACGAAAACGGTTTTGGTATTTGGCTAATATTTCAGGGAAACGAGTGAGTAATTCATTCGTTTTCAATAACAAATCATCAAAATCCATCGCACCTGCTTTGAAACAACGCTCGACATAATTTTGGTAAATTTCGCCCAAACGCGGTTTCTTAGACATCGCGTCGGCTTCTTGTAATTCGGGATTATTGAAATAGGCCTTTACGGTAATTAAACTATTTTTATAGGTCGAAATACGGCTCAACACCTGTTTTGGTTTGTAAATGTCCCGATCTAATTGCATTTCCTTAATAATCGAAGAAATCAAACGCACTGAATCTTGTGAATCGTAAATCGTAAAATTGGAAGGATAACCCAAATGTTCCGCTTCTGAACGTAAAATCCTCGCAAAAACTGAGTGAAAGGTTCCCATCCAAAGATTCTTGGCTTCACTGGCTCCTACAATAGACGCAATACGATTTTTCATTTCGCGTGCGGCTTTATTGGTAAAGGTCAAAGACAAAATATTAAACGCATCTACACCTTGACTCATCAAATACGCAATTCGAATGGTCAACACTCTCGTTTTACCAGAACCGGCTCCCGCAATGATAATCATCGGGCCGTCCTTTTGAAGTACGGGTTCACGCTGCGCTTCGTTTAATTGATCAATATAATGCTGCATTGGAAATTTAATTATGAATAGCAAAAATAAGGATTAGCAATGTATTAATGTAACAATTGGAAAATTAAAATTGATTTGGAAAATAATAAATGACAACTATTTTACTTACTTAAAAACACATCGTATCCAAAACGAATTAATGTACCAATTACCACTACTAAAAAGAAGATTCGGATAAAATTATTCCCTTTATTGATAGCTAATTTAGCACCTAAAAAACCACCTAATGCATTACTAAACGCCATCGGGATCGCAATAGCCCAAATGATTTTCCCTTTAATAAAGAACAAACAAATCGAACCAAAATTGGTAGCCAAATTGACCATTTTCGCATTCGCAGAAGCGTGTAAAAAGTCAAATCCCATGATCGCGATAAATGCCACCACCAAAAAGCTACCTGTTCCAGGACCGATAAAACCATCATACAATCCCACTACAAAACTGATGCTTATGGCGTTTATAATTTGTCTTTGGGATGAAATATTCTTTTCAATTTGTTGTCCGAAATTTTTCTTAGCATAGGTGTAAATCACTAAAAAAGAAAGTACTACTAACAAAATAGGTTTCATAAAATCATTGCTCACATAAGTCAATAAAGTCGAACCTAAAAAAGCTGATGGAAAAGCTAATACCATCATTATAGACAGTAATTTCCAATTCATATCCACTTTTTTAAGGTATTGGTAGGCCGCAAATGAGGTTCCACTAAAAGCAGGAATCTTCAAACTTCCCACTACAGTCGAAACGGGTAAATTAGGCAATAAAATCAATCCCATTGGGGTTTGAATTAGTCCGCCACCACCTACAACTGCATCTATAAATCCTGCAAAAAAGGCAGCTAAACACAATAAAATGATAATATAATTTTCCATAAAAGGATTGGTTCTAATTATTTTTAAATTTCCTTTTGCGTCACTTCGAGTGATTTTAAAAGAAATGCGTTAGCTTTTATTTTAAAATTGTATCGAGAAGCCGTAACTATTTTATAGGTTCTCGATACATTTTTTGCTTCACTTTGTTACACAAAAAACACTCGAACTGACGTTGTAGAAATTAATTCTTAAGCGAAAAAATCTTTAGTTGCACAATCAAAAAGCGTATTTTTGTATTTCAAAAATAGAAAAAAACAAATGGAAACAGCCAAAATACTTGAAATCCTTGGATATACATTACCTTCTTTAGTAACGGGTGGTGTTGCTTATTTTTTATTTGAAGGGTATTTTAAAGATCAGCAAAACACCCGTCGTTGGTTATTACAAAAAGAAAACAAAAAAGACCTTTTGCCTTTGCGTTTACAAGCTTACGAACGATTGACCTTGTTAATGGAACGCATTCATCCAGCTCAAATACTAGTGCGAAACACTCCTGTTTCCAATGATAAAAACGACTATGAGAATTTTATTATTGACCAAATCCAACAAGAATTTGAGCACAATTTAAGCCAGCAAATTTATGTGTCTGGCGAGTGTTGGTCTATTATTCAAACGGCTAAGAATGCAATAATCCAAATGATTCGCATTGCCGCTCAAAATGAAAAAGTGCAAACCGCCGCTGAATTAAGAGAATATGTAGTGAGTAGTTTGGTGGACAAAGCCTCGCCTACTTATGCCGCTTTGGACTTGATTAAGCAAGAAGTGGGACAGTTGTGGTAGAATAAAATAATTTGTTATATTTGAAACGCCCTGTAACTGCACTTTGATCCCAATCGAAATTCCTTTACAGATTTATTTAAAAACAATTAGATTAGCGCTCTTTATTTTGAGTTTAATGTAGTTGAATTGCCTATGATAATTAATATATGTTATTACTAAAAACATGCATCGATTTAGCGAATTAGTTTATATAAGTACTGAATTTTCTCTAAATAAATTGGAAGAATTAGAATCTAATATAATTGATCAATTTCAAACAAGTTGTTCAACAATTCTAGTAAAAAATCTCCAAATGATTCAATTACAAAAAGCAATTATAGCTATAGGGATGTTTTCTTTATTTGAGTCTATTTTACAAGATGGTTTATCATGTAAAAAGGGCTTTGAAGAAGCAAAAAAAATTATATTTAAATTAGGAAATATTGATCTACACAATCGATTTGAATATTTTATCTCTGCCATAAATATTCTTAAACACGGAAAAGGTCGTAGTTATGATGCTTTAATTACTATATCTGATTTATTGCCTTTTAGAATTAAATTGCCGAATGAAGTTTTTTTTGAAGAAGGTGACATTTCGGAAATTAATACATTGATAGTAATAGATGATAAATTTGTTTTAGATTGTGCAAGATTAATTGAAGAAATTTCTTCAGAAATTAAAAAAATACGTGAAGACTATTTAAATTAAGCATATGCTATTGTAAATTTCCAACAACTGCGTCACCGTATTCCAATTACGAATCGTAGCTATAACATTCAATTTTTTCTCAATATACTTCTGGTCCAATCTTGTTTTTCCTGCTCCAACGGCATATTTAATGTAAATTCTATTCCCATCAATATGCGCTTGATCTGGTTTCACCTGACTCATTTTTAAATCGTTAATTGAGTCAGTTCGCAAGGCAATTGACACAAAAGCTACGTAGAGTTTTTTGGTATCCAAGACTTTTTCTTTCAAATAGGGATTGTTTGTCAAACAGTCTTCTAAATCGGATTTGGCAATCACCACCACAGGTACTTCATGACCAAACGCTTTGAAAAGTTCTTGTTTAATTAGAAAACCTACTTTAGCAGGATTTTCTTCTTCAGTCGTCACAAACACATTCCCTGATTGAATGTAAGTAGTTACATTTAGAAATCCACAATTTTCCAAAGTCGTTTTTAACGCCTCCATTTTAATCATATTGTGTCCGGAAACAT
>CAYWFQ010000145.1:0-4133 GCA_964457505.1 uncultured Flavobacterium sp.
TGATACATATCCGCCAGGACCAGAACCTATAATGACTACGTCAAATGAACTCATAGTAATAGTATTTATTTTTTTAGTGATGCAAATTTAAGAAATTAAGTTTTGTTTAATGTTCAAAGTTTAGGATTTTTTGTTACGAATTTTAGCTCTTTTGTGTATCGGAGCCGAATTATTCTTAAAATAAAAAACGTTCCGATTAGTAATCGGAACGTTTTTAATACTATTTCAACTAAAATTTAGTCTTACTGTATATTCAACTTGCTGTTTTTTCGGCTAAAGCCAAAATAAATCACGAGTCCTAACAACAACCAAATGGTAAAATAAATCCAATTCCACACACTCAACTCTGCCATCATGTACAAGCAAGAAACTAAACCTAATAAAGGAATTAAGGATAAATTTTCTTTGTACGACCAAACTGCTAGTCCAATTAAGGAAATTATAAAAATCCACATGGGTATTTTGTGTTTGAACAAATCAAAGCCGCTTTCGTATTTAATAGCATCTGCAATTGGCAAGCGAGCCACAATTGCTTCGTATTTTACTGTATCCTCTTCGTATTGACTTAATAATGCTTCCACATCATTAGTCGATGGCTTAGATTCCAATCCAACCAAAAACTGGTACACTTTATCTGTATCTTCTTTGTCTAATGACGTAATTATTGCCTGCGGAGAATTTACTTGAGTTGCATTAGTAAGAAATCCAGTAGTCGCTTCATTGTTGTATACAAATGCATAAAACAACCCCAATACTATAGCTATAGGAAAAATGTATTTAGAATTAACATAGGGTGTTTTGAATTTCCCTCTCGGAATATCCGTTTTGTTTTGCAACACCAAAACACCAGCACAAACTAATACAAAGGCAAATAAGGTCCCAATACTACACAAATCGGTTACCATAGTCAAATTCATAAACAGTGCCGGAATACCCACAACAAACCCTGTTACAACAGTAGCATACGAGGGTGTTTTGAACTTCGGGTGCACTCTTGAGAATTTTTTTGGCAACAAACCATCTCTACTCATACTCATCCAAATACGAGGTTGACCCATTTGGAAAACCAATAAAACACTCGCCATCGCAATAACTGCACTTACTGCAATAATTCCCGACATCCATTTTAAATCTAACTTTTCAAATACAAAAGCCAAAGGATCACCTACATTCAATTCGTTATAACTGACCATTCCTGTAAGAACAAGTGCAATTACGATATATAAAATAGTACAAATGATTATAGCCCACATCATCCCACGTGGTAAATCCCGTTGTGGATCTTTACACTCTTCGGCAGTAGTAGAAATAGCATCAAATCCAATATAAGCAAAAAACACAGCTGAAACTCCTTTTAACACCCCGCTAACACCATTCGGAGCAAAAGGACTCCAATTTGTAGTGTCAACATAAAAAGCTCCCACAGCTATTACCAATAAAATGATAAATAATTTTACAATTACCATCAAGTTACCCGCATTTCGAGATTCTTTCATTCCTCTATACACTAATGCCGTAATTACAATGATAATTAACATGGCAGGAATATCAGCAACAAAATGAAAACTTCCTATTACTGGACTTGTTGTCCAAGCGGTGTAGGCATCTTGTAAATTAGAACTCAAATTATCAAAGGATTTACCGCCTTGCATTAAAGCTGTTGCATCTTTGAATCCATTGGAAGCCGACAAATAATCCATTTGGATCCATTGGGGAAGTTCTAATCCGCCTGTCCGAAGCAAACCCGTAAAATAATCACTCCACGAAATCGCCACGGTTATATTACCAACGGCATATTCCATAATCAAAGCCCAACCTATAATCCAAGCTATTATTTCGCCAAAAGCAACATAAGAATAAGTATAAGCTGAACCCGAAACGGGAACCATAGAAGCAAACTCTGCATACGCAAAAGCAGCAAAACTACAGGCCAAAGCCGTGAATAAGAAAAGAAAAATTACCGCAGGACCACCATCAGCGCTCGCTTTACCAATAGTACTAAAAATACCTGCTCCAACGATGGCTGCAATACCAAACGCCGTTAAATCTCTTGCTGTTAAGTGTTTCCCTAATGCATTATGTCCATCACTTTCATTTTGTTCGACTTGTTTCATGATATCATGAACTGTCTTTTTTCTAAACAAACCTTTTAATGCCATAGTATAAATGTATTCAATTGATAAAATAAAATGGTTTTCATCGCAATGCAAACTTAAAATTTCATTTCTAATAAAACGATTATTTCAAACAAGATTTCAAAATTGTAACCGGATGTTGTGCTTCTCTAGTTGTTCCATCAAATATTTGGTGGCGACAACTTGTTCCTGCAGCAGCAATAGCTACATTTGAATCAGTCGCTCTAATTTTTGGAAACAAAGTATCTTCTCCCATTTGCATACTGATTTCATAATGTTCTTCTTCATAGCCAAAAGACCCTGCCATCCCACAACAACCCGAGTTGTAAATGGTTACAGTATTATTTATAGGCAAATTCAACATCGCAAAAGTAGCTTCAACTGAACTCAATGATTTTTGATGGCAATGCCCATGAATTTTAATTGCTCTCGCTTCATCAGAAAATTGTTCAGGGCGAATTGCGCCTTTCGCAATTTCATTTTTGAAAAACTCTTCCATGGTAAATACGTTTTGTGCTAGAAGTTCGGCTCCTGCTTTATCATCTGCTAAACGGAGGTATTCATCTCTAAAAGTCAAAATAGCCGATGGCTCTATTCCTACCAAAGGGATTTCATCAGTAACCAATTCTTTAAAAATATCCACATTGATATTAGCAATAGCTTTGGCTTGTTCCAAAAATCCTTTTGAAATAAAAGCACGTCCACTTTCTTGATGATCCACAATTACGACTTGGTAACCTAACTGTGTTAAAAGTTCATAGGTATCAACCCCAACTGAAACATCATAGAAATTAGTAAATTCATCACAAAATAATATCAGCTGTCCATTAGGAAACAAATCTGCCGCTACTTCTTTATGATTCTTATCCAACCATTTTTTAAATGTTTTGGGAGCCAAATGAGGCACCACTCTTTGCGGAGCAATTCCCATTTTCTTTTTAACAAAAGATAAATTGGCAAACCAATTCGTCAATTTTGGAGTTAAACTCCCTAAATTATTCAGTTTTGCATTGTACGCAAATGCTTTATTTCGCTTTGAGAATCCATTCACTTTTTGATATTGGTACAAAAATTCGGCTTTTAGCGAAGCAATATCAACATTACTTGGACATTCGCTAGCACAAGCTTTGCAACTCACACACAAATCAAAAACTTGATACAATTCATCTTGATCAAACTTATTTACCTTATCCGAATCAGTTAAATACTGTCTTAAAGCATTGGCTCTGGCTCGAGTCGTATCTTTTTCATTTCGAGTTGCTCGGTAACTCGGACATAAAGTTCCTCCCGCCGAAGGTAATTTTCTACAGTCGCCTGAACCGTTACATTTTTCAGCCAAACGCAAAATTCCCATACTATCTGAAAAATCCTGAATGGTTTCAATATTCGGTTCTTCCCTACCTGCTTCCATACGCAAATTTTCATCCATTTTAGGGGTATCAGTAATACGTCCTTTATTGAAAATCGCATTAGGATCAAATGCTTTCTTGATTCGTTTGAGTAATTCATAATTACTTTCCCCAATCATAAAAGGCAAAAATTCACCACGAACAATTCCGTCACCATGTTCTCCACTTAGCGAACCTCTATATTTTTTTACCAAAACAGCCACTTCAGTAGCTATGGTTCTAAATAGTTGTAAATCTTCTTTCTTCTTTAAATTCAGCACCGGTCGCAAATGCAATTCACCAGCGCCCGCATGTGCGTAATAAATAGCTTCTTGTCCGTACTTTTGCATCATGGCCGTAAATTCAGCAATATAATTGGGTAAATCACTCAATTCAACTGCTGTATCTTCAATAGAATCGGCTGCCTTATCATCTCCTACAATACTTCCTAAAAGTCCAAGACCTGCTTTTCGAAGTTCGTTAATTTTATCAATGTCTTTACCATATAATTTTGGCAAGGCATAGCCAAAGTGGTTTCGTTCTAAATCGGCTATTAAAGCATCCGCTTGACGCTCAGCATCCTCCAATGAATCCGATGCTACTTCTAACA
>CAYWFQ010000146.1:0-4105 GCA_964457505.1 uncultured Flavobacterium sp.
TATGCATTGCGACAGCCATCGCTGCAAAATTTTTTGTCTTCACGGCCAATAATTTTATCTCCGCATTCTAAACAAGTTTTATTCATAAGATTGGGATTTTTTGACTTAAAATAGTGTATAATGCGCAATAAATATATTTAAAATCTATCAAATATATACATTATTTTCCATTTACAAACGCTTACAAACAGTTACAACCGAAAGTAAATAGTTACTAACCGAATAATTTTTAGAACCCATCACATCTTTGCACTGTTGATTGAAACGAATCAGTTAACTCATTTTATTTTAACCATTTAAATTTATACGCCATGAAAAACAGAGTACAATTAATCGGAAGAGTAGGTCAAGATCCTGAAGTAAAAAACTTAGAAGGTGGTAAAAAAGTAGCCACTATCACTATTGCTACTAATGATGTCTATTACAAAGACAATGGAGATAAAGTAGAACAAACGGAATGGCATCGTGTTACCGCTTGGGGGAAAACCGCTGAAATCATAGAAAAATATGTGACCAAAGGAAAAGAAATAGCCATTGAAGGCAAATTAACACACCGCTCTTACGAGGATAAAAATGGAGAAAAACGTTACGTAACAGATATTGTGGTTAACGAAGTGCTGTTGTTGGGTAAATAAATTTTCCCCACAAACTAAAAAGCACAAAGTTCAAAAGACTTTGTGCTTTTTTTATTCGTTCATAAATTGTTGTAATTTTTCTAGAAACAATCCAACATGGTACCCGTCCGCCAAGCCATGATGCACATGAACAGAAATAGGCATTGATTTTTTACCATTTTCTTCGGTTAATTTACCAACCGAAATTTTCGGGCAACTGTCTGGCCAAGTAAAACTTCTTGCGTGAGATAATGAAGTAAAATTTATCCACGGTAAAGCTGAAAAATGAATTAAATTATCAGGATATTCTCTTGTAAAAACACCCGTTGTAGTTTGCATACGTTCGATTTCAGTTTGTACAATTTGAGTAAATTCATTGATATCTTCAGTAAAAGGCATATACGAAAAACCAAAGGTAGTGTCTTCTCGCATCACTGTTGCTGAAGCATCAATCACGTCAAAAACATAGACTTCGTCTTCGATAATTCGGTAACGAAAATTCTCAACTGCATTCACAGCGCTCAAAGTTTTATGAAGGTAATAGCTAAAAAAGGAAATGCCAAGGGCTTTCGCTTTAGTATAGGCTTTAGTACAATCTATTGTGGTTGTAATGCCATAAAAAGGCTCTTCCATTTGTTTGAAAAACAAAAAATGTTCTTTTCGATTCCAACTGTTGAGGTCCAGCTTTTGTTTCATTATTTCTATAGATTTTCCTGTAAGTGAAATTTGTATTGTTATAGCAATTGCAATACTTCGGTTATTTTTTCAAAAGCCCTAAAATTTTCATGTTCGATGGTATGATCAATTCGTTCATGTGCCCAGGTAGTGTGAAAAGGAATATGAATTCCGTGTCCGCCAATGTTTAACACTGGCAAAACATCTGATTTTAAGGAGTTTCCAATCATTAAAAAGTCGGAAGCTTCAATATCAAGTCGTTTGATTAAATCGGAATAATCGATTTCCTGCTTGTCTGCCATGACTTCAATATGATGAAAATAGTGACCTAATCCAGAATTATGTAATTTTCGTCTTTGGTCTAATAAATCACCTTTGGTGGCAACTACTAATTTGTACTTCCCTTTTAATGCTTCCAAAGTTTCTTCAACACCTTCGAGTAAAACAATTGGTTTTTCAAGTAATTCTTTCCCATACTGAATGATTTTTTCAATGACTTCGACAGGAATTGTGTTGTTTGAAATGGTCATTGCAGCTTCAATCATCGAAAGAATGTATCCTTTAATTCCGTAACCGTACAACTTCAAATTAGCGATTTCAATTTTGAATAGTTCCTGCGAAATACCCTGATGCGAAAGATAATCTTGCATTAATTCGCAAAATTTCGTTTCGGTTTCATCAAAATACGTTTCGTTTACCCAAAGGGTGTCGTCAGCGTCAAAGGCTATTATTTTTGGAGACATATTGATTTAATTAATCGTTTCACCATTCCCAACACCTTCAGCGTCTGGGTTCACAAAAACTAATTTTCCTTCGGAATTGGTAGTCATCAAGATCATGCCTTGACTTTCTACTCCGCGCAAGTTTCTTGGAGCCAAATTCACTAAAACAGTGACTTTTTTACCAACAATATCTTCCGGCGCAAAACTTTCGGCAATTCCAGAAACAATGGTGCGAACGTCAATTCCAGTATCTACTTTTAAGATTAAAAGTTTGTTGGCTTTTGGCATTTTCTCGGCTTCCAAAATCGTTCCCACACGCAAATCCATTTTGGCAAAATCCTCAAATTGAATCGCTTCTTTTTGTGGTTCGGCTTTTTTGTTTTCGGCTAAGTTGGCTGTTTTTGTTGCTTCCAATTTATTGATTTGTTTTTGGATTTCTTCGTCTTCTATTTTAGCAAAAAGCAATTCCGCTTCTCCAATTTGATGTCCTGCAGGAATTAAGTCGCTGTTTTCTGTAATCGTATTCCAGTTTAACGGCTGGTCTATTTTCAAAATGCGGCTTAATTTTTTAGCTGTAAAAGGTAAAAAAGGTTCGCAAAGCGCACTCAAAGCAGCGGCAATTTGCAAGGCAACATACATTTGAGTTTGTACACGCTCTGGATTGTCTTTGATGACTTTCCAAGGCTCTTCGTCGGCCAAATATTTGTTTCCTAAACGAGCGGCATTCATCATTTCGCCCAAAGCTTCTCTAAAACGGTAACGTTCAATTGAACTTGAAATCACTGCTGGATAGGCTTTTAATTCGGCCAAAGTTTGTTCGTCCACTTCTGAAAGTTCATTTGGAGCAGGTACAATTCCGTCGTAGTATTTGTTAGTCAACACCACCACACGATTGATAAAGTTACCAAAAATCGCTACGAGTTCGTTGTTATTTCTAGCTTGGAAATCTTTCCAAGTAAAGTCATTGTCTTTGGTTTCTGGCGCATTCGAAGTCAAAGCATAACGCAACACGTCTTGCTGATTTGGAAATTCTTCCAAATATTCGTGCAACCAAACCGCCCAGTTTTTAGAAGTCGATAGTTTGTTGCCTTCTAAATTCAAGAACTCATTCGCAGGCACATTATCAGGTAAAATATAACTTCCTTCGGCCTTCAACATCGCTGGAAAAATGATACAGTGAAACACAATATTATCTTTCCCAATAAAGTGAACCAATTTTGTTCCTTGGTCTTTCCAATAGGGTTCCCAATTTTTTCCTTCACGAGCCGCCCATTCTTTTGAAGAAGAGATGTAACCAATAGGCGCATCAAACCAAACGTATAATTTTTTTCCTTCGGCACCTGCAACCGGTACGTCAATTCCCCAATCCAAGTCACGGGTTACTGCACGAGGCTCTAATCCGCCATCAATCCAGGATTTTACTTGACCGTACACGTTGGGTTTCCAATCGTTTTTATGTCCTACCAAAATCCATTCTTTCAAAAAATCTTCGTAACGATCCAAAGGTAAAAACCAGTGTTTAGTTGATTTCAAAACCGGCGTTTCTCCTGTAATAGTCGATTTTGGGTTGATTAAATCGGTAGCATTTAAGGTAGAACCACATTTTTCGCATTGGTCGCCGTAGGCTTCTTCGTTGCTGCATTTTGGACAAGTTCCAGTTACAAATCGGTCCGCTAAAAATTGATCCGCTTTAGCATCATACAATTGCTCAGTTACTTCTTCAATAAAATCGCCTTTGTCATACAAGGTTTTAAAGAATTCCGAAGCCGTTTCGTGATGAATTGCAGCTGAAGTTCTAGAATAGTTATCAAACGAAATTCCAAAATCTACAAACGATTTACGGATAATACCATCGTATTTATCGATTACTTCTTGAGGCGTAATCCCTTCTTTTTTGGCTTTCATCGAAATAGCAACGCCGTGTTCGTCGCTTCCGCAAACAAACAACACGTCTCTTCCTTGTAAGCGTAAATAACGAGAATAAATATCTGAAGGCACGTAAACCCCTGCCAAATGGCCAATGTGAATTGGGCCGTTAGTGTAAGGCAAGGCTGCCGTAATGGTATATCTTTTTGGATTTTCTAACATAATAAC
>CAYWFQ010000147.1:0-4095 GCA_964457505.1 uncultured Flavobacterium sp.
TCAGAAAGCGTTTTCATATCATTTTCCAATTCAGGATAACGGTCCAATTGCGCTTTCAATATCTCATATGTTGCCATAGTGTCTGCTTCAGCAGAATGAGCGTTTTCTAATTTCTTACCACAATAAAATTTAAGTGCAGCACTTAAGGTACGCTCTTCCATTTTGTGGAAAACCGTTTGCACATCAACGGAAACTCTATTTTTCATATCAAAATCAACACCTGCACGCAACATCTCTTCTGCCAACAACGGAATATCAAAACGATCTGAATTGTAGCCCGCCAAATCGCTATCCTTAATCATATTTTGAATTTGACTTGCTAATTGAGAAAATGTAGGTTCATTAGCTACTTTAGCATCATCAATTCCATGAACTGCGGTTGTTTGAGGAGGAATTGGAATCGTAGGATTCACTAACCAGGTTTTGCTTTCCTTATTGCCATTTGGAAATACTTTGAAAATTGAAATTTCTACAATTCGGTCTTTTCCAATATCAATACCTGTAGTTTCAAGGTCGAAAAAGCAAATTGGTCTATTGAGCTTAAGTTCCATTTATTAATTTTATAAGATTACAAATATATCAATTTGTAATGAATGTAATTTAAAAAATAAAACCCTTTCAAAGTCCTGCTCCGAAAGGGTTTATATTATAGTAAGATAACCTGATTATATATCCGTATCTACATCAAAAGCTTCTAAATAGTCAGCGACACGTTTTACAAACATTCCTCCTAAAGCGCCATCCACCACACGGTGATCATAGCTATGAGTCAAGAACATTTTTTGGCGAATCCCAATAAAATCCCCTTCAGGAGTTTCAATTACTGCAGGTACTTTTCGAATAGCTCCCAAAGCTAAAATCCCTACCTCAGGTTGATTGATAATTGGCGTGCCAAAAACACTACCAAAAGAGCCGATATTCGTCACCGTATATGTACCACCTTGAGTATCGTCTGGTTTTAGTTTACCGTTTTTAGCACGATTACCTAAATCGTTTACCGCTTTAGCCATGCCTACCAAATTCAATTGATCTGCATTCTTTATAACTGGAACTATTAAATTCCCATTAGGCAAAGCAGCAGCCATTCCTAAATTGATATTTTTCTTTTTAATGATGTAATTTCCATCAACTGAAATATTCATTCCAGGAAAATCTTTCAAGGCTTTCGCCACCGCTTGCATAAATATTGGAGTAAAAGTCAACTTCTCACCTTCTCTTTTTTCAAAAGTAGATTTTACTTTATCTCTCCATTTTACAATATGAGTTACGTCTACTTCAATAAAGGATTGAACGTGTGCCGATGTTTGCAACGAAGCCGTCATATATCCTGAAATCAACTTACGCATTCTGTCCATTTCAACAATTTCATCTTCGCCATTAACTGATACCGGTACCGCTTGTGTACTTGGAACTACAGTTGGTGTTGGAGCAGATTGATTAACTGTTGGTGATTTTGTTCTTCCAGCTACAAACGCTAAAATATCTTCTTTGGTCACACGACCTTCTTTTCCTGAACCTTGAATATTCTCTAATTCAGCTATAGAAAGGCCTTCTTCTTTGGCAATATTTTTTACTAAAGGAGAATAGAACTTTTCAGTCCCTTTAAAATCAACCGCAGGTGTAACAATGGCATGAGCCACTTCTACCGCTTTTTCAATTTCAGCCACCGCAGCAGGCACTTCCATTTTTTCAACAGGAGTTGCGCTGTTTTCTGAAGTAGCTTCTGTTTCAATAATAGCAATCGTTTGTCCAACTTGAACTAAATCATCTTTAGCAAATAATTGTTCCACCAAAACCCCCGAAACTTCGCTTGGCACTTCGCTATCGACTTTGTCTGTAGCAATTTCAAGTACAGCATCATCGGCTTCAATTTTGTCGCCAACTTGTTTCAACCAATTCGTGATGGTTGCCTCCGCTACACTTTCTCCCATTTTTGGAAGTTTCAATTCAAATCTTGCCATAATCTTAACGTAAAAGGTGATTTTGATTTTCTGATTGCAAAATTAGGAAATATTTTTAGTTAAAGGTAAGATAAAATCAAAATTACTACGATTCAAAAACGTTTTTTATCCTTCGTAAAACAAATGAAAATCTATAGTTTCAGTTCAAAAGATTACTTTTGCAAAAAAATTACATCTGTGAATTATTTATCTGTCGAAAATATCTCTAAATCTTTTGGAGAACGCACCCTTTTTGAAAACATTTCTTTTGGTATTAACAAAGACCAAAAAATAGCCTTTATTGCCAAAAACGGTTCTGGAAAAACCTGTATTATGAAAATAATTAACGGTGAAGACGAACCGGATTCTGGACAAGTGGTCTTGCGAAAAGAAATCAAAATGGCATTTTTGTCACAAGATCATAATTTACAAGATGAATTGACTATTGAAGAAAGTATTTTTGCTTCGGATAACGAAACGCTAAAAGTAATTGAACAATACGAAAAAGCGCTAGAAAATCCTGAAGACGAAGAAGCGTACCAAAAAGCGTTCGACAAAATGGATCAGTTGAATGCCTGGGATTTTGAAACCCAATACAAACAAATTCTGTTCAAGTTAAAACTAGAAGATTTTAAACTGAAAGTAAAAAATCTTTCTGGAGGTCAGAAAAAACGTTTGTCATTAGCCATCATTTTAATTAATCGTCCCGATTTATTGATTCTTGACGAACCTACCAATCACTTGGACTTAGAAATGATTGAATGGCTCGAAAGTTATTTTGCCAAAGAAAATATTACCTTATTTATGGTAACGCACGACCGTTTCTTTTTGGAACGAGTTTGTAATGAAATCATTGAATTAGACAATGGAAAATTATACCAATACAAAGGAAATTACTCCTATTATTTAGAGAAAAAAGAAGAACGCATTGCATCTGAAAATGCGAGTGTAGACAAAGCGCAAAACCTTTTTGTAAAAGAATTGGAATGGATGCGTCGCCAACCCAAAGCAAGAACAACCAAATCCAAATCGCGTCAAGATGATTTTTACGTCATCAAAGAAAAAGCGCAAAACCGCCGTCGCGAAAATAAAGTGGAACTCGAGATTAATATGGAGCGCATGGGTAGTAAGATTATCGAACTACACAAAATCTCTAAAAAATTCAAAGACCACGTTATTCTAGATAATTTTAGTTTTGATTTTCAACGTGGCGAACGCATTGGAATTATTGGTAAAAACGGAACTGGAAAATCCACTTTTCTGAATCTATTAACAGGTACTTTGCCTTTGGATAGCGGAAAAGTAATTAAGGGAGACACCATCAAAATAGGGTATTACACCCAAAGTGGCATCAATCCAAAACCGGGGCAGAAAGTAATTGAAATTATCAAAGAATATGGCGAATACATTCCGTTAGCAAAAGGAAAAATCATTTCGGCAGGACAATTATTGGAACGTTTCCTTTTCGACAGAAAAAAGCAGCACGATTACGTTGAAAAATTAAGTGGTGGCGAATTAAAGCGTTTGTATTTATGTACCGTTTTGATTCAGAATCCGAACTTTTTGATTTTGGATGAGCCTACCAATGACTTAGATATTGTTACTTTGAATGTATTGGAAAGTTTTCTCTTGGACTACCCTGGCTGTTTGTTAGTAGTTTCGCACGATAGGTATTTTATGGACAAAATTGTAGACCATTTATTTGTGTTTAGAGGTGATGGCATTATCGAGGATTTCCCCGGAAACTACTCCGATTTTAGAGCGTATGAAGACAGTGCTGATGTAGCCCAAAAAGAGGAAAACAAAGCCGAGAAGAAAGATTGGAAACAAAACAATCCAACAGGAAATTTGACTTTCAATGAGCAAAAAGAATATCAAAAAATCGAAAAAGAAATCAAAGAGTTGGAGAGTCAAAAAGTCGCTATCGAACAATTGTTTTCTGATGGAAAAGTAGCAGACTCAGACATTGAGAAAAAAGCGAAAGACTTAGAAGAAATTATTCAAAAAATAGAAACAAAAGAAGAACGTTGGTTTGAACTTTCAGCCAAAATCGAGTAATTAGTAAATAGTGAATGGTAATTAGTCCAACTTTCAGTATACATTGATTACTATTCACTAATCACTATTCACCAATCACTTTAAAAATGTTATTCCG
>CAYWFQ010000148.1:0-4058 GCA_964457505.1 uncultured Flavobacterium sp.
TTAGACCCAATCATTGAAATACGTCCAAGTTTGAATCAGATTGACGATTTGATTGAAGAAATTCAACAACGTTGTGAGTTAGACGAACGTGTTTTGGTGACAACCTTAACCAAAAGAATGGCAGAAGAATTGGCTAAATACTTGACGAAAGTGTCTATTCGCTGTCGTTATATTCACTCGGATGTCGATACTTTGGAGCGAATTGAAATCATGCAAGATTTGCGAAAAGGCCTTTTTGATGTATTGATTGGGGTCAACTTATTACGTGAAGGTTTGGATTTACCAGAAGTTTCATTGGTTGCTATTTTGGATGCCGATAAAGAAGGTTTTTTGAGAAGTCATCGATCTTTAACACAAACTATTGGTCGTGCTGCGCGAAACTTAAATGGAAAAGCCATCATGTATGCGGATAAAATTACCGCCAGTATGCAAAAAACCATTGACGAAACCAATTACCGAAGAACGAAACAGATTAATTTCAACGTTGAAAACAATCAAGTTCCTCAAGCTTTGAATAAAAAAATAGATTCCGCTTTTACCAAAAATCCTTTGGTAGAATACGAATTAGGACATATTTTAAACGTTGCTGCTGAACCCGAAACAGCTTATTTATCAAAATCAGAAATAGACAAATTGATACGGGAAAAACGCAAATCAATGGAGAAAGCTGCCAAAGAACTTGATTTTATGCAAGCCGCAAAATTGCGTGACGAAATTAAAAAATTACAAGAACAAGCTTCCTAAATAGTGTGATTATGGAATTGATTTTAAAAGCCTACGACCTTAAATTAAAACATACTTTTACTATTTCTAGAAAATCGATTGATGTACAGCCTTGCGTAATTGTAACTTTAAAAGAGGGTAAATTTTCAGGTTATGGAGAAGCCTCTTCGAATCCCTATTACAATATAACGGTTCCAATGATGATTGCTGATTTGGAAAAAATTAGACCTATTATTGAATCTTCAGGAACTGAAACTCCGGAAGTATTTTGGCACAAAATACATCCTTATTTAAAAGATAATTTATTTGCTTTGTGCGCTTTAGATAATGCCTACAACGATTTGTACGCAAGAAAGAAAGGAAAGAAGTTGTATGAATTATGGAATTATACAACAGAAAAAAATCCATTGACCGACTACACGATTGGAATAGCTCCAATTAATAAAATGGTAGCCAAGATGGAGGAATTACCTTGGCCCATTTATAAGATCAAATTGGGGACTCAAGAAGATATTGCCATTGTTAAAGCACTTCGACAACACAGTAATGCTATTTTCAGAATCGATGCCAATTGCGGTTGGAGCGTTGAGGAGACTATCAATAATGCAATAGAACTAAAAAAATTAGGTGTCGAATTTTTAGAGCAACCGTTAAAAGCAGATGATTGGGACGGACATAAAGAAGTTTTCAAACATGCAGCTTTGCCAATTGTGGCTGACGAAAGTTGTATCAAAGAAGAAGATGTGGCTAAATGTTTCAATCATTTTCACGGAGTCAATATCAAATTGGCCAAATGTGGCGGACTTACTCCAGGAAGACGAATGATAAAAGAAGCCAAACATTTAGGCCTAAAAATTATGGCAGGATGCATGACCGAGTCAACAGTGGGAATTTCAGCTATTGCACATATATTACCAGAACTGGATTATGTTGATATGGACGGAGCCTTGCTTTTGAAGGAAGACATAGCAAGTGGTATTACGATGGATTTTGGAAAAATCAACTATGCTGAAGGCAATGGAACTGGAGTGCAATTATTCTAAATTACTTAAACAAGCTGTTAAAAATGATTCAACGATTAGTACTGCTCTTTATTTTCTTAATTGCATTTGGAAAAACATATGCACAACATCAGACCCCAAAAGAAGAACAAGCGAAACTAAGTACCGCTTCAAAACAAGTTTCCACTTTCATAATCGAAGCACCACAACTACAAACTTCTAAGAAAATTTGGATCTATTTGCCTAAAAATTACGATTCAACCAAAAAGAAATATCCTGTAATTTATATGCATGACGCCCAAAATCTTTTTGATGCCAAAACTTCGTATGTTGGTGAATGGAATATAGACGAAAAATTGGACAGTCTCAATGCACAAGTAATTGTAGTCGGGATTGAACATGGAAACGAAAAACGTATAGACGAATTAACACCCTATAAAAATGCTAAATATGGCGGTGGAAATGCTGATAATTACCTCCGATTTATTGTAGAAACTCTAAAACCGGAAATTGATACGAAATACAGAACCAAAACAAATACTAAAAATACGGGTATTATTGGAAGTTCTCTAGGCGGATTAGTTTCCTATTACGCAGTTTTAAAATATCCTGGAATTTTCGGAAAAGCAGGGGTTTTTTCACCTTCATTTTGGTTTAACCGTAAAGAAATTAATGAATTGACTCAAAAAACGTCAATACTAAAAAACAAAATTTATTTTATGTGTGGCGACAATGAAGGCGATGCGGACGTAATTCCTGACCTGAATACAATTCACAATTTGATATCTGAAAAAAGAGGTGAAAGTTTGAAATTAACTAAAGTAAGAATTGTTGAAGGCGGACAACATAACGAAAAATTATGGAGAGATGGTTTTGTAAAAGCGTATCTTTGGCTTTTTTAATTGTTTATGCTTTTTAGTTCGCAATATCTTTAACTGAAAAATACAAAACAAAAACATACTAATATGACCAATAACGATATCTTTAAAAAATTGCGTGTGGCCTTAATGCTGCGTGATGACCAAATAGTTGAAATTTTAGAATTAGTTGATTTTAGAATTACAAAATCAGAGTTAGGTGCTTTCTTCCGTGATGAAAAACACGAAAATTATATGGAATGTGGTGACCAAGTGTTGCGTAATTTCTTGAATGGTTTGGTAATTCATCTAAGAGGAACAAAAGAAAACCCTAAAAATCCTAATGATGTTTTAGCCAAACATAAAGCTGAAATTCCAAAGAAAGATAATACAAAAGACAGACCTGAATTTAAAGCTAGTCCACGAGATCCAGAAAAAGCAAGAGGGGATCAAAAACCCAAATCGTTTTCTGGAACAAAAAAACCGTTTAAGAAAACCAACACTAAAACGACTCCAAAAGTACAAGTGGTAGAAAAAGTACAATTCAAAAACGGAAAAAAATAAAAATGAAAAAACTAATTTTAAGTATCGCTATTGTATTTTCTGTAAGCACTTATAGTCAAACCAATACCGTTGAAAAAACGAAAGAAACCATTCCTCAAGACGTTGCAGTTTTTGTTGATACACAACTTACAAATTCTGAAGTATTAAAGTCATTACAACCTAATGATATTGAATCGATGAATGTTATCAAAAGAGACACAATAATTGATTCTAAAAAATACAAAGGTCAAATTTTCATCAAAATGAAAAAGAAATAATCTTTATAATGTAAAATAAAAAATCCTGAGCTTTCACTCAGGATTTTTTTATATAAATTGGTTTTCTAATTAAGAAAGTGCCGCTTGAACTTGGTCCGCTGCTTCCTGGAATTCAACAGCAGATAAGATTGGCATTCCTGAACCATCAATTAATTCTTTTGCAATGGCAGCATTTGTACCTTGTAAACGAACAATGATTGGCACTTTAATTGCATCACCCATATTTTTGTATGCATCAACAACTCCTTGTGCCACACGGTCACAACGAACAATTCCACCAAAAATATTGATTAAGATAGCTTTTACGTTAGGATCTTTTAAAATAATACGGAAAGCAGTCTCAACACGTTTTGCATCAGCAGTTCCTCCTACGTCAAGGAAGTTAGCTGGTTCAAAACCTGCATATTTAATTAAATCCATGGTTGCCATAGCTAAACCAGCTCCGTTAACCATACATCCTACCGTTCCATCAAGATCAACATAGTTTAAACCTACTTCTTTTGCTTCTACTTCAATTGGATTCTCCTCACGGATATCACGCATGTCAGCATATGCTTTTTGTCTATAAAGAGCGTTATCATCAATATTTACTTTAGCATCTACAGCTAAAATTTTATCGTCAGAAGTTTTCAATACTGGATTGATTTCAAACATAG
>CAYWFQ010000149.1:0-4039 GCA_964457505.1 uncultured Flavobacterium sp.
TCATGCTATAAATATAGTATTTTCAACTGATTAGGCGAATTTATTTTCTAAAATGTAATTTTTTAAACAAATCCCAAACTACAATGCCAGCACTTACAGAAATATTAAGAGAGTGTTTGGTTCCTAATTGCGGAATCTCAATGGCTCCATCACATAGCGCTACAGCTTCTTGGGCTACGCCAAAAACTTCGTTACCAAAAACCAGCGCGTATTTTTGATTGTTTTCTACTTCAAAATTTTGAAGAAAAATAGCACTCTCCACTTGTTCGATAGCAAAAGTTTTGGTGTTTTCTGACTTTAGTTTTTGAATTACGTCTAGCACATTTTCAGCATGTTCCCAAGCTACAGTCTCCGTTGCGCCAAGCGCGGTTTTATGTATTTCTTTATTGGGCGGAGTTGCAGTGATGCCACACAAATAGATTTTTTCAATTAAAAAGGCATCAGCGGTTCTGAAAACCGAACCAATATTGTGCAAGCTTCGAATGTCATCCAAAACCAGAATTAAAGGTGTTTTTTCGGATTGTTTAAAATCTTCAATAGATTTTCTGTCGAGTTCGCTGTTTTCTAATTTTCTCATTTTATTGTAAAAGTAATAGGTAAAAAAAAAGCTTCCGAATCTATGGAAGCTTTTATGATTTATTTAGAAAATAATTAGCTTTTAGCAGCTGCCGCAACTACATTTCCTTTGATAGTCAATACTTTTGTTGGTTGTCCTGCTGCGTTTGAACTAACAGTAACTGTTTTTGTAAAAGGACCAACTCTATCAGTAGCATATTTAACACCAATTACACCTTTTGCACCTGGAGCAATAGGCTCTTTAGGAGAAGATGGCACAGTACATCCACAAGATCCTTGTGTGTTAGTAATTACTAATGGTGTAGTACCATTGTTAGTAAAAACAAATTCACGTTTTCCATCTGAATTGTGTGCAATTGTACCGTAATCGATAGTTTCAGTAACAAACACCATTCCAGCTCCAGTTACTTTTGCTGCTGATGGTTTTGATTTTTTAGAAGTTTCTTGTGCATTAGTAGCTATAGTTCCTAAAACTAATAAGGCTAAAACGAATATTTTTTTCATAATTCTGTAATTAAATTTTAAAAATAAAAGACAAATCTAGAAAAAAAATAGAAATTAGCTCTTAAATTTTACTTAAAAAATGCTTTAAATTTCATAACAGTTCTTTATTCGCTATAAAATCTATAAATTCGCTTCCATATTTTAATTGATTAAAAAAAACATATTGGCAGCGAAAGAGAAAGTAGTTAAAGAGACTCCGTTAATGAAACAATACAACGAAATCAAGGCAAAATATCCTGATGCCTGTTTGTTGTTTCGTGTAGGAGATTTTTATGAGACATTCGGAGAAGATGCGGTAAGAGCTTCTAAGATTTTAGGAATTGTGTTGACTAAAAGAGGTGCTGGTTCTGAAACCGAAACCGCTTTAGCTGGTTTTCCACACCACTCTTTAAACACCTATTTGCCTAAATTAGTCAAAGCAGGTTTACGTGTTGCCATTTGTGATCAATTGGAAGATCCTAAAATGACTAAAACCATTGTGAAACGAGGTGTTACTGAGTTAGTTACACCTGGTGTTTCAATGAATGATGAAGTATTACAAGCTAAAGTCAATAATTTTTTAGCATCGATATATTTTAACAGTAAGAGTATTGGGATATCTTTTTTAGATGTTTCAACGGGTGAATTTTTAACCGCTCAAGGCAATGTAGAATACATTGACAAATTGCTTCAAAATTTTAATCCAAGTGAGGTTTTAGTTCCAAAAAATAACAAAAACGATTTTAAGGCAGCTTTTGGCGAAGATTATCATAGCTTTTATTTGGAAGATTGGTTGTACAAAGAAGATTATGCTTTTGAAACTTTAACAAAGCATTTCCAAACAGTTTCTTTGAAAGGTTTTGGAATTGAAGAATTGAAAGAAGGAATCATTGCGGCTGGAGCTATTTTGTATTATTTGTCAGAGACACAACACAACAAAGTACAACATATTACTTCTATACAACGTATTGCTGAAGATGCTTATGTTTGGATGGATCGATTTACGATTCGTAATTTAGAATTATATCATAGCTATAATCCCAATGCGGTAACCTTACTCGATGTTATTGACAGGACGCTTTCGCCAATGGGAGGTCGTTTGCTCAAACGTTGGTTGGCTTTGCCTTTAAAAGATTCTACTAAAATTCAAAGCCGTCACCAGGTGGTAGCTTATTTGAAAGACCATCAAGAGATTTTAAAAAACATACAACATCAAATCAAGCAAATTTCTGATTTAGAGCGTCTGATTTCTAAAATTGCAGCTGGAAAAGTATCGCCGCGAGAAGTGGTGTATTTAAAAGAATCATTGGACGCGATACTGCCAATTAAATCGTTGGCTTTACAAAGTCCACAAGAAGCAATGAAAGTGATTGGCGATAATTTGCACGGTTGTGATTTATTGCGCGAAAAAATTAAAACCACCTTGAATCAAGAAGCCCCTGTGGCAATTGCCAAAGGAAATGCGATTGCTGTAGGTGTTAATGCCGAATTAGATGAATTGCGTGCCATTTCTACTTCAGGCAAAGAGTTTTTGGAAGGAATAGAAAGAAGGGAATCTGAAATAACAGGTATCTCATCATTGAAAATTTCCTTCAACAATGTTTTTGGATACTATATTGAAGTTAGAAATACGCATAAAGATAAAGTTCCTGAAGAATGGATTCGTAAACAAACTTTGGTTAATGCAGAGCGCTATATTACCGAAGAATTGAAAGAATATGAAACGAAGATTTTAGGCGCCGAAGAAAAAATACATAAAATAGAATCCGAACTATTTGAGCAATTAGTACAATGGATTGGTACGTATATTAAACCAGTTCAGATGAATGCTAATTTGATAGCACAATTAGATTGTTTGTGCTCGTTTACCCAATTAGCTATTGAAAATAAATACGTTTGCCCTGAACTTGATGAAAGTTTCGAATTAGAAATCAAGGAAGGCAGACATCCTGTTATTGAAAAGCAATTACCTGTTGGCACTCCTTATATTTCAAATGATGTGTTCTTGGACAGAGAAACGCAGCAATTGATTATGATTACGGGTCCTAATATGTCTGGTAAATCAGCTATTTTGCGTCAAACGGCTTTAATTGTTCTCTTGGCGCAAATGGGAAGTTTTGTTCCGGCAGAGAGTGTTCGAATGGGAATTGTAGACAAAATTTTTACTAGAGTAGGGGCAAGTGACAATATCTCGATGGGAGAATCAACCTTTATGGTCGAAATGAATGAAACAGCTTCTATTTTGAATAATATTTCAGATCGCAGTTTAGTGCTTTTGGATGAAATTGGAAGAGGTACAAGTACGTATGATGGAATTTCAATAGCTTGGGCTATTGCAGAGTTTTTGCACGAACATCCCACGCAGCCGAAAACCTTATTTGCCACGCATTATCACGAACTGAATGAGATGAGCGAATCTTTGCCAAGAATTCAAAATTATAATGTAGCCGTCAAAGAATTGAAAGACACGGTTCTTTTTGTTAGAAAGTTGGTTAAAGGAGGAAGCGCTCATAGTTTTGGTATTCATGTGGCTAAAATGGCTGGAATGCCTCAGATTGTCATTTTGAAAGCCCAAAAGCTGCTGAAGAAATTAGAAAAAAATCATTCGAATGAAGCACTCAACGGAATCAAAGAAGTGAAGGATGAAATGCAGATGAGTTTCTTCAATTTAGACGACCCACTTTTGGAAGAAATTAAAGAAGAAATTCTGAATTTAGATATTAATACAATTACTCCAATGGAGGCTTTGATGAAGCTGAATGAAATAAAAAGAATGCTGACCAAAAAATAGTTTTGTTTTAAAGTTTACGTTATCAGAAGGTTAACTTTATTGGTCTATTTTTTTAAATAAAAGGCTTGTGTAATTGAATTAATGTATTAAATTTGCATCCGCAATACAGAACAAGTATCGTGATTCTTTCATAAGAATTGAAAATGCGAAAATAGCCATAGCCTCTGGTAAAATTTATGGTCTTGGTCC
>CAYWFQ010000150.1:0-3980 GCA_964457505.1 uncultured Flavobacterium sp.
ATTTTGGATTGGTCTTTTTCAGAAGAGAACAAGTCAAAGAGCATTTTATCATTCGCGCATAATTCTAATTTGCTGTAACAAAATTCATTTTCCTACTACTTATGGATTTATTCAAAAGTCTTTCGTACTTTTAAATCCGAATTCAACGAATTTTAATTCCAACAGTAACAATGGCAAATCCATTAATCAAAATAACTAACATCAAACGTGATTTCGTTCTTGGTAACGAAATTGTTTATGTTTTAAAAGGTATTGATTTACAAATCAATAAAGGAGAATATGTAGCTTTAATGGGACCTTCAGGTTCTGGGAAATCTACCTTAATGAATCTTTTAGGCTGCTTGGACACGCCAACTTCTGGAACCTACATTTTGAATGGAAAAGATGTTAGCCAAATGCAGGACGATGAATTAGCCGAAATTCGCAACAAAGAAATTGGTTTTGTTTTTCAAACGTTCAACCTTTTGCCAAGAACAACTGCTTTAGACAACGTGGCTTTACCGATGATTTATGCCGGTTATTCTAAATCCCAAAGAAACGAAAGAGCAACTGAGGTATTAAAACAAGTGAATCTTGCTGACAGAATGGACCACCAACCCAACCAACTTTCGGGAGGTCAAAGACAACGTGTTGCGGTAGCAAGAGCTTTGGTGAACAAACCGTCTATCATTTTGGCCGATGAGCCAACGGGAAATTTAGATAGCAAGACGTCTGTGGAAATCATGAAATTGTTTGGCGACATTCACGCTAGTGGCAATACCGTTATTTTAGTTACACACGAAGAAGAAATTGCGGCTTATGCCAATCGTATCATTCGTTTACGAGATGGATTGATTGAAAGCGATACGAGTAAATAAATTCTAACCATTAATCTAAAAGTCTATTAAAAATGATGAAAAAAGTATTCCTCAGTATTGCAGTCTTATTAGTAGTTGCAAAAGGCGTAGCTCAAGAAAAATTTGAATGGAAAGTAGCTTCGGCAAATGGCTATTCGTACAAATATGTGACGAATGACCCTACAAAAGCGCGCTTTTATACCTTAAAAAACGGATTGACGGTTATATTAAGTCCAACAAAAAAAGACCCTAGAATTCAAGCCTATATTGCTGTTAAAGCCGGAAGTAAAACTGATCCATCTACTAATACTGGATTAGCGCACTACTTAGAACATATGCTTTTTAAAGGAACCGATAAATATGGAACTTTAGATTGGTCTAAAGAAAGTATTGAATTGGACAAAATTGATTTGCTGTACGAACAATACAACAAATCCAAAGACAGTACAGAACGAAAAGCTATTTATAAAAAAATAGATGAAGTGTCAGGTATAGCTAGTAAATATTCTATCGCCAATGAATACGATAAATTATTATCTGGTATGGGAGCACAAGGTACTAATGCCTTTACTTCTTTTGAGCAAACGGTATATACCGATGATGTGCCAAGTAGCGCAATTGACAAATATTTAGCAGTGCAAGCAGAACGTTTTAGAAATCCTATTCTACGAATATTCCATACCGAATTAGAAGCTGTTTATGAGGAAAAAAATAGATCGCTAGACAATGATGGTCGTAAAGTTTCGGAAACTTTATTTGCCAATTTGTTCAAAAACCACAATTACGGACTTCAAACTACAATTGGTACGGTAGAAGATTTAAAAAACCCATCCTTAATTGAAATCAGAAAGTATTTCAATAAATATTATGTACCTAATAATATGGGGGTAATCCTTTCAGGAGATTTCAATCCTGATGAGCTAATTGTAAAAATAGACAACGCTTTTGCCTATATGCAACCAAAACCTATTGATAAATACACCTTCAAACCCGAGGAAGCTATTACAGCTCCAATAATTAAAGAAGTTACTGGTCCTGATGCTGAAAACTTAACTATTGGATTTAGATTACCCGGAAACAAAGACAAAGATGTTCTTTTGGCCAACTTAGTAGGACAAGTTTTGACCAATGGAAGAGCTGGTTTACTAGATTTAAACTTGGTGAAAAAACAAAAAATGTTAAGAGCAAGTGCTTTTAATTACAGCTTGATTGATTACGGCATTTTGTACCTATCGGCTGCGCCAACAACAGGACAATCACTAGAAGATGCTAAAGCATTAGTATTGGCCGAGATTGACAACTTAAAAAAAGGAAATTTTGATGATGATTTGATTCCTTCAATCATAAACAATATCAAAAAGAATGAAATTTACGGGACAGAAAAATACGGAGATCGTGCCAGTAATTTAATGGATGCATTTACCTCTGAACTAGACTGGAGAGACCAAGTAGCCTATGTAAATGATTTATCAAAAATTAAAAAAGAAGATATTATAGCTTTTGCAAATAAATATTTAGGAGATAACTATGTAGTCGTGTACAAACGAAAAGGAGAAAATCAGAATAAAGTTAAAATTGAAAAACCACAAATTACTCCTGTAGAAACTAATGCGGACAAACAATCCGATTTCTTGAAGCAAGTAAATGCAATGCCAAATATTGCTTCTACGCCAGTATTTTTGGACTATAACAAGGATATTGAAAAGTCGAAAATAGGTAAAGCAGAGGTGTTGTATGTTGCTAATAAAGACAATGAAATTTTTCGCTTGCGTTACCGTTATAAAATTGGTTCATTGAATGATTTAAAACAATCAATTGCCTCACAATACATTCAGTTTTTAGGCACTGATACGATGACTGCGGAGCAAATTTCGAAAGCATTTTATAAAATCGCTTGCAACTTTAGCGTTAGTACTGCAGAGGAATATACAACTGTCAACATCGAAGGACTTCAAGAAAACTTTGAAAAAGCGATAAAATTATACGAGGAAGTTATTGCAAACGTCAAGCCTGACGAAGCAGCACTCAAAGCTTTAAAATCTAGAATTACTAAAACCAGAAAAGATAGTAAAGCTAATAAAGGCGCAATCCTAAACGGATTAACTAGTTATGCAATGTATGGTGCGAAAAACAAGTTTAACAATACACTTAGCGATTCAGAAATCACTGCCATGCCATCACAAGAACTAATGGATCGCATAAAAAACCTGAATAACTATGAGCAAACGATTATTTATTACGGTCCAACACCTTTAAAAACATTAGTTTCTAAGTTAAGTTTAGTACACAAAGTGCCTACTAGTTTTGCGGTTCCACCGGTAGCTAAATCATTCAAACAAATTCAGCAAACTAAAAACGAAGTTTTGTTTACTGATTATGATATGGTTCAAGCTGAAACCCGTTGGATTCGAAACACAGAAAGATACGATGAAACAAAAAGTCCACTAGTGAATGTTTTTAATAATTATTTTGGAGGTGGAATGGGGTCTATTGTATTTCAAACCATACGAGAAAGTAAAGCACTTGCTTACAGTACTTATGGATATTACATAAACCCTCAAAAACAAGAGGATGATTACTATATGTTAGGTTACGTAGGCAGCCAAGCCGATAAATTTAATGACGCAACTATGGCAATGAACGAGCTATTAACTACATTACCTGAACTAACTGTTAACCTCGAACTTGCAAAAACTCAAGTCAAAAAAGACATTCAAACCGAAAGGATTACACAAGATAATATTATCTACAATTATTTGTCGTCTAAACAATTAGGACTAAATGAAGATCCAAGAAAGAAATTATACAGCAATGTTGATGCTATTTCAATGACGGACCTCAAAAATTTTCACAGTCAAAATCTATCAGGAAAATCATATACCTATGCAATTGTAGCTTCTGAAAAGAAAGTACCTATGGAGGAATTGAAAAAATTAGGAGAGGTAAAGAAGATTTCTTTAGAAGAACTTTTCGGATACTAAATAAGTAACAAAAAAACAAAGACTGACTTAATGCAGTCTTTGTTTTTTCTTTTAATAGGTGCACGTTTTTTACGTAATTTAAAACGCAATTTAATCTCTATTTTAAATAATGAAAATATATACTAAAACAGGAGACGGAGGAATTACAGCGCTTTTTGGAGGA
>CAYWFQ010000151.1:0-3833 GCA_964457505.1 uncultured Flavobacterium sp.
TATACAAAAACACCTGCCTAATGCCATTACATTGCTGAATCTTCTTTGTGGCTGCATTGCTATGGTATTTGCCTTGAACAACGATTTTGAAATGGCTTTTTACTGGGTAAGTTTAGGTATCTTTTTAGATTTTTTTGATGGCTTTTTTGCGCGTTTGTTTCAAGTGTCAAGTCCACTTGGATTACAATTGGATTCCTTAGCTGATATGGTGACGAGTGGGGTTGTACCTGGTATAGTTATGTATCAATTAATGAGTAGTTCGAGTTCTTTCCCGCAATGGGGCTGGGCAACAGAGCCGTGGCCGTTTTTAGGATTTTTGATTACTTTGGGATCGTGCTATCGTCTGGCTAATTTTAATATTGATACGCGCCAAACCGATTCGTTTATTGGTTTACCAACACCAGCAAATGCCTTATTTATTTTAAGTTTGCCTTTGGTAATCGAATTTTCTAACTCTTTTTTCATTTTAGAGTTGTTAACAAGTCCTTGGATTTTATTGGTAATAACGCTTTTGAGTGTATACATGCTCAATGCTGAAATTCCGTTATTTTCTTTAAAAATCAAGAAATTTAGTTGGAAAGGGAATGCACTTCAATTTAGTTTTTTAGGAGCATCACTCTTATTGCTAGTGTTTTTTCAGTACTTAGGAATACCTTTAGTGATTGTATTGTATGTGTTACTTTCAGTAGCGAATAATGCATTTTCAAAAATGAATCGTTTGGCTTAATTACTTTATCGATTCGGCATAAAGAATGATTAGTAAGCAAAAAACAAGTATCAGTACCAATAGCAAAACGGATTTAAAATTGGCAAAGTTGACTGTCCAACCCATCCATTCAATGCGTTTTGGAGGGAGTAAACGTTGGTCTTCTTTGTTGTAATACAAGCAGCCCAACTTCCAATTATTGGGATCTTTGTGCCATTTGTCTAAGGTTTCTTTGCTTGGTTTTTCTTTGGATTCCATTGTAAATCCTTAGAATTCTAATTTCTTCTTTCTCAATTCGAAGTTTTGTCCCAAATAGACACGGCGTACCATTTCGTCTTCCACTAATTCTTCCGGAACACCTGCTTTTAAGATTCCGCCTTCAAACATCAAATAGGTTTTATCGGTAATCGCTAAAGTTTCTTGTACGTTATGGTCGGTAATTAAGATACCAATATTTTTATTTTTCAACTGTGCTACAATGCGCTGAATGTCCTCTACCGCAACAGGATCCACTCCTGCAAAAGGTTCGTCCAATAAAATAAATTTTGGGTCGGTGGCTAAACAACGGGCAATTTCAGTTCGACGTCTTTCTCCTCCTGAAAGTAAATCTCCTCGGTTAGTTCGGATGTGTTCCAAGCTGAATTCTGCAATCAAACTTTCCATTTTGGCTTCTTGTTCCGCCTTGGATAAGTTGGTCAATTGCAATACACTTAATATATTGTCTTCGATACTCAATTTTCTAAAAACAGAGGCTTCTTGAGCCAAATAACCAATTCCTGCTTGCGCTCTTTTGTACATAGGATAATCCGTGATGTCCAAATTGTCCAAGTGAATAGAACCTGAATTGGGTTTCACTAAACCAACAATCATATAGAAAGAGGTCGTTTTGCCCGCTCCATTGGGTCCTAAAAGTCCCACGATTTCTCCTTGGTTTACTTCCACCGAAATTCCTTTTACAACACTACGGCCTTTATAGGTTTTGATTAGATTATCTGCTCTTAATATCATGATTTAATGTGTAAATGAATCAATTAATAAATGTAACAATTGATTAATTATTGAATTGATTCATTGTTAAATTAATTATTTTCCAAAGCTTCCCAGAATTCGTAGGCTCTACGTAAATGAGGTACTACAATGGTTCCGCCCACTAATGTAGCAATTCCCATAGCTTCCATCATTTCTTCTTTGGTCACGCCTTCTTTGTAGCTTGTTTCTAGATGGTATTTCACACAGTCATCACAACGCAACACCGCTGAAGCAACTAGTCCTAGCAGTTCTTTGGTTTTTACATCCAAAGCACCTTCGGCATAGGCATTGGTGTCTAAATTAAAAATACGTTTGACAATTTTGTTATTGTCAGCTAATAACTTTTCGTTCATTTTAGAACGGTAGTCGTTGAATTCTTGAACGATATCAGACATTTTCTTTGTTTTTATTTCGAACTACTATTTTTGAAATTAAAATACTTGCTTCGTAGATTAATAACATCGGAATGGTTACAATAATTTGGCTCACTACATCTGGAGGGGTTACAATTGCTGCAACAATAAGGATTACAATGACAGCATATTTCCAGTATTTTCTTAAAAAGGTTGGAGTAACCAAACCTAATTTAGTTAAAAAGTAAATAATGATGGGCAATTCAAAAAACAATCCACACGCAATCACACTGGTTTTTAACATGCCAATATAGGAATCAACGCTGAACTGGTTTTTGATTACATCACTAACTGTGAATGTTGCGAAAAAGTTGACCGACATGGGTACTATTACAAAATAACCAAATAACACCCCTAAAAAGAAAAGAATAGATGAGGTGAATACAAATAATTTGGCGTGTTTTCTCTCTTTTTCATATAAGGCTGGGCTAATGAATTGCCATATTTGCCAAAGAATAAATGGAAACGCTAAAATGAATCCCGCCGTGATACAAGTCCAAACCAGAATATTGATTTGGCCTTCCATATTGGTATTTTGGATAATAAAAGACATGTCAGTAACGCAAATGCTATCGGCAAATCCTAATTGATGCGATAAGTCACAAAACCAACGATACGTAATAAAATCTGCTTTGGTTGGACCAAAAATTAAATCATTAAATATAAAATCGCTTACAAAAAAAGTGACTGTAGCCATTACAATTATGGCAATAGTGCTTTTAACTAGTAACCATCTTAATTCTTCGAGATGATCTAAAAAAGACATTTCGTTCAAATCTTTCTTTGCCATTATATAATTCCTTCTTTTAAAATATCGTGTAAGTGCAATACGCCTTTAAATTCTGAATCGTCCACCACAATTAATTGGGTAATTTTAAAATTTTCCATCAAATGGAAAGCGTCAATTACCATCGCTTCTGAATGAGTGGTCTTTGGGTTTTTGGTCATGATATCTTTGGCAGTTAGATCAGCAAAGCTATCTCTTTCGTTTAACATGCGTCGGATATCACCATCGGTAATAATTCCGATTACTTTGTTGTCGTCTACTACAGCTGTAACTCCTAAGCGTTTTTCTGAAATTTCAAAAATCACTTTTTTGATGGATGCATCTGGATCAACCATCGGTTTCATGGAGTTTTCTAGCATGTCTTTGACGCGCAGTAATAATTTTTTCCCTAAGGCGCCACCTGGATGATAGACGGCAAAATCTTCGGCTTTAAAATTACGCATTTCCATTAAGCAAACTGCTAAAGCGTCGCCCATTACTAATTGCGCAGTGGTGCTATTTGTAGGGGCTAAATTGTTAGGGCAGGATTCATTATCTACCGTTGTGTTTAGTACTAAGTCAGATCCTTGCGCTAAAAAAGAGCTCATATTTCCAGTTATAGCAATCAACAAATTATCAAAACGTTTCAATAAAGGAACCAAAACTTTGATTTCAGGACTATTTCCGCTTTTAGAAATGCAGATAACTACATCATCCTTTTGTAGCATTCCTAAGTCGCCATGGATTGCTTCGGCAGCGTGTAAAAAAAGTGAGGGTGTTCCAGTCGAATTGAAACTAGCCACCATTTTTTGAGCAATGATAGCGCTTTTTCCAATACCTGTAACGACTAATCGTCCCTTAGAGTGGTATATTTTCTCTACTGCTGATTCAAAATTGGCATCTAGTAAATCAGCTAATT
>CAYWFQ010000152.1:0-3630 GCA_964457505.1 uncultured Flavobacterium sp.
AGATTTCTTCTTTAATTTCTTTAGTTAAATACATTCCAATATTATTTAAATGATTCTTATGTATGTTATATAGCTATTATATAACGGTTGCAAAAGTAATATATATTTTTAAAAAAAACGAATTAAAAATGGGAAAGAATTCTAAAAAATAATTTATTGCAGGGTAATAGGTATAGTAAATCCAGTTTTAATGGGAATGCCTCTAAAATAAGAGGGAAGCCATTCGTTGTATTCAGAGATTAATTTTACAGCATTATTACTCACACCAAATTCATCTTTATTTAAAGGTGTAATATCTTGTATTTCTCCGTTTGTATCTATTACAAATGATAAATAGACAATGCCTTTTAAAGTTCCATTAATTTGATCAGGTATCTTCATGGAATTTCGGATGTAGTTATAAAAGTCTGATAGTCCTTTTTTGGGAGTAGCATTTATTCGAATTTGAGTATAATTATACTGTTTCTGAAATGAATCTGTACTTATTCCGGAGATTAGTTTCCCCATTGAGTAATATTCGATAAAATTTAATGTAGGTTCATGAGAACCTCCACTCCAAGAACCTTCTTTAAGATAGTTTTTTACAATACCTTTTGAAACAACTCCGTTTTCATCTTCTTCTACATACTCTCCCTCGCCGTCAATTACTTTTTGAACTTTATTTTCATCCCAAAATTGTAAAATTCTGGTCGTTTCAGTTTTCTTTTTTTTATCTTGAATAATTTCTATTTCCGATTTGATATTTCCATTTTCATACCATTCAAATTGTTTTCCATTTAATTGGTTTTTAGTATAATTAGCGATTTTCTTTTTATATCCATTTTCGTAATAGTAAATGCAAGAACCTTCTAGTATAAAGCTGTTTTTATTGCTTGTAGTCCCTCTCATTTCTTGTTTACCTGATTTATAGTAAATAGCCACGTCATATAGACGTTTATTTAGCATATATTCTTTTGTTACCCTAATGTATTTGTAGTTTTCTACATTTCCCAATCGTTTTAGAGAGTCTAAATAAATTACTTGGTCATTAGAATTCAACTGACTGTGTCCTAAAAATGAAATAAATAATATAAAAAAAGTAATGAATTGCTTTTTCATGGGGCTGGGATTTTTAAATATTGAAAAATTCAAAATAAATGAATTTTGTTTTTAAATCAATAACTGGATTGAATGGTAATAGGGAGCGAATACATTACTCGTACGGGTTCTCCTTTGAAAAGCCCTGGAACCCATTGGTCAAATTTTCTAATCACTCTTATAGCTTCGGCGCCAGTGCCATAACCAAGGTCTCGTATTATTTTGATATCAGCTGGTTTACCATCTTTATCTACAATAAAAGTGGCTAATATAACTCCTTTTAAACCCTGAACTAAAGGAGGATTGAAATTTTGGCCCACAAAACGATAAAAATCATCTATCCCATTTTTGGGCTTGGGGCGCTGAAAAACTTCATTATATGAAATTGTCACACCCGTAGAATCGATTCGTTTACCGGATATCAATTTCCCATTTTCAAATTGCTCTATGTAACGGAATTTAGGATTTTTTGATTCACCCGTCCATGTCCCGTCTTTACTATAGTTTTTTATTTTACCATTTGATTTGACACTCAACTTAGCATTATTGGAATTTGGGATACCTTCAATTTCTTCATATTCACCTTCACCATCGATTACTTTTTGTTCATTATTTGCATTCCAATAATGAATAATTTTGGTAGTTGAATTATTTGTTTTTTTATCGTGTACAACTTCGCTTTCTAGTTTGATCGAACCATTTTCGTACCACTCATATTGTTTACCGTTTATTTTTTTATCGGAATAGGTTTCCATTTTTTTTCGGTTACCGTTTTCATAGTAGTACACACAAGGTCCCTCAAAAGCCATGAAAAACTTATTAGTTGTTTGTGCTCGTCTCTCTATTTTTCCAGATCGGCTGTAAAAAGCTACATCATAAAGTTCTTTCTCCTCTGCAAAATCTTTAATAACTCGTATGAATTTATAATTTTCTTCAGTTCCAATATTGTTTAAAGAATCTAAAAAAACGGCATCGTCATTTGGCCCTATTTGGCTAAAGCCAAATAGAGAAGAAAAAAATATTAAAATAATCGTGATTTGGAATTTCATGGGACAAATAATTAAATTAATATAAGGTAGCTATTTCACTATTTACAAACTCTAAAAAGCGTTCGTCTTCAGCAGTAAAAGGATCTAAAACATGACTGTCAATATCAATTTGCCCAATATTGATTCCGTTGACAAATAGTGGTACCACAATTTCTGATTTCACGGTAAAACTGCACGCAATATAATTGTCTTGAGCAGCAACATCTGGCACTACAAAGTTAGCATTGGATTCGGCTACTTGACCGCAAATACCTTTTCCAAAAGGAATTACCGTGTGGTCGGTTGGAGCGCCAACATAAGGCCCTAAATGCAATGTTTTGTTTTCATGATTGGCAAAATAAAAACCTACCCAATTGTAATGCGTTACATTTTCGTTTAGTAATTGACAAATAGCTAGTAGTTTTTCGTCTCTTGAAGGTTGGTTATTTGAAATGATTGCTGAAACTTTCGGTTGTAATTCTTGAAATGTCATGGCTTTGATTTTAATACAAAAGTATAAATTAATTGTATACTAGAATTGTAATTATACGGTACTAATTAAATTAGACTAACATTAACACTATTTTAATTCGAAAAGCTAAATTGTTAATTAAATTTGCAGTATGGATTACAAGAAATGCATCGGTTTATGTTTAGCGTTACTACTATTGGTTTCCAATATTGGTTTAGCATTTAACGTGCATTATTGTGGTGGGAAAATAGCAACTGTATCTGTTCGAACGCACGACAATAGAGTTAGTTCTGAAAAGGGTTGTTGCGCCAAAAAAGTGATTGCCAAAGACTCCTGTTGTAAAAACAAAACGGTTCATTTTCAAAAAAAATCAGACGATGCGACTCTGAAAGCCTATTCATTTGCGCCTTATATAGCTTATCTAGTTCCTGAAATCAAAAAGGAAATAGTTACCACTCAAGCTACTTTTATATCCCAAGCGATTTCGACTTATTATTGTGATGCGCATGCGCCGCCACTCTTTAAGTTGTACCACCAATTTATTTTCTACGCCTGATTTTTATTGTTTTTAAAAGTCAAGTCTTTATATGACTTGAAGTTTATTTTTTAAACATTAAAATCATATTAAATGCAAAAATCAATCTTGTTTTTTGTGCTTTTTTTAATTGCCGTTCCTGTTTTTGCTCAGCAAAAGTTGGAAGAAGTAAAAATTGTCAAAAAGCGTAAAGGACTTCAGAAGTCGTTTACAGTTACAGGTAATACTACTTTGGTTACCAGTAAAGAATTGCTCAAAGCCGCTTGTTGTAATTTGGCGGAAAGTTTTGAAACCAATCCATCAATTGATGTGAATTTCTCGGATGCACTAACCGGAACCAAACAAATCAAAATGTTGGGTTTGACTAGTCCATATTTGCTAATTGCCGAAGAAAATATTCCTTCGGTTCGGGGTGCTTCGCAAGCGTATGGTTTGTCATTTACACCTGGTACTTGGGTAGAAAGTATCCAAATTACCAAAGGAGCGGGGAGTGTGGTCAACGGATACGAAAGTATTTC
>CAYWFQ010000153.1:0-3615 GCA_964457505.1 uncultured Flavobacterium sp.
TTTTTGATAAGTATCAAAACCAATTTCGTTGATAAAACCACTTTGTTCTCCACCTAACAAATCGCCTGCGCCACGAATTTCCAAATCCTTCATGGCAATATTAAATCCACTTCCTAATTCGCTAAATTGTTCCAAAGCCTGAATTCGTTTGCGGGCATCATCCGTCATTGCCGAATACGGCGGACAAATGAAATAACAAAACGCTTTTTTGTTACTTCGCCCTACTCTACCTCGCATTTGATGCAAATCAGACAGTCCAAAATTATTGGCATTATTGATGAAAATCGTGTTGGCATTTGGCACATCCAATCCACTTTCGATAATAGTTGTGGCTACCAAAACATCAAATTCGCCATTCATAAAAGCCAACATCAGCTCTTCGAGTTTAGCGCCTTCCATTTGGCCATGGCCAATTCCCACTCGGGCATTGGGTACTAATCGCTGAATCATTCCAGCAATTTCTTTGATGTTTTCAATACGATTATTGATAAAAAACACTTGTCCGTTACGCTGAATTTCATACGAAATCGCATCGCGAATTACTTCTTCGCTAAACCCAACTACATTCGTTTCAATAGGATAACGATTGGGCGGTGGTGTGGTAATTACTGATAAATCTCGGGCTGCCATTAACGAAAACTGCAAAGTTCTTGGAATTGGCGTAGCCGTTAAAGTCAAAGTATCTACATTGGCTGCAATCGTTTTCAGTTTGTCTTTGACATTCACCCCAAATTTTTGTTCTTCGTCAACAATCAACAGTCCAAGGTCTTTGAAAACGACATTTTTGTTGACCAATTGGTGCGTTCCAATGACGATATCTAATTTTCCTTCGGCCAATTGCTTGAGGGTTTCAGCTTTTTGTTTGGCAGTTCTAAAACGATTCAAGTACCCTACCGAAACCGGCATGTCTTTCAATCGTTCCGAAAAAGTACGGTAATGTTGGTATGCCAAAATAGTGGTAGGGACCAAAACAGCAACTTGCTTACTATTATCCACCGCCTTAAACGCTGCACGAATAGCCACCTCTGTTTTTCCAAAACCTACATCACCACAAACTAGTCGATCCATAGGACGATCGCTTTCCATATCGGCTTTTACTTCCTGTGTCGATTTGATTTGGTCTGGCGTATCTTCGTAAATAAATGAACTTTCTAATTCATTTTGCAAATAACTATCGGGTGCATATTGGAAACCCTTTTCCAAACGTCTTTTAGCATACAACTGAATCAAATTGAACGCAATATGTTTGACGCGAGCTTTGGTTTTTTGCTTTAAAACTTTCCAAGCATTCGACCCTAATTTGTAAATTTTAGGAGGCGTTCCGTCTTTGCCATTGTATCTTGAAATTTTGTGCAAAGAGTGAATGCTCACATACACAATATCATTATCAGCATAGACCAATTTAATGGCTTCTTGCGTTTTTCCTTCGACCTGAATTTTTTGCAAGCCTCCGAATTTTCCAATTCCGTGGTCAATATGCGTTACATAATCGCCTACCGAAAGCGAAGTCAGCTCTTTTAAAGTGATATTCTGTTTTTTCGAATACCCATTTTTAATACTGAATTTATGGTAGCGTTCAAAAATTTGATGATCGGTATAGCAAGTAATTTGGTTTTCTTCGTCGATAAATCCTTGATATAAAGGCAGCACTATAGTGTTGTATTGCTTTCGAATATTCTCCGAATTGGCCTCGTCTAAAGTTTCGAAAATATCATGAAAACGCTTGGCTTGATTTTCATTCGAACAGAACAAATAGTTTTTGTATCCATTGAAATGATTGTCGTTCAAATTGTTCAACAACAAATCAAATTGTTTGTTAAACGACGGTTGCGGTTGCGTATGAAATTCGAACTTTTTAGTTGTTTTAAAAATGGCTTTGGAAGCCAATTCGACTACCGAAAAATCCAGCGCTCGTTTTACAAACTGTTCTTGATTCAAGAATAATTGCTCTGGCGTAGCGTGTTTGATGTCTTTGGAAAGTTTGTCAAAAGCTTCTTCGGCTTTGGCAAATTGTTTGTCTAACTGACTAAGCAAACCCTCCGTATTCTGAATAAAAACTACGGTTTTTTCTGAAATATAATCTAAAAAACTTTCTCGGTTTTCCTGAAAAAATTGATTTTCAACATTAGGAATAATCGAAATTTTCTTTTTTTGTTCCAATGACAATTGGGTAGCTACATCAAAGGTTCGAATACTATCCACTTCGTTTCCAAAAAACTCTATTCGGTACGGATTATCATTCGAAAATGAAAACACATCAACAATTCCTCCACGAACCGAAAATTCGCCAGGTTCAGTTATAAAATCTACTCTTTTGAACTCGTATTCAAACAACACTTCATTGATAAAATCAATTGAAATTTGGTCACCAATAGCCACTTTTAAAGTGTTTTTGTCTAACTCTTTTCGAGTCACTACTTTTTCAAAAAGGGCTTCGGGATAACTGACAATTATAGCTGGTTTTTTTCGTGAATTAATGCGATTCAGCACTTCTGAACGAAGCAAAACATTGGCATTGTCGGTTTCCTCGATATGATACGGACGGCGAAACGAAGCCGGATAAAACAATACGTCTTGGTCGCCAATCATTTGTTCCAAATCATTCAAATAATAGGCCGCTTCCTCTTTATCGTTTAGAATCAATAAAAAAGGTAATTCTGTCTTTTTAAAAAGGGACCGAATTACAAAGGAAATCGAAGATCCAACCAAACCTGAAAGTTGTACCTTTTGAGTTTGATTTTGTGCTAATTGAGCCGATATTTGTCCTGTTTTAGGCGAGTTATCGTAAATAGAATAGACTGTTTTACTCAACGCGTGAAAGGTTTGGTTTATTTAAAGGAGTTGGCATTGGAGTCGTAGAAATGGCTCTTGTCGTGTCGAGCATTCTCAACATATCCGTTTCGCCTTCTTCCACTGGGATTTTACTTTTCTCTGTGATTTTATCCATTTGTCTTTGTAAAGAAACTAACTCGGCATTGATTTCTCCCACTAAAAGAATCACTTTTTTATCTGGAATATTGTCTAAATGAATGAATAAATCTAGTAATCGAACTTTAGTAATTAAAGTTCCTATTCGGCTTTTGATTTGCGGTTGTTGAAATTGAAATGGAATATTATTATTGAGCAAAATTACTTTATTTGAAAGTTCGGCTGCTTTTTTCTGGAATGCTCCAATAGTTTTTTTAGGCTTTTGACCCAACTCCTCTAAAAACTGACGGAATTCGGTCCAACTAGACACACTTTGTTCAGAAGTAGTGTTAATAGGAGTTGCATAAAAATCCCAGCTTTTGCTGATGTTTTTATAAATTACTTCCTTTTTTTGAATCGCTTTTTTGTTTTCGGCATCACGCTGCTGTGTATCGTCTTTACAAGAAGAAAGTAGTAAAAAAAGAGAACAAAAAATGACAACTAGGTATTTCATATCCATATTCATAGAAGCACAAAGTTACAAACTAAATTTACAATAGCGAATACGTAATTATCTAAAAACAAAAAGCGACTCGTCAATTAAGATGAGCCGCATTTCTATAGGGTAATAAATAATGCGTGTAGTCTATTGTCCTACTATTACAAAGGTACTTCTTCGGTTGAGTTGGTGGTCTGCCTCTGAGCATT
>CAYWFQ010000154.1:0-3594 GCA_964457505.1 uncultured Flavobacterium sp.
GTTGGATTCTCAGGGACGTAGACAATCGGTTGAACATCAAATTCTGGCAAATACTTGACAAACTTTAACCAACGTTGCACACCTGGTCCTCCTGCTGGCGGCCAATAATACGTGATGATTAAAAGTTTTTTTTGTTTTGGTTCCAAATTTATTAATTAGATTTATGATTGATTTTTTCTAATTCTTCAATATCTAAAATGTCTTTTGGACGATTTGCAGCTTTCTTAGCTTTAATCAAATTATTGTAATCTAAAAAGTAAACTGGTGTTTCATTAATCTCAACAATATAAGCTTGTTCCAAAAGCTGCTCAAAAGAACTATTTTCTAAACCTTTTACAGAGGTCATAATATCTAATCGTAAATTAAAATTCAAAGTAATATCTGTCCAACCCGGAATAAACTGCATCGTATTAATATTTTCAAAATCACCAATACCAAGTTGTTTTAATGCTTCTCTTAAGTTTTTTCTATTATCCAATGAATCTTCTATAAATATATCAATATCTCCAGTATTTCTTCCATACCCATAAATATTAACCGCAAATCCGCCAATGGTCAAATATTTGACTTTACACAAAGAGAAGTACTTCCATATTTCAATTATTTGGCTATTCATTTAATTACATTTGATATTTTTTTTGCGTTTTTCAGCATATTTGAAAGTTCAATTATAGCCATCATTTTTTCAAACCGTTGTTGCGGTGTCATATTTCTAACCTCATCAATATGGCGGGCTTCCATTTTTGAGGGGTGATCATGATTTAATTTGGTTGCCTTCATTTTTACTGAAATTAATAATCAAATTTACAAATTTAACTTCAACTATTAAATTGACTTTTTTCTTTCAAAATAAATCCCACCAATCAAAAGGAAAAATATCCCAATTGAACTTATCAAAGTAATTGTGCTTCCTGTTTGCACTACTTGAGGTTCAAATTTGAACTCGATACTGTGTTTTCCTGCTGGTATTGGTAATGCCCTCAAAACAAAATTCGCTTGAAGATGATCCACTTTTCTACCATCTATGTAGGCATTCCATCCATTTTTATAATACATTTCAGAAAAAACTGCCAAACCTTCATTAGCATTTTCAGAAGTATATTTCAAATCATTCGGTTGATACGAATCTAAAGTAATTGAAGCTAAACTGTCTTTATTGAATGCTGTCTTTTTAATCTCAAATTCTTTAACATTGATTACGGCAACATTTTTAGAATCTAGTTTATCCAAAGCTTTCATCTCTTCGTCAGCAGAGTGAACAAGTTTCACTTGACTCACAAACCAAGCATTACCATTGGCTTCTGGATTTGCAATTGGAAATTCTTTTCCGTCTTTATCCGTTTGAATCAAGTATTTTACATTCAAAAAGTTTAAAGTTTCAAAATTATTTTTTGCAATTTGGTAGTCAAATAATTGTTGCATACGTTGTGGTCGCACTGCGGAATATCCTCCAATTGATTTATGAAAATAAGAAGCTTTTGCTGTTAAATAACCTCCGATATCCAAAACTCTATATATAGAAGTATCTTTCAAAATCTGAATATCGACTGGTGTTGCCTGAAATGGGACTTCCACCTCTCTTTTGCCCACAAAATCATCATTATTTACATAGTTTTTATCTACAAAAAATAAATCAGCTACCATAAATAAACCAACTGAAATTATAGTTGTTGTGTGTGCCAACTTATTTTTTGAATATAAATAAAGACAAATAAAAGTGATTATTACAAAAAATGCAGATCGCAATAAATCTGCTGAATATAATGATTTTCTATCTTTAACTAATGCGTCAACAAATCCAACTCCAAATGATTTATCTTCTCCTTGATTGAACATTTGCAATAATTGTTGGTCAATATCAGAAGAGAAATCAAACACTCCTTTTAATAAAAATAATCCAATTAGAATTCCTAAAACTGTTACTGTTGTTTTCCATAAACTAAACCATTGTGTTTCTTTTTCAGTTTTAAAAAATGAATATAAACCTAAAATTGCTAACACCGGAAAACACAACTCTAAAATGACTTGAATTGAAGACACTGCTCTAAATTTATCATACATCGGAACATAATCAATAAAAAAATCAGTTACAAATGATAAATTTTTTCCCCAAGATAGTACTAATGAAAAAATTGCACCCGTAAGAAAAACATATTTAATTTTTCTTTTATCATGATACAAACCAAGAGTTGCAAGAAAAAAAACTACAATTCCGATGTACGCAGGTGCTTCAACTATAGGTTGCTTCCCCCAATAAGTTTTTCCATAACTTTGAGTAAATTGTATTGCTTCTACAGGAGATGCACCAACTTGAATCATATAATTATATACACTTGAATCTTCATTTAATATCTCACTGTTTCCACCACCAAAAAGTCTAGGTGCAATTAAATTGAAACTTTCTGCAATTCCATAACTAAACTCAGTAATGTAACTTCTGCTTAAAGCTGTATTCTCTGTTTTCGTTTGTCCTTCTGCATCAAAAGTTAACTCACTTTTTCCTCTAATACTAAAATCAGTATATTCTTTAGTTGCTAATAAATTAGTTGCATTGGCACCAATAGCAAAAATCCCTGCTATAGCAAGCGTCCCAAAAACATATCCTATTCCTTTAAAGTCTTTTTCTTTGATAAATTGATAGGTGTAATAACCAACTAATATTAATAAAAAGATCAATAAATAATAGGTCATTTGAAAGTGATTGGCATTGATTTCTAAAGCCGTTGCAAACAAAGTCAACAAACCTCCCCAAACATATTTTCTTTGGAACACCAATAAAAATCCCGCAATTACAAGTGGCATATAGCCAATTGCGTGGGCTTTGGAATTGTGACCAACTCCTAAAATAATAATCAAATAGGTAGAAAAACCAAACGCAATAGCACCAAAAAATGCTTTTAGCGGATCAATTTTTAGTACCAATAATAAACCATAAAATCCTAAGAAATAAAGAAATAAATAATCCGCGGGACGAGGTAAAAAACGCAATGCATCATCTAAAGCACCAATGTAATCATGTGGATATTTAGCACCTAATTGATAGGTTGGCATACCTCCAAAAGCTGAATTAGTCCAATACGGTTCTGAGTTTGTAGTTGCACGAAAATCATTTTGCTCTTTTGCCATTCCGGTGTACTGTGCTATATCGGATTGGAAGATTTGTTTTCTTTGTAAAACAGGATAAAAATAAATCAAGGAAATCAAAACAAACCCAACAATAGCAAGCAAATGAGGGTAGAACGTATGGAGTTTTTTCAATGTCTAAGTAGTTTGGTTATATAATAAAAAAGTGGGCTGAGGCAAATTTAATCTATTTCTTCATAATCCACATAATCCCCAACTTTTTTGGTTTCGCGAGGATTTTTAGATTCGGTTTCCTTATAAATTATTTCATCATTATGTTGTGCTTTTTTCCAAGCAGCATCTTGAGCATATTGTTGTTGCTTTTGAAAATTTTCCCCCGCTTTTTCAACTGCTTTTTTGACCAACATGGGTAAAAATAAACGCGCTAAGAATTTGAAAAGATAATAGAACATCAATATATAAAATACTGTTCTTATAAAATTAGAAAAAGAAGCTTCTTGCATAATCAAA
>CAYWFQ010000155.1:0-3562 GCA_964457505.1 uncultured Flavobacterium sp.
TTGGTGAAAAATCGAATTCTAAATGAAATGGTGCAGTTAAGTACACATTTCTTAATCGAGACTCTTCTAAATCAAAATTTGAAGTTGCCAAATAGGTTTGATTTCCACTCTTCACAAAATAACGATTGTCTGTAGGACGTAAATTGTTATACATGACAGAGAATCCATATTTTGCATGTACTAAATTATGATTTTTAAACAGTCGGGTATTATAAGTTAATCCCCATTCATAAAAATGAGAGCCCCAAACCCTAAAATCTGAATTTTCTAAATTCCTATCTTCAGGAATGGCATTATTTAATCCCATAGCAAATACAAATTGTGAGGTAGTTCTTTTGGATTTGCGTTCGATTTTATTTTGCTCACCTCTATAAACTTTCATTGTAGTGAGATTAATTTCTGTATTATTTTTTCCTATTGAATCATTTCGGTTACTACCCAGGATAATAGTAGTCCCTCCTTTTTTTAATTTTTCTTCAGAAACTATAAATTTACCATCTACTTTATCTTGTACCAGTTGTGCTAATTTAGCCTCTTCATTTGCCACTTTAATTTCAATATTTTTAGCGCATTCTTCTGCAGCTTTCTGTTTAAGTTCTTTTCCTTTTTCGGTTGTTATTTTTCCCTCTTTAACTTGTTGGTCAATGGCTTCGACTTCAACTTTTAAGTTACTTTTTTCATTATTGGTAATTAATTCAATATTTGAAGCAATTTCTTTTGCTTGTTTTTCAAATGTTTTTTCTTGTGCTACAACTTTACTTAATAAGCTCACTACAAGTATAACAGTGTAAATTATAATTTTTTGCATGATGATTTAATTTTTAATTAATGTAAGATTTTGATTTATTCGAAATTTCTATTAGCTATGACTGTTTTAATTTTATTAAAGTTTCTGTTTATTTTGTCTAGTCTAGTTTCGCGATACACACTGTCTAATTCTTTTTCAACCCCGGTAAGTAGTGCAGCGGCATTTATTTTTATTTTATTTTTTGAAATAGTATTTCTATTAGGACTAATCGCTTTTTGCCCTGTTTGGATTTCGTTTAAAAGTGCCTCCGGACTGATGTATTTGTAAGTTGTGGGATTAGTTGTTGGTGAATTACTTACTATTTCTTGAGTAACTATTTTTTGATTGGTTTCCAACTCTTGTGTTTCTTTTAGCATCTTAGTTGTAGCAACTACATTATTTTGAACCACAGGTGTTGATTGTTTTTTGACTATAATTGTTTTGACTGTAGTTGTTGTTACACTATCATTTTTTGGATTAAGGACGCTTGCAACTTGAATTGAAGCCTCAGTTGGAGCACTTGGAGTAGGCGAGTTAGTGTATAGAATTCCAAATCCGACTAACACAACTATGGAAGCAGCTACAACCAACCAGTTGTAATTTGGTTTTACCTTTTCCTTTTCTTTCTCCGAACTATTTAACATTGCGTCTAATCGATCCCAATTGGGAGCGGATGGCTGAATGGTTCGGTCATTCAACTTCTCTTTGATTTGATTCTCTATTTTATGTAGTTCCATTGAGTTTCTTTTTTAATTCAAATAGTTGGTGTTGTAGCAACTTTCGTGCGTGCGATAATTGTGACTTTGATGTTCCTTCGCTTATTTTGAGCATTGTTGCTATTTCATGATGTTTAAATCCTTCAATAGCGTATAAATTAAATACCATTTTATAACCATCAGGTAAATTGTCAATCAAGTATTGAATATCATCTATTGAAAAATCTTCCATTTCATAGGCAGATTCTTTTTCGCTTACTATAATATCATCATTAGTTTGATGAATGATTTGATTTTTTTTAGCTCGAATGAAGTCAATGCACTCATAAATCATAATGCGTCGAATCCAACCTTCAAAACTGCCCTTGTGTTCAAACTTATTTAAATTAGTAAACACCTTCATGAAGCCAGTTAACATTATGTCTTCTGCATGATGAATGTCACTAATATAATTCCTGCATACTCCCAACATCTTTGGAGAAAATCGGTCATAGATTTGTTTTTGAGCCTGCCGATTATTATCGATGGCTAAATCAATGATTTTTTTTTCTTCTTGATGTATTGGAATTACTTTCATTTACAATTTTCTAAATTATAATTTCAATTTATAAATTAGTTGCTATAGTAATAGACGAGAATGGAGGAGGAAAGGTTGTATGAGTTTTAAATAAAATTACTATTGCAATATAAATATTGAAATCAGTATAGTTTTATTGTAATAGGAAGTCAACTATTTTTTTGTACACGGCTTTGTTTTGCAAACTGTGTCCTAATCCTTTGGTAGTTTCTAAAACAGAAGCTTTCCAATAGTGATTTATTTTTTGGCTTTCGTCATACAATACTACTGTATCGTCCAGGTCATGAAATAAAAGGCCTTTTGCTGCAATAGAATGCGCATACTGTTGTGCAGAAAAATCGGCTACTTTAATTTGGAATCGCTCCCAATAATGTTGGTGAATCAATTTTTCCATTCGGCTATTCAAACGCAATAAACGAACATAATTCTTGAATATAATGGCGTAATCAGAAGGTGCGCCCAAAAGCACCATTTTTTCAACCGATGGGTTGTTGTAGGTTGCTTGGTAATACAAGCTTGCTTTTCCTCCAATGGAATGCCCAATAATATAATTGGGGCTGTACTTTTTGGCTACACTATCGATACTTGCTGCATAGCGTATCACGTTAAACTCTTTTCCTTCTGATAATCCGTGAGCGGGTGCATCAATCGCTATGATAGTATGACCTGTTGCGGTAAGATGCGGAAGTAATTTTTTCCAACGCATGGTATTGCTTTCCCAACCGTGTAAAAGAAAAATGATTTTTTCATCGCCTTCCCAACGGTAGGTTTGGAACTGTAAGCCATTGTTGTCAAAAGTTTCTTTTTTGGCTTCAGCCAAAAAGGGAGGAAGTTGGTTACTGTTTAGTTTTCCTTTACGGGGATGACTAAACAAAGAGAAAGCCAGCAGTGTTGCTTTTTTTGGAGCAATAAAACACAGTAGGTTGATGTAGGCTCCGTAGGATTTGGTTGTGATGAAGAAAAGGAATCGTTTCATAATAAAAAAGTCCCGATTTGCATCGGGACTTAAAGTATTTAAAATTTAGAAAATAATTTTTCCATTTTTTCTCTTTCTTCCTCGGCTAATGTACTATCAACCAAAATTCTTCCAGAGTGTTCATCAGTGATGATTTTCTTTCTTGAAGCAATTTCCACTTGTGTTTGTGGTGGAATTGTAAAGAAAGATCCTGCAGATGCACCTCTTTCGATAGAAACAACCGCTAAACCGTTACGAACGCTGCTTCTGATTCTTTTGTAAGCAGTTAACAAACGCTCTTCGATTTGTGCTTCATACTCAGCTGATTTTTGAGAAAGAAATTCTTCTTCTTTCTGAGTTTCAGCCATAATAGCATCCAATTCTGATTTTTTGTGTTTCAAGTGAGTTGATTTTGATTCTAATTTTTCTTTAGAATTAGCAATCACCTCTTTTTTGTGTTCAATAGAAGCTTTCATTTCTTTGATTTGCTTTATCAACAGATTCTTTATCTTGTCTTGCTATTTCCA
>CAYWFQ010000156.1:0-3543 GCA_964457505.1 uncultured Flavobacterium sp.
TCTTGTAATTGTTTGTATTTCTGTACAAGCGGTTTACGTTCCTGCGGATGACTTAACTGACCCGGCGCCAGCAACAACATTTGCCCACTTAGATGCAACAACTGTATTGTCTCGTAAAATTGCTGAGTTAGGTATTTATCCTGCGGTGGATCCATTGGATTCTACTTCAAGAATTTTGACGCCACAAATTTTAGGTGATGAGCATTATGATTGTGCACAAAGAGTAAAAGAAATTCTTCAAAAATACAAACAATTACAAGATATCATCGCAATCCTTGGTATGGAAGAGTTGTCTGAAGAAGACAAACTATCTGTATCTAGAGCACGTCGTGTACAACGTTTCTTATCTCAACCATTCCACGTTGCTGAGCAATTTACTGGAATTCCAGGGGTATTAGTTGATATTAAAGATACTATCAAAGGATTTAACATGATCATTGATGGTGAATTAGATCACTTGCCAGAAGCTGCTTTCAACCTTAAAGGAACAATTGAGCAAGCTATTGAAGCAGGAGAGAAAATGTTGGCAGAAGCATAATCAATTAGTTGTTAGTGTTAGGATTATTTTGATAATGCTAATTACTAGTCACTAATTACTAATCACTAAAAAAATGATTTTAGAAATAGTATCGCCAGAGGCAAAGTTATTTTCAGGAGAGATTACTTCATTATACCTTCCAGGTGTTGATGGAGATTTTCAAATCTTGAATAATCACGCGCAAATTGTTTCTTTGCTTAAAAAAGGGACTGTGAAAATTGCAGCGCCAAGTTTTAATCTTTCTAAAGAAGCAGCATCTAAATTAACGAAAGTAAATGACCAATTGTATACATTATCAGTAGAGTCAGGAACGATCGAAATGAAAGACAATAAAGTAATTCTATTAGCTGACTAATACGAATTAAGATTCATAAAAAAAGCCTAACTAATGTTAGGCTTTTTTGTTTTTATTGGAATTTTAAACTTATAGAACAGGATACGGTTCTCCCATCTGAAGGCCATATTCCAGGGCCGGGATAAAACTGAGGCCTTTTAGTAAAATACTGTTTGTCGAAAACATTATTGGTATTTAACTGAAATTTAATGGTATTGGAAATGGGAATTGTTAGATTCAAATCTATTAATTGGTACGAAGGAACTATACCACTTGAAGCTGTTGCGTTTGGAGTAATTGAATTTAAAGCGTCTGCAAAACTAGAAGCTGTATAACTATATAAAATGGATATACTTCCCAAAGTAGTTTTATAGCTTACCCCATTTCTACTGATCCATTTTGGCACACTTTCAACAGTATTTCCATTTATTTTTATATTTAAGTTATTGGAGCGAATTGTTGCGTCAAAATAATTGGCATTTATGTATGATGTTGAGTTGAAAATCGATAATTGAGATTGATTTCCAATACTGAAATCCTTTTGAACGAAGAGCTCAATTCCTTTATTATGAGAATTACCAATATTTGTTCTAACAACTTGTAATTGACCGTTTGTAGTAGTTTGTGCAATTGTTCCCAATCGGTTATTATAACGAAGATAAAACCCTGTAACATCCCATCTAAATGACTGTTCCTTGCCTCTAAATCCTATTTCAGCGTTGTAACCAAAAGCATCTTTAAGATTTTTATCTGTGACTTCATACACCGAAGCCGGAATGATATCTTTAAGAATTACCGGTCGGTAAGCTTGGGATATACCTCCATAAAAATTGTTGTACTCATTGAGGTCATATTGCATACTAACACCAAAAATCGGAAAATGATGTTGGATTGTATTGGGCAATTCTGAATCCAAATAATAGGTTGTTGTACCCGTCAAATTCGTTTTCCCAATTTCCATACGGCCTCCAGCATTAATGGATAATTCATTAGATAAAACAATTCTGTTTTCGAAAAACAAAGCTGTATTGTCTGTTTTAAAATGCAAATCTCTTCCCCATCCCGGCTCCACAAGAGACAAATCAAAGTCACTTCCTGTAGTTCCTTTTCCTAACTGTTGACGGTGTAAATCATTTTTCATCCATTGAATTCCGGATACAAAAGTGTGTTTTTTTCCAAATAATGAATAGAAATGAATGGCTCTTAGTTCAGTTGTAAAACTTTTAAATTGATCAATGTCAACTTGACGATTGTTATATTGAAGGGTAGAGGATACAATAGCATCATTTGTAGTTGCTGGTTTGTCAAACAACACACTATTGCGTTTTCCTAAAACTGCTGAAGAAGTTAATTGTATTTCGGTTGAAGGATTTATTTTCCAGTTGATATTTAAGGAAGGTATATGAATGTTTGGATTGTAGTAATTTCTTGATCGTGTAGCTTGTTTTGGATTGGCATTAAACATGGCATCCGTAAGGGGTCCTGCTAATTGAGTTACATAATTAGAATGAGTCCATTCTAATTTGAAATGTAATGTTTTTGAGGCATCATAAAATAATGAAATCGCTTCTGCATTAAAATCAGAATTACTATTTTTTCTATAGCCATCAACACTTTTCTTATTGAACCAAGAAGCATATCTTATTTTTCCAATTTTACCCGAAATTGCATTATAAGTACTCAGCAAACCATAGGATCCAAAAGTATTAATACTTTCAATTGCAACGACTTTTGTTGAGTCGGGTTGTTTACTGACATAATTGATCATACCACCAAATTGAGCGCCATATTGTAACGAACCTGTTCCTCTAACAAGCTCAATACGTTCTACTGCTTCCATTGGAATATTGTAGTGACTTGCTGGGTAACCATACATATCTGTGTTGGTAATCACACCATCTTTTCGAATATTGAATTCCCAACTACGGTGTGGATCTAGTCCGCGTGTTGCGATATTGAGTTGGTTCCCAGTTCCATCCATGTCATAAACAAATACGCCAGGAATTTTGGCAAATAGTTGTCTACCATATTTTTCTGATAAAGCGATGTTTTTTTGAGTTAGTTCAATCACTTCATTCTTTTTTCCAGCAAAAATGTAAGTACCCATAACGGGTTGTAGGTGGGCAATGTCTTTTTTTGCTTTGTTCTCCACCTTAACGGTTTTCAAATTATTTATTTTGCCTGTATCGGTTGAGTTTTGTTGTGCCTGTAAAAGAGGAATACATATTAAAAAACACAAAATGATGCTATAGCTTTTTCTCATTTCTTAAACTATAAATTTTATTTCACACAATAATTACTATTGTGTTTTCCTGCAATAACCAAAGCACCAGCAACTAAAACCAAATTTTTGATGATGTATTGACCTACTAAAGTTGGACGGTACGGAAATGCATCAAAACAAGCCTCTGTTAAAATAAATAATGGAAAAATAGTAGCAATCATATGCAACAACAATAAGACTATGGTAAGCGGCACTAATCGTTTGATCAATAGTCCTAATCCAATAAGTACTTCGCACAGTCCAAGTACTGGAATGAAAATTTCCGGCTTGAACCAAAAAACAGTTTCCTCTACTAGATCACCTGCAGGGCTTATACCGATTATTTTTAATGCACCAAACCAAATGTAAACAATGGCTAAAGCGATTCGCATTATGATAATGCTATGT
>CAYWFQ010000157.1:0-3414 GCA_964457505.1 uncultured Flavobacterium sp.
ACAATTGAAAGAACGCTGGGAACAGCTTGTAGTTATATTATCCGATCGGTTTTCGCAAGGCGAAGATTTGGATCTGGATGCCATTATTTATTTAATAGGAATTCAAGAATTAGGAAAATTGCATCGCGAATTTAAGAAAGATGAAAAACTCAATCTGATGCACATTGCCATTTGCCGATTGCTAGAACCTTATGGCTATTACGAATTTGAATTTTTTGATGACGAAGGTTGGCCTCATTACAAAGTAAAAGAAGAATTACCGCCCTTAAAAGCAGGAGAACAATCGGTGTTAATGAAAGAGGCGATTGTGAATTATTTCCTTGAAAGAGAATTAATTAAGTAAGAGTGATTCGTAATTAGCCCCAACTTAAAATGAATCACTCAACCAGGTTTTACTTTTCACTAAAAATACGTAATTTTGCACCTTTACCAATAGACTGATGATAGACAAGATAAAAGAATATATTAGCGAAGCACAGGGATTTTCCTCACAAGATCCAGCAGAACTAGAAGCATTCAGAATTAAATTTTTAGGAAGCAAAGGACTTTTGAAAGAGTTGTTTGCCGAATTTAAAAATGTCCCAAACGAAGAGAAAAAAGAGTTTGGACAGGTAATCAATTTACTAAAGACTTCTGCTGAGGACAAAGTAAAGTCTATCCAAGAGGCTTTAGAAAGCAAAGAAGAAAGCAAAGGAATTTATGGTGATTTATCTCGAGCTGAAGAGCCGGTTTTGATAGGATCACGTCATCCAATTTCATTGGTTAAAAACCAAATCATCGATATTTTTTCTACTGTAGGTTTTAACGTATCAGAAGGTCCAGAAATCGAAGACGATTGGCACAATTTTACTGCTTTAAACCTACCTGAATACCATCCGGCGCGTGACATGCAGGATACTTTTTTTATTCAAACCAATCCCGATATTTTATTGCGTACGCACACATCATCAGTGCAAGTGCGTTATATGGAAAATAACAAACCGCCTATTAGAACAATTTCTCCTGGTCGTGTTTTTCGTAACGAAGCGGTTTCGTCTCGTTCGCACTGTATTTTCCACCAAGTAGAAGGATTGTATATTGACAAAGACGTTTCTTTTGCTGATTTAAAGCAAACTTTATTGTATTTCACAAAAGAGATGTTCGGAAAGTCAAAAATTCGTTTAAGACCCTCTTATTTTCCTTTTACAGAACCAAGTGCTGAGATTGATATTTATTGGGGTTTGAAAACCGAAACCGATTACCGTATTACCAAAGGAACAGGTTGGTTAGAAATTGGAGGTTGCGGAATGGTTGATCCTAACGTTTTGAAAAATTGCGGCATTGATCCAGAAGAATATAACGGTTTTGCTTTCGGAATGGGAGTAGAGCGTATTGCGATGTTGCTGTACCAAATTGGAGATATCAGAATGTTTTACGAAAACGATGTTCGTTTCTTGGAACAATTCAAATCAATAGTATAATAATTTAGTCGCCCTTTTTGAAGTAACATTTAAAAAGGGTTTTTTAAATAGATGAAAAAAGACATTATCATTCCCGAAGTAGAAAATGTTTTCATGGCAGTCGTTCAAGAATGGAGCGATGAGTTCATGGAGAAAGTGTGGTATGCCTATTTAGTAAACGATTCTGATTTTCAAATAGACGGTGTAATGGTCGTTTCGAAAGCGTTTGGAACACTAGATGGCGAAATGAAAAAAACATCGATTTTACGTCATGCTTTTGCAGAAATTCCTGAGGTTTCGGTAGCCAAAATCGAATTGATTGACAAAAGCCTTTTGTCGTTAAACAATGAGTTTATGGTGACTTTTTTTATAGGGAATACTTTGTACGACAAGAAATTTATTTTCAAAGCCAATTTTATAAATGAAGAAAATCAAGAAGAAGTGCCCATTCTATTTGTTGATGGCGTAATTGTTCGATAATATATCCCAAAACAAACCGCAGATTCACTGATAATACTAATTCAGCGAATCTGCGGTTTGTTTTTAACTATATAGTTAAATAATTCTATTTTCCTTCACGGCGTTTTTTAGCGGTCCAGCTAGAATAACCTAACACAAAAATGCCAAAAACAATATAGCCAATGGCTCTAAAATAGTAACCATAGTCTGCTAATTGAACTGCAAGCGGCGTTGTTTCAGACAGGTACCAAGTAGAGAAACCAATCATAAATAGCCCCCAAAGGCCTCCTACTTTAATCTGATATTTCCATCTTTCACTCATAACGTTCTATTTAATCTAATTGATCAGTCAAATTTTTGAATACTTTTTTCGCGTTTTTTCCTTCATATAAAACACTATACACGGCATCAATAATTGGAGTTTTAGCACCATAACCTTGATTTAAGTGATAGGCACTTTTAGTAGCATAATAACCTTCGGCCACCATACTCATTTCCATCATCGCACTTTTTACCGTATAGCCTTTTCCAATCATATTTCCGAACATTCTATTTCGCGAAAAAACGGAATAACCCGTTACCAATAAATCGCCTAAATAAGCCGAATCATTGATGTTGCGTTTCATTTTATGTACTTTTTTGATGAACTTTTTCATCTCTCTAATAGCATTACTCATCAAAACAGATTGAAAGTTATCGCCATAGCCTAAACCATGAGCCATACCTGCAGCTATTGCATAAATATTTTTAAGCATTGCGGCATATTCAGTTCCAATGATGTCATCTGTAATTTTAGTTTTGATGTAATTACTGGATAAATTTTTAGCTACAATGGTTGCTTTTTTAGGATCTCCACACGCAATAGTTAGATAGGAAAGACGCTCCAATGCGACTTCTTCTGCATGGCAAGGACCAGTAATAACTCCGATATTCGCAAATGGAATTCCGTAATTGTTGTGAAAATGTTCCCCTACAATTAAACTGGTTTCAGGAACAATACCTTTGATAGCTGAAAAAATGATTTTACCCTCAAGTGAACAAGTCAAATTAGCCAATTCAGTTTCCAAAAAGGCAGAAGGGATAGCAAAAATCAAATAGTCGGCATAAGCAACCGCTTCGTTAATATCGTGGGTTAACCGCAGTTTATTAGTGTCAAACTCCACCGAACTTAAGTAATTCGGATTGTGTTTTTCGGTTTTGATATGTTCAATTGCAGCTTCATTACGCATGTACCACGAAATTTCGGGTACATTAGCACATAACATTTTTGCAATGGCGGTAGCCCAACTACCTCCACCAATAACTGCAAATTTTAAATTTTCGGTCATTTTATGTATTGGATTTAATCAAAAGTAGGTAAAAAAAAGCAAAAAACACCAATTTATTCTATTTGGTAGTATCAGAATTGATAGGCTTTAGCAATGCAACGACTACTTTTTAATTTATTTTTTTACACTGCTGCACAATAAAAAATAATAGTTTACGTTGTAAACTATTATTAATGAAGTTTTTATAG
>CAYWFQ010000158.1:0-3384 GCA_964457505.1 uncultured Flavobacterium sp.
GCTTTGATTGATAAAATTGGGATGCACTCAATGTTGGTGGAAACCGATATGGCAGGCAATTATGTGGGTTCGTCTTACGGATGGGCAACCACGCGCGATTGGGCGAAGTTTGGATTATTGTATTTGCACCAAGGAAATTGGAACGGAGAACAGGTTTTTAAGCCGAGTTGGGCAAAATATGTTGCCACACCTACGAACACTTCAAACGGGCAATACGGAGGTCAATTTTGGCTCAATGCTAGCGGTCGTTTTCCTGTTGCGCCAAAGGATTTGTATTTCGCCAGTGGTTTTCAAGGGCAAATGGTCGCCATTTTCCCAAGTCACGACTTAGTAATCGTTCGAATGGGACTCAAAGAAGACCCTGAATTTAATTTTAATGGATTGCTAGGCGGAATAATACGCAGTATCAAAAAATAAAAGCAAAAGAGCGCAAAGTATCAAAACCTTGCGCTCTTTTTATATTCTTTAATTAATCATTTTCTACAAATCGAACCCTAATTTCACGCCCAATTTATTAGCAATAATTGCTGTGATTCGTTTCTTTAATTCAGGAATTTTGATGCTTTCGATGACAGCATTCGAAAACGCATACATCAATAAGGCTTTGGCTTCTTTCTTAGGAATACCTCGTTGTTGCATGTAGAACAAAGCCGTTTCGTCCAATTGCCCTACCGTACATCCGTGAGAACATTTTACATCATCTGCAAAAATCTCCAATTGCGGTTTGGCATTGATAGTGGCTTTATCGCTTAACAAAATATTGTTGCTTTTTTGGAAAGCATTGGTTTTTTGCGCTTCTTTTTCTACATACACTTTTCCGTTGAAAACACCTGTCGAACGATCAGAAAAAATACCTTTGTAATCTTGGAAACTTTCACAATTTGGAGCCGCGTGATGAACCAAAGTATAATGATCCACGTGTTGCTTATCACCAATAATCGTAATTCCGTTCAAAGTACTCGTCAAACGTTCGCCAAAATGATAAAAATTCAAGTTGTTTCGAGTCAAATTTCCTCCAAAAGAGAAGGTTTGAACAGAAACGTGACTTTCTTGTTTTTGGGACACGTAGGTATTGTCAATCAGATTCGCTTCTAACTCGTCATTTTGGATTTTATAGTAATCTACAATGGCGCGTTTTTGAGCATAAATCTCGGTAACCGAATTTGTCAAAACCGCATTTTCATTCAAGCATTGGTGTCTTTCGATAATTTGCACATGCGAATTTTCTCCAACAATAACCAAGTTTCTAGGCTGCACCAAAAGCGCTGCTTCTGATCCGGTAGAGAAATACATAATCTCAATCGGTTTATCAGCCACTTTACTTTTTGGGATGTTGATGTATGCTCCTTCATTGGCGAAAGCCGTATTCAAAGAGGTTAAACTTTCATCCTTACTGGCAATTTGGTTAAAATAGGTATCAATTACCATTTTGTATTTGGGTTTGGTCAATGCCGAAGACATCAAACAAACATCAATTCCGTCGTGAGTTGTTGAAGACAAATTAGACGCAAAAACTCCGTCAATAAACACCACTTTGTAGGTGTCAATTTCGTGCAAAAAGTATTTCTTTACATCCTTGAACTCAATTGTAGTTTCGTTTTTTGGGAATACAGTAAAATCATTTTTCAGAATTGCATTCAATGAAGTGTATTTCCAAGCTTCGTCTTTCTTAGTTGGGAAACCTTTATTTTCAAAGTTTTTTATAGCCAAAGTGCGAAGGTCATGAAGTTCAGTTTGAACATCCACACTCGCTTCAAAAGCCATAAAAGACGATAGTAATTTTTCTTTTAATTCCATTTTTTAAAGTTATCGGTTGTCCGTTGTTAGTTGTCCGTTCAAAAAACAGAAAACAGAAAACGGAGAACATTTTAAACCAACTCTTCCTTAATCCAGTCGTATCCTTTTTCTTCTAGTTCCAAAGCCAAAGCTGCAGTGCCAGATTTTACGATTTTTCCGTCCATCAAAACGTGAACAAAGTCAGGAACAATATAGTCTAACAATCGTTGGTAGTGTGTAATCACTAAAACTGCATTGTTATCGTTTTTTAATTTATTTACACCGTTGGCTACAATTCGTAACGCATCGATATCCAAGCCAGAGTCAGTTTCGTCCAAAATAGCAATTTTAGGTTCTAACATCGCCATTTGAAAAATCTCGTTACGTTTCTTTTCTCCACCCGAAAAACCTTCGTTTAAAGAACGTGACAAGAACTTTCTGTCCATTTCTAACAATTCTGATTTTTCACGGATCAATTTCAGCATTTCGTTAGCTGGCATTTCCTCTTGTCCGTTGGCTTTGCGTTTTTCGTTAATGGCTGTTTTGATGAAATTAGTCACCGAAACTCCCGGAATCTCTACTGGATATTGGAAAGACAAAAACACCCCTTTGTGTGCTCTTTCTTCAGGAGCTAAGTCCGATAAATCTTGACCGTCCAAAAAGATTTCTCCTTCGGTAACTTCGTAGTTTTCGTTTCCAGCAATGATAGAAGATAGCGTCGATTTTCCAGCACCGTTTGGCCCCATTATGGCATGAACTTCTCCTGCTTTTACTTCAAGGTTGATTCCTTTTAATATTTCTTTATCGCCAATTGAAGCGTGTAAATTGCTAATTTTTAACATTTTATTCTTTATTTTAAACCCTTTTGGGTGTTACGATTTATTAAGATTAACCTACGCTTCCTTCAAGCGAAATTTCTAGTAATTTTTGTGCTTCAACAGCAAATTCCATTGGCAACTTGTTCAAGACATCTTTGCTAAATCCGTTTACGATTAAGGCAATAGCTTTCTCGGTTGGGATGCCTCGTTGGTTGCAATAAAACACTTGGTCTTCGCCGATTTTACTCGTTGTGGCTTCGTGTTCTATTTTAGCAGATGGGTTTTTACTTTCGATGTATGGAAACGTATGTGCTCCACAACTATTTCCCATCAACAATGAGTCGCATTGAGAAAAGTTACGCGCGTTATCGGCTCTTGGGCTAATTTGAACTAATCCTCGGTAACTATTTTGTGATTTTCCAGCCGAAATTCCTTTCGAAATAATAGTCGATTTGGTGTTTTTACCCAAGTGAATCATTTTCGTTCCTGTATCCGCTTGTTGGAAATTATTGGTTACAGCAATCGAATAAAATTCACCCACCGAATTATCTCCTTTCAAAACTACCGAAGGATATTTCCAAGTTACGGCAGAACCAGTTTCAACTTGAGTCCAAGAAATTTTAGCGTTTTTCTCGCACAAACCTCTTTTGGTTACAAAATTATAAACCCCACCTTTTCCTTCTTTGTTTCCAGGGTACCAGTTTTGAACGGTTGAATATTTGATTTCAGCATCTTCCATCGCAATTAATTCCACCACAGCTGCGTGCAGTTGGTTTTCGTCACGACTTGG
>CAYWFQ010000159.1:0-3343 GCA_964457505.1 uncultured Flavobacterium sp.
TAATTCCTTGCCTGAAGCTTTCTCCGCAATTGATATTTTAATTAATAATGCTGGAAATGCGCACGGTTTAGACCCCATTCAAAATGGCAATCTAGACGATTGGGACGCTATGATTGACGGTAATATCAAAGGACTATTATATGTTTCCAAAGCAATTATTCCACAAATGATAGCGCGTAAATCTGGACATATCATCAACATTGGCTCGACCGCTGCCAAAGAAGTGTACCCTAACGGAAATGTATATTGTGCTACCAAACACGCTGTCGATGCTTTGAACCAAGGAATGCGAATGGACTTGAATCCGTTTGGAATTCGCGTAGGCGCTATTCACCCGGGGATGGTTTCTACCGAATTTAGCAACATTCGTTTTAAAGGTGATGGCGAAAAAGCGCAAAATGTGTACAAAGGTTTTTCTCCACTACAAGCAGAAGATATTGCTGATATCATCCATTTTGTAGTATCAAGACCCTATCACGTGAATATTGCTGATTTGATTGTAATGCCAACTGCACAGGCTTCATCTGGAATTGTGAATCGTTCTTTATAAAATTTATATGAGAACATTAGTCATTGGCGATATACACGGCGGTTTAAGAGCATTACATCAAATTTTAGAAAGAAGTAAGATTAGTCCAAACGACAAACTCATCTTTTTAGGAGATTATGTCGATGGCTGGAGCCAATCGCCAGAAGTGATTGACTTACTAATTTCCATGAAAAAGTCGCATAACATTATCTGTATTCGCGGTAATCATGATGATTTATTGCTCAATTGGCTAAAACATGGAACCGACAATCCACAATGGTTTGAACACGGTGGAGAAGCTACTGTTACCGCCTATCAAAAGCGAGATATCAAAACATTAGCAGCTCACATTAATTTCTTAGAATCTTTGGAAGATTATCATCTTGATGACCACAATAGATTGTTTATCCATGCCGGATTTACGAATATGAATGGTGTTGATTTTGAATATTTTCCCAAACTATTTTATTGGGACAGAACCCTTTGGGAAACCGCATTGGCCTTGGATAAAAACATAAAAGTAACGGATGTTGCTTATCCAAAACGCTTTACTTTATACAGCGAAATTTTTATTGGTCATACCCCAGTTTCAAGAATTGGAAAAACCACTCCTGTTCAGATGGCGAATGTTTGGAATGTAGATACCGGAGCCGCTTTTAAAGGACCACTTACCATTATGGACGTAGATTCTAAAGCGTTTTGGCAAAGTGAAAATTTAGATACTTTATACCCTAACGAAAAAGGAAGAAACTAAATTGAAACCCGTTGGGTGTAACTGTTTAATTTATTAGTTTTTTTGAATTATTAGCCACGAATTCTCGAATTATTAAAATGTAAACGCAAGAATTAGTTCATCTATGATGATAATTCGAATTTAACCGAATAGTTATTTCGAAAAATTTGAAAATTCGTGGCAAAATCATTTCAAATTGTAATTACACTCAACGGGTTAAATTGAATTATTTCTTAGCTATAAATCTAGGATCAGTATCCATAACTGTTCCGCATTCCGAACAAGTTCGTAAGGTTTCTGAACTATAAAAATGCTCAAAATGAGGCAAGAAGTCTTTTTCTATATTATGTAGTTCAAAATAGACTTCATGTAATTTATGATTGCAATTGTCACAATGCCAAAGCAACCCGTCTGTAAATCCTAAACCCGCTCTTTTGCGCTCAATAACTAAACCGATAGAACCTTCGGAACGAACTGGTGAATGCGGAATTTTAGCCGGATTCAAATACATATCGCCTGGATGCAACTCCATTTCTTTGCGTTCCCCATCTTCCTGAACAACCACTTTAATGCTCCCTTCCAATTGGTAAAAAAGCTCTTCTGTTTCATTGTAATGGTAATCTTTTCTGGCATTTGGACCAGCCACAATCATGACAATATAATCGCCTGACTCGGTATAGAGATTTTTATTTCCAACAGGTGGTTTTAATAAATGACGGTTTTCATCAATCCATTGAGTCAAGTTGAACGGTTTTGCAATAGCCATATTTCTTAGTTTTAAAAAGGTAAAGTTACTAAATTAAGCGCGCTATTTTTTCTCTTTGATCAAATAAATATAGACGGGGAAATGATCACTAAAGCCAATCTCGGTAACTGAATGACGCAAAGGATATCCTTTGAATTGACCGTTTGTTTGGACTAGAAATGACTTGTTGTAAATTCCTGCTTTCCAAAATTGCCAAGAAGAATAATCTGTTTTTAGCAAGGATTCCGATACCATGATTTGGTCAAAAATATCCCAAGCATCACGATGTGCAATAGTTCCCATTCCTTTTTTTTGCATTGCTACAAAAGGATTGTAAATGCCAAATAGTGGAACATCCGCTCTTTTGGCTTTGGCACCCAAAGCAATTTTCACGCTATTATTATACGGACCATCATTCAAATCGCCCATTGTAATTACTTTAGCATTCGGATTAATTTGCTGAAGCGAATCGATGATTTTTTTATTCAATTGCCCAGCTGCTTCCCGAAACGGACTTGATCGTTGCTCTCCCCCAGATCGCGAAGGCCAATGGTTGACAATCAAATGAACTTCTTCGCCTTCTAAAAAACCGGTTACCAAAAGTTGGTCTCGAGTATACACACGCTTATTTTTTTGACTAAATTCAACAACATCATCCGTCTTTTCCTCTGATTCTATTTTAGAATTCGTTTCGTTTTGAAAAACATATAACGGAATATTAGTATAGGTTGTTGGTTGGAAATAGCTTTTTCTATACAACAAAGCAACGTCTATCCCTCGTTTGTCAGGAGAATCAAAATGAATGATGCCATATTGCTTTTCTACTAATTGAGGTTGTTGAATTAAATCCTCCAAAACACCTCTGTTTTCAATTTCGCAACCTCCAATAAAAGTGGGTGAGTCTGGATTGTCTGAACTACCTATTTCTGATAAAACACGAGATAAATTGTTTAACTTTTTTTGGTACTTTTCAAATGTCCAACGTTGAGAACCATTAGGCGTCCAATCTTCATCAAAAGTATTGGGGTCGTTTATCGTGTCAAAAAGATTTTCAAAATTATAAAAAGCGACAGTATGTATTCTATATTTTTTAGATTGTCCGAATGTATTGGAAGATAAAACAGAAAGTAAAAGACAACAAAGAATGGGGCGAATTCTCATAAAGACAGGATTTAGGATACTACTTTTCAGGTAAAGTAAAACTAAGAAATTAGATCTGAAATTAAAAATGATTTCGGATTTGTCTATATTTGTTTAAAATAAATACTGTTCAATAACAGATTTCATTTATGAGAAAAGCTTTCTTCTTATTCATTTTAAGTTTACTTTCTATCAC
>CAYWFQ010000160.1:0-3305 GCA_964457505.1 uncultured Flavobacterium sp.
TAGCGCATCTGAATGACTTCTTGGTAATGCGGTTTCAATTCTTTGATGAATTTCAGTAATTGCGAAAGGTTTTGTTCTGTGATTAATTTATCTTCTACGGAAGGCGTTGTGTCGGCTACATTATGTGCTTTTTGATTCTCGTCCTCGGTAATTTCTACAAACAGACTTGATTTTCTTTTGCGTAACAAATCAACATGTCCGTTTTTGGCAATAGCTATTAGCCATGTATTGAACTGAAATTCGTCATTGTAGGTACTAATTTTGTCAAAAGCCTTAGAGAAGGTTTCGATTGTAATGTCTTCAGCATCTGTTTCGTTTTCGGTGCGAATTAACATAAAGGCAAATACTTCATTCCAATAATAATCCAATAGAAAAGTGAAGGCTGTTTGATCGCCTTGTTTTGCTTTTTCTATTTGTTTGATTATTTCCAATGGGTTGGTTTTGAGAATAAATTGGTAAAATACGCATTCACCTGTGTAAAGATAAGCACAATTTCAACAATTGGGAACCACAATTTAATGTCGTTCTCTTTTAATTTCCCTGCAGCAAATCCGACTACAGTCCAAGCGATGATGTAACGGCCTAAAAAGATGCTCAACACAATTATCCATTCAAATTGGAATGCCAATAAAAACACAGCAACTAATAGAAACAACAGTTGGGAGCCATAAAAAATACCCAATCGTAATTGGTCTACCGATTTGAAGTAATTTGCAGTGGCAATTTGTCTTCTTTTTTGATTGAAGAATTCCGAAAAAGTAGCTTTTGGTTTTGAAATGGAAAAACTTTCAGGGGTAAAAGCGATAGCTGTGTTTTTGCCATTTGCCGCTTGGTTAATGAATAATTCATCATCACCGGTGCGAATTTGCATATGATCAATAAAACCATTTACGTTAAAAAATTCTTCTTTTTTGTACGCCATATTGCGACCTACACCCATGTAAGGGAAACCCATTTTTGCCCAAGAAAAATATTGAATGGTATTTAATACATTTTCAAAACGAATGATTTTGTTAAGAAATGAATTGGCTACTTTTTCGTATTTGCCATAACCTAAAACAATCGTTTTTTGCATGGTAAATTGCGAACTCATAGCGGTAATCCAATCTTTAGAAGTAGGATAACAATCCGCATCTGTAAAAAGAAGGTATTCTTTTTTAGCCGCTTTAATACCTAAAGTCAAGGCGTATTTTTTGTTGCCCCAAAACGCTTCATTATTTTCAACTTTCACCAAACGAACATTTGGATATTGTTTTTCAAATTGTTCGAAAATTTCTAATGTATTATCGCCGGAAGCATCATCAATCAAAACGATTTCGAAATCAGGATAATTTTGTTCGGCTAAAAGCGGAATGTAATTGGCTACATTTTCTTCTTCATTTTTAGCACATACAATTACCGAAATAGGAATTCGTTTTGGGGTGATTTTTTGTGCTTTTGCAAAAGCAAATTTTCCGAAAACACCTAAATAATACGCCAATTGAATAGCTGCTAAAACAATAAAAATGTATAGAATAATAAGCATGGGGAAATTGTCTTTTAAAATCGTGTGCAAAGGTATGAATACAAAAACAAAATTTAAACCTATAAATAGTATTTTTTAAAAGCTATTTTCGTTTTAATTCAATAAATTGATTAAGATATGCCAATCGTTAGATTACATTCACTTCCGCTTCAATATGAATGCCGAAAGTGCTATATACTGTGTCTTGAATATTTTTTGAAACGGCCAAAATTTCTTGCCCTGTAGCGTTTCCATAATTGACTAAAACTAATGCTTGATTTTTATGCACTCCAGCATCACCAAAACGTTTGCCCTTAAATCCCGCTTGTTCTATAAGCCAACCGGCAGGCACTTTCACTTCAGTGGCAGACACTTCGAAGAATTTCATTTCAGGAAATTGTTTATGAATTTTTTCGAATGTGGTTTTTGGAACAATAGGATTTTTGAAAAAACTACCGCTATTTCCTAATTCTTTAGGATCTGGTAATTTACTTTGGCGAATCGCAATTACGGCATTACTCACGTCTTTCAGACTTGGGTTTTGGATATTGTTTTTCTCCAATTCGCCTAAAATATCTCCGTAAGAAGTATTAATCTGGTGGTTGCGTTTGGTCAATTTAAAAACTACAGAAGTAATAATGTATTGGTCTTTGACTTCATTTTTAAAAATACTTTCTCGGTAGCCAAAATGGCATTCAGCATTGGTGAAAGTTTTTAGTTCTTGATTCGCAATTGCTATGGCTTGACAAGAAACAAAATGGTCTTTGATTTCAGCGCCATACGCCCCAATATTCTGTACCGGAGTAGTCCCTACATTTCCTGGAATAAGTGACATATTTTCTAATCCGCCAAAATTTTGATCAATAGTCCAAAGCACAAATTCGTGCCAGTTTTCACCTGCTTGACTTTCGACCCATACAAAATCGTCGTTTTCTTCAATGATTTTTTTGCCTTTCAAATCGATGTGAATGACTAAAGCATCAATGTCTTGAGTCAAAAGCATATTGCTTCCGCCTCCTAGAATAAATTTTTTCTCTGTTGGGTTTTCAACTAAAACAGTTTTTAAATCGGCTAATGTATGTACCGCTGTGAATTGTTTTGCTTTGGCTTCAATGCCAAAAGTATTGTAGTTTTTTAGAGAAAAATTAGATTGTATGGTCATAAAACAAAGTGCTTTTTTGAAAGTTCAAAAGTAAGAATTAAAAGTCTTCGGTAGTTAGCGCTCGATTAATAAAATCGTTCAATGGTTTTAAAGCGATTAGTTTTTTTGTCATCTTGGCTACAAAATCTTCTTTTACAACTTCTGAAATATCAAATTTTTGACTGGCTTCAAAACTTTTTAGTTTTAAAAGTTCAATCGCTGGATGGTCTTTTTCGTATCCACGAGGCGGATTTTTTAATACACTTGATTCGTTTCGATCAAAATCACCAAACTCTTTATTGAAGTTTTTCTCTTGTAGAATCGATTCTAAATCATCGTAAAAAAAGGCAATTTCTTTACGTACTTTTTTTAAATCATCGGCTTCAGGGCAGTAGAATCCACCCGCAACAAAGCTTTTATCTCTTTCGATATGAATATAATATCCAGAACGATTGTTTCCTTTTGATCCTGAAGAAATCCAAATTCCTACATACGATTTGTAAGGCGTTTTGTCTTTGGAAAAACGAATATCGCGATTGATTCTAAAGGTACAATTTTTTACCTCTAACATTTCTAGCGAAGGATCTAGCGGCTTCATAGCATCTAGGAATTGACCCACTAATTGCTGGTAGTCCTTTTTGAATATTTCGTATCTTTTTT
>CAYWFQ010000161.1:0-3300 GCA_964457505.1 uncultured Flavobacterium sp.
GACGTTTTGCGTAAAGCAATGGGGAAAAAGATGATTGATGTCTTGGCTAAAATGGAGCCAAAATTCATCGAACAAGCCATGGCAAAAGGACATGCCAAAGACAAATTAGAGAAAATTTGGAACGACTGGAAAGCCTTTGCCGAATATGCGTTCAACAAATCGCACTCTACTTGTTATGCTTGGATTGCGTATCAAACCGCTTATTTGAAAGCGAATTATCCTGCCGAATATATGGCAGCGGTACTTTCTAATAACATGAGCGATATCAAGCAAGTGTCGTTCTTTATGGAAGAATGTAAACGAATGGGATTGCAAGTTTTAGGTCCCGACGTGAACGAGTCTTTCTATAAGTTTACTGTTAACGATGACTATGCCGTTCGTTTCGGAATGGGAGCAATAAAAGGCGTAGGTTCGGGTGCAGTGGCCACAATTGTAGAAAACAGAAAAGACGGAAAATACAAATCGATTTTTGATTTGACCAAACGTATTGATTTGCGTGCAGCCAATAAAAAAGCATTGGAAAATTTAGCTTTGGCTGGAGGGTTTGATTCGTTTGAAGGAACTACTCGCGCGCAATATTTCCATGATGATGGAGACGGAATTACCTTCTATGAAAAAGCGATGCGTTACGGCGCTAAGTTTCAAGAAAACGAAAATTCATCACAAGTGAGTTTGTTTGGCGAAAGCAGCGATGTACAAATTGCCGAACCGGTTGTACCGCCTTGCGAGGATTGGAGCACAATGGAGAAATTAGCCAAGGAGAAGGAAGTGGTTGGAATTTACATTTCTGGACATCCTTTGGATGATTATAAATTTGAAATGAAATACTTCTGCAACGCAAAACTAGAAGCGCTAAAGCACTTAGAACAATTCGTTGGGAAAACCCTTTCGTTTGGCGGAATTATTAATAATGTGCAACATCGTGTGGCTAAAAATGGTAAAGGTTGGGCTTCTTTTTCGTTAGAAGGATATGACGAAAGTTATGAATTTAGAATTTTTGGCGAAGAGTATTTGAAATTTCGTCATTTCTTAATTCAGAACAACTTTACTTATATGCGAGTGTTGGTAAAAGAAGGTTGGGCCGACAAAGAAACAGGTAAAAAAGGAGAGCCTCGTTTGCAGTTTTCCTTGATTCAATATCTACAAGATGTTTTACCTTCTTTTGCAAAAAAACTAGTGTTGTTATTAAATATTAACGATATTCAAACTGATTTTATTCAGCAATTGAATCAACTTTTCCAAGAGAATAAAGGGGATAATACGGTTGCTTTCGAAATTATGGAATTGGAAAAAATCACCAAAATTGTTGAAACCATCGCTGAAATTGCTGAAACTGAAGAAGAAGTATTTGTTGAAGAAACGGATGGAGAAGATGCTGATGTTCCTTTGATAGAAACCCAAAAGATTACAACAGCCACCGAAGTAGAAGAAATCAATGTGGTAACCAAATTAAGTATGCCAAGTCGAAAATTAAAAGTCAAAATATCCAATGAGTTATTGTTCGAATTGGAAAAAAGGCAGATTAACTTTAAGTTGAATTAATTATCGCATAAAAAATGGCAATACATTTATAATCAAAACTAATTTGGTATTGATGAAGAAATGGTATTTAATTTATAAATTTGCATTACAATTAAATAAGTAAAACAAAAAAACAAAGATATTATGGCATTAGCAATAACAGATGCTACTTTTGATGAAGTAGTATTGAAATCAGACAAACCAGTTTTAGTAGATTTTTGGGCAGCTTGGTGTGGACCTTGTAGAATGGTTGGACCAATCGTGGACGAATTAAGCGATGAGTACGAAGGAAAAGTAGTTGTTGGAAAAGTAGATGTTGATGCCAACCAAGAATTTGCTGCAAAATACGGAGTTAGAAATATTCCAACTGTTTTGATTTTCAAAAATGGAGAAGTAGTTGGGAAACAAGTAGGAGTAGCTCCAAAACAAACTTACGCGGATAGTTTAGACGCTTTATTGTAGTCAATAGATTATGATGATATAGGATAAAGGGTTGACGAAAGTCAGCCCTTTTTTTAGTATCCCAAATTCGCAAATTGTAAAATATAGTATTGAATCGGCGGTGTTTTACTTTTATAAAATACAAATCGTTTTCCTATATTTGAATTATGAAGATTGAAGCGCAAAGAGATATAATTTCTAGTTTTCAGCATTTGGAGCTGTTAGCTCATCAAGTGGTGGAAGGATTTATATCGGGTATGCACAAAAGTCCGTTTCATGGTTTTTCTGCTGAATTTGCCGAACACAAAGTCTATAATTCAGGAGAAAGTACTAAATACATCGACTGGAAACTATTTGCCAAAACCGACCGTTTGTATACCAAACAATACGAAGAAGAAACCAACTTGCGTTGTCATATTATTATCGACAATTCATCTTCGATGCACTATCCTGTTTTAAAAGACAACCAAAATTTTTATGAAAGTAAGATAGGGTTTTCTGTTTTGGCATCGGCAGTTTTAATGAATGTATTGAAAAAGCAACGTGATGCGGTGGGATTAAGTATTTTTTCGGATACTTATGAATATTATGCGCCTGAAAAAGGAAGTGATCGACACCACCGAATGATTTTGAATGCGCTTGAAGGACTTTTGGAACAACCTAAAGTTTCAAAAAACACCGATACGATTACTTTCTTACATCAAATCGCCGAAAAAATTCATCGTCGTTCGATGATTATTTTGTTTACGGATATGTTTCAATCCGGAAATGAAGAAGCGTTGTTTACAGCTTTGCAACATTTGAAGCACAATAAACACAAAGTGGTACTATTTCATGTTTATGATACGAAAACCGAATTAAGTTTTGATTTTGATTCGGCTCCACGAAAATTTGTAGACATGGAAACCGGAGAAGAAGTCGCTGTTTTTTCCGATTCGGTTCAGCAAGAATATGAAAATGAAGTAGCAAGCTATTTCAAAAAGGTTGCCTTGACGTGTGCTCAAAATCGAATTCAATATGTTCCTGTTGCCGTTGGAGAAAATTTCGAAAAAATCCTATTGACCTATTTGGTTGAAAAACAAAACTTTGGTTGATATTAACGCGAATTATTTAATTTTTTTTCGAAAAACACTTGCGTAAACGGAAATCTGTTGTATATTTGCAACCGCAATTAAGCAGAGGTTTGGTAGTTCAGTTGGTTAGAATACATGCCTGTCACGCATGGGGTCGCGGGTTCGAGTCCCGTCCAGACCGCTAAATTGGGAAAAGCACTTCGTAAAGAGGTGCTTTTTTGCCCAAAAACGGTATCTAAAGCTAGTTGTGTTGTTTGGTCGGCCT
>CAYWFQ010000162.1:0-3286 GCA_964457505.1 uncultured Flavobacterium sp.
ACATACTAATAACCCAATCTAAATAATTCAAAATGAAAAAATCAATTATTGCACTCGCTCTGGTAGCTTTTCTATGGAACAGCAACACTGCAAACGCACAAAAAAAATCAAATCCTACACAAGATATTAAAGTGGGAATCGACTTAGTCGATGTTAAAGACGATAAAGTAAAAGTGACCGTACAGGCTCCTAAATTTACTATGGACAAAATCACGTATAGCATTCCGAAAATTGTACCTGGAACCTATTCAGAAGATAATTACGGAAAGTATGTAGAAGGTTTTAAGGCTTTTGATTCAAAAGGAGCAGAATTGACTGTAACTAAATCAGACGACAATACGTGGTCGATTTCGAATGCTAAAAATCTATCTAAAATTACCTATTTAGTTAATGACACTTTTGACACCGAAAAAGGAGGAGGTTTTGGAACTGATATCTTTTCTCCTGCTGGAACTAATATCGATGCCGGAAACAATTTTATGATTAACACACATGGTTTTGTGGGTTACTTTCAAGACAAAAAAGACCTTCCGTACCAAGTAACAATTACGCATCCTGAAACACTTTGGGGCGCTACCTCTATGATTGATACCGATGCTAGCAAAACAAAAGACGTATTCAATACACCTCGCTATGCTGAATTAGTAGAAAACCCAATTATGTATGCCAAACCAGATTACACTACTTTTAATGTAAATGGAATGGAAATTCAAATTGTGGTGTATTCGCCATCAGGAAAAGTAACCGCTGAGAGTATCACGCCTGAAATGAAAAAAATGATGACGGCTCAAAAAACATTTTTAGGTGATATTAACGCAACTAAAAAATATTCTGTTTTATTGTATTTATCTTCAATGAAACCAGAAGATGCTAAAGGATTTGGAGCGCTAGAACACCCAACAGCTACAACTGTAGTATTACCAGAAATGATGCCTTTAAATGAATTACAAAAGTCAATGATTGATGTGGTTTCACATGAATTTTTTCATATTGTAACCCCTTTAACTATTCACTCTAACGAAATTCAATATTTTGATTACAATGCGCCAAAAATGTCGCAACACTTATGGATGTATGAAGGAGTAACAGAGTATTTTGCTAATTTGTTCCAAATCAATCAAGGTTTAATTGACGAAACGGATTTTCTAAATCGTATTGCAGAAAAAATTGAACAGTCTAAAAGACTTGATGATACAATGGCATTCACCACTATGAGTGCTAACGTATTAAAAAGTCCCTACAAAGAACAGTACTTGAACGTATATCAAAAAGGTGCTTTGATTGGAATGTGTATTGATATAATCATTCGTGAGAAAAGCAATGGTGAGAGAGGTATTTTGAACTTAATGCAACAATTGTCTAAAGAATACGGTGTAAGCAAAGCTTTCAATGATGAGGAATTGTTTGCCAAAATCACAGCACTAACCTATCCAGAAGTAGGTAATTTTTTAAGTACGTATGTTTCGGGTTCAACCCCAATTCCTTACGATATTTTCCTTGCGAAAGTTGGGGTAAGCAAAACAAAAGACAAAAAAGCAGGAAACGTATTTTTAAAAGGACAAGCACCTTACATTACGGTTAATAAAGAAACCAAAGAAATTTTGGTACGACCTGATACCGAACTAATCGATTTCTACAAAAACTTGGATTTAAGAGCTAAAGATATTATTGTAGCAATTAATGACAAAGCCTACACGTTGGACAATATCTATGAAATGATTGGCGAAAGCGAAAACTGGAAAGAAAATGATGCGATTACAATCAAAATCAAAAGAGACGGTAAAGAACAAATCCTAACTGGAAAAGTAAGTTTACCTTATGAAGAAACAGAAGGTTTAAAAGCTACAGATGTTTCTAAAACCAATATGAAAAATGCTTGGTTGAAAGGATAAAAACAAATTAATTCTTCATAAATCCCAATTTAGAAATAGATTGGGATTTTTTTTGGAATTCAATATCCCTTTCCAACAATTTTCGTTATTTTGCGCCAAAATAAATCTACAATGAAAAAAATTAGTATTGCTTTCGTAACATTAACAGTATTGTTTGCTTGTTCCGAAAAAAAATTAGAAAACAATTTACACCTAACTGGAAATATCAAAGGATTGAAAAAAGGGACTTTGTATGTACAAAGAGTCGCTAATAATAAACTAATCGCATTAGACACCATTGCAATTGACGGAAGTTCTAAATTTGAAACCGACATCGAATTGAAATCTCCTGAAATGTTATACTTATTTCTTGACAGAGGAGTAAGCAATTCGTTAGACAATAATGTATTGTTCTTTGCAGAACCTGGAAATGTAAACATCGAAACTAATTTAGAGAATTATATTGCCGATGCTAAAGTAACGGGATCTAAAAATCAAGATTTGTATTACGAATTTAAAAAAGTAGACAATCGTTTTCAAGATGAAGAACTGGATTTAATTGAAAAAAAATTCAAAGCAATGAAAAGCAACAATGCTGCTGAAACAGCTAAATTAGCTGCTAAACAAGAATCCAATATTAAAAGAAAATATTTGTACGCTACTAATTTCGCTATCAACAATAAAGAACATGAAATAGCTCCTTATATTGCGCTTTCAGAAATCTATGACATCAATATCAAATATTTAGATACGATTCAAAAATCAATGTCGCCAAAAGTAGCAAAATCACTTTACGGAAAAAAACTAACTGAATATATTGCTTCTATTAAAAAGCAACAATAGTCAAAACCATCAAAAACAAGAAAACCGTCAATAGCAATTGACGGTTTTTTTATGTCTTTTATAAAATAAAAAAACCATAACAAATGTTATGGTTTTTTTGAGCCGGCGGAGGGACTCGAACCCACGACCTGCTGATTACAAATCAGCTGCTCTAGCCAACTGAGCTACGCTGGCAGCGTATTACGGGTGCAAATATAATTCTGAATTTCTATTTTCCAAAATAAATAAGCACTTTTTTACGGTTTTTTTCGACTATAATTCGTTGATTTTAGCAATCAATTGATTAGCAGTTTGTTCCAATTCAACATTGATTTGTTTGAAGTGTGCTTTTTTGTTTTCAACGTTCTTAGCGTTTACTTTTGTAATCAAAACATCAAAAGCTGCAATAGCTTCATCGATTAAAGCATTAGTTTCTGGTGTTGGAACTCCTGAAGTTGAAATTTCGAACAAATAAACTGCTTCAATAATATCTCCTAAAACGTAGTTGATGTCTTTCTTTAAATTCTTAACGTTTGCCATTTTATTTTTAATTTTAATTTGCGTGTGCAAAAGTACACATAATCTTTCTATTC
>CAYWFQ010000163.1:0-3280 GCA_964457505.1 uncultured Flavobacterium sp.
AAAATAATCAGCCGTACCATTAGTCAAAGCGGTTACTGCACCATCAATAGTATTGACTATTTCAAATTGTAATTTGCTAGTTTCCCAACCTTGGTTTTTAGCATTGACATAGGCCATTAATTGGGAGCCTGATCCCAGTCGTGAAATGGCTGCTTTGGAATTTTCTAAATCAGCAAGGTTTTGGAATGTTGAATGCGCAGCCACGTGAATTCCCCAAATTAATGGCGATTCTACATACACTTGTACTATCTTAGATGGATTTCCGTTTACAATATCTTTGATGATGCCTTCGGTTAAAATCACCGCAATATCAGCAGTTCCATCGCGAAGCATTTGGCACATCTTCCCTGTTCCTTCCGGTACATCAGTCCATTGTAAATCGATGTTTTCTTTTTCAAATTCGCCATTTTCAAGACATAGGTGCCAAGGTAAATTGAAATGTTCTGGAACGCCAACAATTTTTAAGGAAGTCATATTTATTGAGCTAATTTTTCTAAAGTATAAGCAATCAATTCATCGACAGCTATGTTTGGATCATTGCTAAACGTTCCGCTAACTCTATTGGCGATAATCGCATTCAAGGACAAAGCTTTGTGGCCTAACAAGGCCGAAAGCCCATAAATAGCTGTCGTTTCCATTTCGAGATTAGTAATTCGGTTGCCGTTAAATTGAAAATGATCCATTTTAGCATTCAACTGATTATCTTGAATTGGCAAACGCAAAACACGTCCTTGTGGACCGTAAAAACCGCCTACAGTACAGGTAATTCCTTTGTACATTTGGTCACTTGCAATTCTTTTTTCTAAGGCTTCAGAACAAGCAATTGCATAAGGTCTTCCTTTGCGAGCATCCCAATTGGTTTGTTCAATGAATGCGTCCTCGATTTCGTTATGAGTTACCGCATCCACAATATAAGAACGCAACATATTGTCTAAACCTATTCCGAATTTTGATAGTACAAAACTATCTACAGGAATATCCGCTTGTATAGAACCTGAGGTTCCAATTCGGATTATATTTAAAGAAGTTAAGTTTTCTTTAGGCTGACGGGTATTCAAATCTATATTAACTAAGGCATCCAATTCGTTTAAGACAATATCGATATTATCGGGACCAATTCCAGTAGAAAGTACCGTTAATCTTTTACCCTTATAAATTCCTGTTTGGGTTTTAAATTCTCTTTTTTGAATTGAAAACTCGATGCTGTCAAAGAATTGCGTGATTTTTTCCACACGATCTTGGTCACCCACAAAAATAATATCGTGGGCAATGTTTTCGGGTTTTAGACTTAAGTGATACACACTTCCGTCAGGGTTTAATATCAATTCTGATGATGCAATCATTTTGTTTTATGTGTAAAATTTGAATTCGTAAATCGAATATTGTACTTCGTATATCGAATTTATCCTCCTACGCGTTTGGTTTTAAATCCTTTCTCTTGAAGCATTTTCATGATATGATCGCGATAATCACCTTGAATGATAATCTCTCCATCTTTGAATGTACCACCCACAGCGAGTTTGCTTTTAATTTCTTTGGCTAAAACTTTGAAATCCTCGTCAGCACCTTCATATCCTGCAATGATGGTAGTAGGTTTTCCTTTGCGCTTTTCAAATTTACAAATCATAGGTTCGGCTTGAACGTATAATTCATGCTCATTTTCGACAATCTCTTCAGGTTCATTTGAAATTTGGTGGTCTGGGAATAGATTTTTTAATTGATCTTGTAAGTCCATTGTTTGTTAATTTTTTAACGCAGATTAGAGAAATTCGAGAAATCTATAATTTGGTAATTTTTTTGAACGTAGATTTTAGAAATTTGGAAAATTAGAGAAATCTTAGTTCTTGTATTTATTGCATTTTTTTAAGTCATTTGTAAAAATCTTTCTTCTGAATTGAGGGTCTTTTCCAAAATTTAATACTAAGCCCACTTCACAATCTGTTGCTTTTAAATAGTTTATTAATTGATTCTCGTGAGCTTCAATAAGGTATTCAACACATTTCAGTTCAAGAATTACGGATTTGTTAATTATTAAATCGGGGATATAAATACCAACTACTTCATTTTTATAAAAAACTTCTATTTTCTTTTCGTGTTCAACTTCATATCCATTTTTATTTAGTTCTATAATCATAGCTCTATGGTATACTTTTTCAAGAAATCCATAACCTAATTCATTATACACGTCATAATATATACCAATTATCGATTTGGTTAATTCTTGGTGGGGGTAGTTTTTCATTTTGATTTGGGAAGTTTTTTTTGGGTATAAATATATTATTTTGGTTCACGGATTAAGAAACTAGAGAAATCTAAAAAAATCTATGATTAGGTTATTTTTAGAACACAGATTTTAGAAATTTTTAAAATTTTAATAATCTGTGTTCTAATAAACTATAAAAGATGAGTTGAGTTTATTTCTTAATCAATCCTAATTCAACTAATCGTTCATTCAAGTATTCGCCAGCAGTGATGTCGTCAAACTGTTTTGGATGTGTTGCATCAATACATTGTTCCAAGCAATTCAGAGGCATATCGCTTACAGGATGCATGAAAAACGGAATAGAATAACGTGAAGTTCCCCATAATTCTCTAGGAGGGTTTACCACTTGATGAATAGTAGATTTTAACTTGTTATTAGTGTGTCTTGACAACATATCGCCCACATTAATCATTAATTCGTCTGGTTGCGCCATGGCATCAATCCAATCACCGTTATGATTTTGAACTTGTAAGCCTTTACCTTGAGCACCCATTAATAAAGTAATCAAATTAATATCGCCATGAGCTGCTGCTCGAACAGCACCGTCTTTAGGTTCATCAGTAATAGGAGGGTAGTGGATTGGTCGCAAAATACTGTTGCCTTCTTTGATAAAATTATCGAAATAGAATTCATCTAAACCGATATGTAAAGCCAAAGCTCTTAAAACATAAATACCTGTTTTTTCAAGCATTTGGTAAGCTTCTTTTCCAGTCGAATTGAAATTTGCTAATTCGTTAACCGTAACATTTTTAGGATATTCACTGGCGTACTTTGAATCGTCATTCACGTATTGTCCAAAATGCCAAAACTCTTTTAAATCTCCGGCGGAGCGTCCTTTAGCATGTTCTTTTCCAAAAGAAACATAACCTCTTTGCCCACCAATTCCGGGTATTTCATACTTAGATTTGGTTTCTAGTGGTAATGAAAAGAAATTCCTCACTTCACTGTATAGATTTTCTACCAATTGGTCATTTAAAAAATGTCCTTTTAATGCTACGAAGCCAATATCTTCGTAGG
>CAYWFQ010000164.1:0-2809 GCA_964457505.1 uncultured Flavobacterium sp.
CAACAATACGGTGGATTTGTCATTATCTAAAAAATTCTTGAAAGACCAGTTGTCTGTTTCAATCAATGCGGATGATATTTTCAATTCGAATCGATTTGTGTTCAACTCGTACAACACGCCGCTGTTGTTGAGCAACAAAATGGATTCACGCCGATTTGGATTTAGTATTAATTACAAGATTCCAACGAAGAATAGATTGGCTAAAGAAACCCCCATTTTATTGAATAAGGATAAAAAAGAAGAAACCGGAATTATTGGGAATTAATAATTAAGGATTGATTCAACCACATAGATACATAGAATTGTGTAAATAAATAAAGAGGTTTTAGAAAAAGCACTATTTTTCACATAGCGCTAATGTGAAGAGTGAAACGTCTATATCAATCTTTTACTATAGATCTAGCTATGTTTCTAGCTTGCACTGAGCAAAGACGAAGTGTGGTAAAAAAAATAATTTTTCAGACATAAAAACCCCTGCTAGTCACTAGCAGGGGTTTTTGTTAGTACTTAAAGTTGAGAGACTTTGTGTAGCGGAGTTTGAATTAGTTAATAGGCACGAGCAAGATGCTCGCGACAGTGTCGGCTCTTAATAGTAAACGTATTCAAAGAATTCTGGAACATACCCTTCAGCTTTAATCAAAAGTCCCTTGTCATCATAAAAGTACTTTGTCGTTTCCATTTCATTTTTTCCGTCAAACCTTACAAAGCTTTTAACACGACCATTCTCAAACTCATATTTAAATGTATAGTCCCATTTACTCTTTTCCCCACCCCTAATTTCCCATCCGTAAAATTTCTCTTTATGAAACTCGGTCAAGTACTCAGTTGTACTTTGCTCTGTTAGCGTTCCATTTCTGTACCAGTCCCGAACTTTTCTTTTTCCGTTGTTCGCAATGTTGTCAACAATGTCAAGTGAGCCATCTGGGTTGTATTTTGTTACTTTTATCAATTGGACACCCGAATATGTCAACTCGTATTTTGCAACTTCTACTGTCGGTCTATTTTTATCTTTTTTGATGAATTTATTTGGGTCGAGTCCCATTTTCTTCAATTTATCAATTTGTTCTTTATTCGGTTCACCATTTTTTGTCGTGTCGACCATTGCAATAAGTAGATCATTTGAGTCGTAAGTGTAGTGAGTTGTCCGTTGAGCTCCGTTCATGAAAGGTTCAAGTTGGTATTTAATAAGTCTTCCATTTGTATCATAAAACGTTGTTATCCCCAATTGCTTATTTGTCCCCGAATACCAGAGTCTCGCCTTAACCCTATTTGCTTTGTAAATACTGTTACTTTGATACGTTCCAGTTTCTTGTCCGAAAGTTGAAAACGTAATAACTGTCAATGTGATTAAAAAAAATCTCTTCATAATTTCTTCTCTGAAATTGTCATTTGTTAAAGTTGTCTACTCTGTACGAGGGCATTAGTGCTAACTCGTTTATTTGCGAAACTTTCAAACTTATATCCTGCTATTTATGCAAGATTGGCGAAAGTTGGCCTCTTGTTTTTCAAATATATAAATTATTCTTACAAATGATTAACTGAACTTATAATTTAAAGTATGCTTTTACACAAAAAAAAGCTGCCCATTTGGACAGCTTTATCATGATACTTGCTTTTTGAGCTTATTTAATCAGTTCAAAACTACGTTTTACAAAAGCGGTTAAGGCTTCTCCTTTCAATAAGTTTTGAGACAATTTAGCCAAATCTAAGGCTTGTTTAACTAAGCTTTCTTGAGTGGTTTTGTCTTCGGTATTCAAAATAGTCGTTGCCAAATCAGAGTTGGTATTCACTACCAAGTTGTACATTTCAGGCATATTACCCATACCAAACATACCGCCACCCGTTTGACTCATTTCTTTCATTCTACGCATGAACTCGGGTTGTGTGATGATGAAAGGCGCTGCTTGACTGTCTAACGCCTCTAATTGTACCGTATAATTTTGTTTTGGCACAATCGTTTCTACTACCGTTTTCAAACTCGTTTGTTCTTCGTCTGACAATTTAGAAATAGTAGTATCTTCTTTCTTGATTAAATTATCAATATGGTCTGAATCCACACGCACAAAAGTAAGGTCGCTATTATCACCTTCAATTTTTTGGATCAGGTGCGAAATAATTGGCGAATCCAATAACAATACTTCGTATCCTTTTTCTTTTGCGATTTCGATGTACGAGTGTTGCGCCTCTTTATTGCTAGCGTAAAGTATTACTAATTTGTCGTTTTTATCGGTTTGCTTTTCTTTCAGCTGTTCTTTTAATTCGTCCAAAGTAAAGTACTTGTCATCTACCGTTGGGTACAAAACAAAAGCACCTGCTTTTTCATAGAATTTATCTTCAGACAACATTCCGTATTCCAAAACAATTTTGATATCGTTCCATTTTTGCTCAAAATCAGCACGATTCTCATTGAATAGTGCTTTTAGTTTGTCGGCTACTTTACGAGTGATGTAATTCGAGATTTTTTTCACGGCAGCATCTGCTTGTAAACCTGAACGCGACACATTCAACGGAATATCTGGAGAATCAATCACTCCTTTCAACATCGTTAAGAACTCCGGTACAATTCCTTCTACATTATCCGTAACAAATACTTGGTTTTGGTACAATTGAATTTTGTCCTTTTGGATTTGCAAATCTGAACCTAATTTAGGAAAGTATAAAATTCCTGTTAAGTTGAACGGATAATCCACATTCAGGTGAATGTTGAATAACGGCTCTTCAAACTGCATTGGGTACAACTCGTGGTAGAACTTTTGGTAGTCTTCCGCGTTTAATTGAGCGGGGGGTGTCGTCCAAGCTGAATGATGGT
>CAYWFQ010000164.1:2819-3258 GCA_964457505.1 uncultured Flavobacterium sp.
ATGCGCTGCTGGTTCGTCTTTGAACGATTTAGTAATGATTTCTACTTTTTCAGCCACCATAAAGGCAGAGTAAAATCCAAGACCGAAGTGTCCAATGATTCCAGAATCTTTAGCCGAATCTTTGTATTTGTCTAAGAATTCTTCTGCTCCAGAAAAAGCCACTTGGTTGATGTATTTTTCTACTTCGTCAGCAGTCATCCCCAAACCTTGATCAATGATGTGCAGTTTCTTGCCTTCTTTGTCAATTTTTACTTCAATAAATGGGTTTCCGTACTCCACTTTGGCTTCGCCAATGCTTGTTAAGTGTTTTAATTTTAAGGTAGCGTCAGTTCCATTTGAAATCAATTCGCGCAAGAAAATTTCGTGATCGCTGTATAAAAATTTCTTGATTAATGGGAAGATGTTCTCTACCGAAACATTAATTTTTCCAGTTGTCATA
>CAYWFQ010000165.1:0-3159 GCA_964457505.1 uncultured Flavobacterium sp.
AAAAAATCTTCCTAATGGAAGATTCATAAAAAATGGCAAGCGACCTACATCGCACCGCTCAACCACGTACCCTTGCTATGTTCCCATCCTGGGGGAGTCTGCAGGAGCTGGTCGTGTAGGACTTGCCGGTGCAAATATACAACCTTTTTATATTTTTGCAAGTGCATTGCTACTAATAAAATAAGGTTGTATATTCGAGAAATCAAATTTTAATCTATGAAAAAGTATAACTTCTTATTTATCATTTTATTAGGCGTAATTTTATCCAATTGCGGCGGAGCAAAAAAAGAAAATAATAGCTTGTTCTCTATTGATACATCCCAATTTAAAGAACTATACCACTATGAAGATTCCATCGAACTAGGTGTATTAAATCCCAACTCAAAAGTAGTGGATAGCGTAGTTTATTTTGTAAATGAGACTAAGGTTGGAACAAAAAAAGGATTAGGAAAAATTCCTTTTGCTCTTAAAGACCAAAAACTCGGTTATCAAAATCTTAAAGCAATTATTTATTTTGAAGGAGAAAATATAGAGGTAACAGACAGGATAGAATTGGTTTCAAACATAGCACCTAAATTATTGAATTATAGAATTGTAAATACCTATCCTCATGATATACAAGCATACACCCAAGGCTTGGAGTTTTATCGAGACACTTTGTATGAAAGTACTGGTCAAAAAGGAGCTTCTTTTTTAAGAAAATATGATTATAAAACAGGAAAAGTATTTAAACAAACTGATCTCGAAGCAATTTATTTTGGAGAAGGTATAACTATTATCAATAATAAAATATTCCAACTGACATGGCAAGAAAAAACTGGATTTGTATACAATGTAAATACATTTAAATTACAAAAAAGTTTCAAATATGATAAAGATATTGAAGGTTGGGGATTAACTAATGATGGTGAATACATTTATCAATCCGATGGATCAGAAAAAATTTGGAAAATGGATCCAAATACTTTGAAAATGATCAGTTATATAAATGCTTATTCATTGTCAACTAAAGTAACAGCTGTAAACGAGTTAGAATGGATAGATGGTAAAATTTATGGTAATGTGTACCAAAAAGATGCCATTGCTGTTATCAACCCTCAAACTGGAGCAGTAGAAGCTATTTTAAATCTAGCCGAATTAAAAACTAAAATCAAGCAAAGAGAAAATACAGATGTTCTTAACGGTATAGCCTACAATCCAAAAACTAAAACCCTATTTGTTACTGGTAAAAATTGGGATACAATGTTTGAAATTAAAATAATCGAATAAAAATAAAAAAAGCTTCAATTTCTTGAAGCTTTTTTATTTGTAAAAACAATTCTTATTTTCTAATTACCAATCGAAAACCTTCTCCATGAATATTTAAAATCTCAACATTTTCATCCGATTTTAAATACTTTCTTAATTTGGCAATATACACATCCATACTTCTTGAAGTAAAGTAATTATCGTCTCTCCAAATTTTAGTCAAAGCCAACTCTCTTGGCATCAAATCATTCTCATGAAGAATCAACATTTTCAATAATTCATTCTCTTTTGGAGACAATTTTATAGGTTCGTCCTTTTGAAAAGTCAAGAATCTCAATTTCGAATTTAAATGGAATTTACCAATTGTAAATTCAAATTGTACCTGCTCTGCTTTTACATCAGAAGATTTTCTTTGAATAATCGCTTTGATTTTCATTAACAGTACTTCCGAATCAAAAGGCTTGTTCAAATAGTCATCTGCACCTGCTTTGTAACCTTTCAACACATCCTCTTTCATAGACTTGGCTGTCAAGAAAATAATAGGCACTTCGGCATTTTTTTCTCTAATCTCTTTAGCTAAAGTATATCCGTCTTTGTAAGGCATCATGACATCCAAAATACACAAATCATAATTGTCTTTTTTGAATTTCTCAAAACCTTCCATTCCGTTTTTAGCTAATGTTACTTCGAAATCGTTGAGTACTAAATAATCTTTCAGTACTGCTCCAAAATTAAGATCGTCCTCTACTAAAAGAATTTTTCTGTTATTTTCCATAATCTAATTTATTAAGGGTAATTTTATAGTAAAGGTACTTCCTTTTCCTTTTTCACTTTCTACATAGACTTGACCGTTGTGGTCTTCTACAATTCGTTTTACATAAGCCAAACCTAATCCGTGTCCTTTCACATTATGAATGTCACCTGTATGTTCTCTGTAAAACTTTTCAAAGATTCTTTTTTGAGCTATTTTACTCATCCCTAAACCTTTGTCTTGTACTTTAATCAACACCATGTCTTTAATATTTTCAGTGTAAATATCAATTTGCGGTGTTTCTGGTGAGTATTTTATTGCATTTTCTAAAATATTAACTATCACATTGGTAAAATGATTATCATTCACCAAAACAGTTGTTCTAGTTGCATTAAAATGCGTAACCATTATTCCTGATCTATCTTCCAAAATCAAACTCACATGTTCCATTGCATCGTTGATTACGTCTTCAATCGAAATCGAATCTTTATCAATCTCTAACTCTTTTTTCTCCAATTTAGAAATTCGCAATACATTCTCTACTTGCGCATGCATTCGTTTATTTTCATCACGAATCATCGCTAGATAACGTAATACTTTTTCCTTATCATCAATAATTTTTGGATTTCGAATGGCATCCAAAGCTAAATTAATTGTTGCAATTGGAGTTTTAAACTCGTGCGTCATATTATTAATGAAATCGGTTTTGATTTCTGAAATCTGACGTTGGCGAATTAACTGACTCAAAGCACTCGAATAAGCAATAATAATAATTAACGTAAAAACGATAGAGAGTATTGTAATACTTACCAATTCGGATAATAAGAAACGCTTTTTGTGTGGAAAACTGACCATCAATTTATACTGCTCATGCTCTTCATTGTCAGTTAAAATAGGAATTGAATAACTATTTTTGGGATTGTATTTAAAATTAGCGGAAGCCACTTTGGTAGCCAAACCATTACTATAAATCCCAAATTCAAAACTAGTTTTTACACCATATTCCTCTAATTCTTTTTTAATTAAATTTTGAATATTGTCAGCAGTAACACGCTCTTGTAAAGGCATAGCAGAAGCAATATCTTTATAAAATATTTCAAACTGTGCATTATCTAATACATCTAAACTTCCTGATTTTTCAATACGCTCATCCGGTATCA
>CAYWFQ010000166.1:0-3155 GCA_964457505.1 uncultured Flavobacterium sp.
TTTTCTTTTCATTTTGGTGACAAATTTCTATTTGACAATGTGTTTTGAATACATAACAATTACTCTTTTTCTAATCGTTCTTGTTCTAGATTTTCAGCTAATCGTCTTTCAATGATTGGAGTGATAAGTGTTTTTCTAGGTTTGATTTTTACGAAAGGGAAAAGTTCTAAATCGTGTTTCATACGATCGTCTTTGTTAGCGTGTTTATTGGTACCCAATAAAATTTCTTTTCCAGTGTCAAATAAGTCTTGTTCTTTGTCAGCGCTTTCTTGAATTTTTCTTTTGATGATTCCTTCATTAAGCTGTTTTAAAAATCCGCCATTAGTTTCGATATCCTTAAACAAGCTTAAGGCTTTGTCTGCTAATTGTTGTGTCAGACTTTCGATATAGTAACTCCCATCTGCTGGGTTGTTGACTTTATCAAAATAGCTTTCGTTTTTCAAAATCAACAATTGGTTTCTAGCAATTCGATCTCCAAATTCATTGTCTTTATGATACAAAGCATCATAAGGTAAGTTAGCAATTGTATTAGCGCCGCCAATGATTGCACTCATACATTCGGTAGTAGTGCGGAGCATATTGACGTTATAATCGTATAATGTTTTGTTTCGTTTTGTAGGTGTAACCAATAAGTGACACGACCAGTTTGAATTGTATTCTTTTGCAATTGTATTGAAAAGTAATCGAATGGCTTTTAGTTTAGCGATTTCAAAAAAGTAATTGGTCCCAACTGAAATTTCTAAAACCATTGTTTGAGGGGAAGTTATCTCAATTCGGTTGAAATATTCATTAGCATGAGCCAATGAATAGGCAATTTGTTGTACAATATTAGCTCCTGTATTCTGATATAAAGAACTCTTAATACTAATAAGTGAAAGAGATTTAGTTTGTTTTGCAAGTATATTTAAGGCATCGAAATTACTTTTTTCAGGAGTGGAAAACCAATTGCCCTCTTTGGCTAATTGCCCAATAGGGTCAAAATTGCAAAAAATAGTAGCTTTCTTAGCTTTAGCAATTGTTTCTAATTGTTGAACAAAATCGGTAGAGATAAAACTTAAATGAAAAAAAATGGGAGTATCTCCTAGAGGTAATTTTTCTAATAATTTAATTACATCTACATTTTCGTCTTCGATGGTGAAACAAATACTTTCTGCGCCTCGATTTAAACTGTCTAAAGCGCGTTCAATAGATTTATTTAAGTCGTGTACAAAGATATTTTGGCATATTTTAAATTCAGAAGCTTTGGTTGCAACTGAAAGTACTTCTTTAACATCCTCTTTATCATAAAAAGGCTTGACTTTAATGTCCTCTGGAGAATTCCAAATTAAAGTGTCGTTATAATCAGCTCCTTTCAATTCAAATTGAATTTTTTGTTTCCATTCTTTGGTAGATACAGGAGGAAAATTTGTAAAAAGAGGTTTCATTTGCGTTGTTGTTTCGAATTAAAATACAAAGTAATTATTTGGTTTTGATGGCACTGTCACCTTCAAACTCGATGATGTAAATATCTTCGCTGTCTTTTTTCATATAATATTTTTCACGGGCATATTTTTCAACATATTCAATGTTCTTGAGTTCTTTTATATGTTTTTTGTCTTTCTTAATTTCTTCTTGATAGTAGGTTTTGTTATCTTCTAATTCGTTTATTTGATTGTCTAGAAAGCGATGATCGAAATACGAATAGTTATCCAAAAAGAGCATCCAGGCAGTAAAAAAAACTAATACTAAAATATATTTATTACTCAATAATTTAAACCAAGATTTGTTTTTAAGCGGATTTGTCATTGTTCCTTTATTTTAGCCCCGATTGCAGTGAAAATCCCATTCTTTTTAGAATGGATTGTAACGTAAAGCGGGAAATGGCTCCAAAAAAATGGTTTAGTATTAATTTTGGATAGTTTATATTATATTAAACGTTTAATTTTTGATTAATTACAGCACGAACTACATCTATTGCTACAGTATTGTATTTGTCGTTTGGAATAATGATATCCGCAAATGCTTTTGTGGGTTCAATAAATTGCTGGTGCATTGGTTTTAATGTTGTTTGGTATCTGTTTAGTACTTCATCCATATCTCGCCCACGATCAGCAATATCTCTTTTTAAACGACGAATTAGACGCTCGTCTGGATCGGCTTGAACGTAAATTTTTACATCAAAAAGTTCTCTTAATTCTGGATTGGTTAAAATCAAAATTCCTTCCACAATCATTACCTTACGAGGATGTGTAAAAACAGTGTCGCTTGTTCTATTGTGCGATACAAATGAATACACGGGCTGATGGATATTGTTACCCGCTTTTAATTCTTTAAGGTGTTGTACCAACAACTCAAAATCGATGGATCTTGGATGGTCAAAATTAATTGCAGCTCTCTCTTCATAAGTCATTCCAACATTTTCTTTATAATAAGAATCTTGTGAAATAATACCTACTTCCGTTTCAGGTAATTCGTTTACGATTTGATTTACAACAGTAGTTTTTCCACTTCCAGTTCCTCCTGCAATTCCAATAATGAGCATATAATTGTATTCTATAGTTTACCTAACAAAAATAGGAATTTAATTCTGAGTGAATTCGTTTTTTGCTAAATGTTTGCTAATTTGATATATACTTCTGAAGACCACTAATAAAAGAAAGGGAGTTCAAAAATGAACTCCCTTAAAAATAGTATTATTTATTTTTCTTAGCTTTAATCATCATTTCTAGCATATCCCACATTTCCGCTGGAATATCTTCTAAAAGATTGAACTGTCCGGCGCCTTTTAACCATTCGCCACCGTCAATAACCACCACTTCGCCGTTAATATAGGCTGAAAAGTCAGATACTAAATAGGCAGCTAAATTGGCTAACTCTTGGTGATCTCCAACGCGTTTTAGCGGTACTTTTTTAGCCATGTCAAATTTTTCGGCTAAATCTCCTGGAAGTAATCGATCCCAAGCTCCTTTGGTTGGGAAAGGTCCTGGCGCGATGGCATTGGTACGAATTCCGTATTTTGCCCATTCTACTGCTAAACTTTTTGTCATAGCTAAAACACCTGCTTTTGCAGTGGCACTAGGTACAACATAAGCCGAACCTGTCCAAGCATAAGTAGTCACAATATTTAAAACGGTAGCGGATGTTTGTTTGGTGTCAATCCAATGTTTTCCAAAAGC
>CAYWFQ010000167.1:0-3148 GCA_964457505.1 uncultured Flavobacterium sp.
CCTACTATTACAAAGGTACTTCTTCGGTTGAGTTGGTGGTCTGCCTCTGAGCATTTAACTCCATCAGCACATGTGTTCACCAATTGGCTTTCGCCATAGCCTTTTGCAGTTAAACGAGTCTTGGCTATGCCTCGCTTTACCAAGTAATCCATCGTAGATTTAGCTCTGCGTTGTGATAACCCTTGGTTGTATTGTTTGCTCTGGCGACTGTCCGTATGCGATCCAATCTCGATTTTGACACTTGGGTTTTGGGTCAGTACTTCTACTATTTTCTCCAACTCTACCTTAGCATCCGGGCGGATGTTGGATTTGTCTAAGTCAAAGTAGATATGACGCAAAGATAATGCTTTGGCTAAGTCCAATCCTTGTTGCAATTTGTATTGGTCTTGATCTAATACTATAGTTGTAGCTACTTCTCGCTCATACAAAGCCAAACTTGGTCGCGTATCATTGGTAGAATAGGTTTCCTTTGTAGCCTGGGTTCTATAACTAGCATTCGATAGTACTTTATCAAAAACAAAATCTCCATTTTCATCCGTGGTCGTACTTCCTAGTTCTTTGCCTTGGTTGTTGTATAATACCACTTTTGAATTGGCTAGTGGTAAGTTCGTGTTTTTGTCCACTACTTTTCCGATGATTCTTGCATTGTAATCAAATTCAAAGAAAGGATTTGTATTAGTAAATACATACAAGTCATCATCCCCTTGTCCTTCTGGGCGGTTTGAAGTGAAAACTCCATTGTTTGTCTGTCTATCCCAGTTCAAACCAAAATCATCAAAAGCACTATTTAGTGGTGATTTCATATGTACTGGTGTTGCTCCCTTTTGATTCAGGTCTATGGCAAAGATATCAAAACCACCTTGTCCTGGGTGACCGTCTGAGGCAAAGAGTAAGATGTTGTCTTTAGTTACAAAAGGGTAACTCTCTCTACCTTCGGTATTGATCGTATTGCCTAGGTTCTCTGGTGCGGTATAGCTCCCGTCTTGGTTGATCGTAACTTTAAACAAGTCGGATTGTCCAAAGGTACCTCTAGCATCTGAAGCAAAGTATAGGGTTTTACCATCTGGAGATAATGCCGGGTGAGCTACTCTAGCGCTGTCTTTGGCGAAGATGTCTTGCACCCCTAAGTTGTTCCACTTCCCGTTTTGTTTTACGGATTTGTAAATCTTGTATCTCCCGTTAACTACTTTTCTTTGATTGGTCTGTTTTAACTCGTTTTGAGTGTAGTACATCGTATTGCCATCTTTGGTAAAGACAGGGCTTGCCTCGTGGAAGATAGAAAAGGCGTTTTTAGAATACAAGTCGGCTTTGCTGTAGCTCCCATCGGCTTGTTTTACCGCATAATACAAATTGGTAAATGGCTGACCGGTTCTAGCGTAGATTTGGTTACCTACTGCTCGTGGTCGTGCACTGGCAAAGATAAGTGTATCGCCTTTGAGACTACTACTGTAATCAGAGTACTTGCTATTGGTATTCAAGTTGGTTATTGTAAATACATCACTTCCCTTTTTGATGCTTTCTTGGGCTTTGGCTTGAATTTGACTCTTGGTACGCAATTGAGTTGGGTTTTCTTTTGCGTATTGGGCCATGATTTGATTGGCTTGCTCGATTTTACCTGCCGATTTTAACGATTGCCCATAACGGTACAAAAACTCTTTTGGAAAGGTTCCTTTAAGCTCATATCGCTTAGTGTACCATTGTTCTGCCTTTACGTAATTCGCATTGAAGTAATTCGCATCTCCTAGCTTTTCATAAATCTGTTCGGATCCCATGCCTTTATTGGCTAAACGCTCATAGATTTGAATCGCCGATACATAAGCTTCGCTATCAAACTTCTTGTCTGCTTTCTTTATTGTTTTCTCTTGGGCTAATAGTCCCATTGGGAGTAATAGTAGTAATGCTATTTGTTTTTTCATGGCTGTCGTTTTTAGAAGAATCGTGGCGTTTCTACTTGTTGGTTGATTTTAAACAAATCAAATTGCAAGAAGATCTCGTGTGAACCTGAGTTGAAGTTCGATAATCGTGTCGTTTCTCTATCGTAACCATAGCCTATAGAGATACGATCATTCACTTTAAATCCTACTAAAGCCGATAGTGCTGCGCTCCATCTATAGGCAACTCCCACTGTGAATTTTTCATTGATTAAAAAGTTCCCTGTAAGGTCTACTTGTAACGGAGCTCCTGCTACCATTTTAGCAACAAAAGCAGGCTTGAATTTGACATTATAACTCAAATCAAATACTTTTCCTCCCATCAAATAAAAGTGTTGTCTACGATTCGCATCCGAATATGCAAACTCATCGTAACGCTTGGTTTGTAATAACATCGGAACCGATAAGCCTAAATAACTCTTAGCATTGTAATAAAACAATCCTGCTCCTATATTAGGTGAGAATTGACTGTTGATGTTATTTCTAAAAGAAACATCACTCGGATTGTAATGATTCAATTTAGTGTAATCAATATTCAACAACTCTCCTCCTGCTTTAATACCAAAAGCCAAACGACTCTCATTCTCAAAATTGATCGTATACGATACATCTACCGAAAAATTAGTAGTCGTACTTGGTCCAATCTCGTCATGAACAATATTGCCCCCTAATCCTAAATTAGTAGACTCTAATGGCTGGTGGTACGATAGATTCAACGTCTTGGGAGCGCCCTCTAATCCTATCCACTGCGTACGGTACAAACTAAACAACGAACCATATCCCAGTGACCCAGCATAAGCCGGGTTGATCACTGAAGGATTGTACATGTATTGAGTGTACTGTGGCTCCTGTTGGGCTGAAGCACTCAGCCCTAACAAGAATATCAAACTATAAACTATTTTTTTCATCTTCTTTTATTCTTATTCCTTAGGGAAAAAGGATTATTGTTTTATATATAAATATCCTGAAAGGTTTCGCTCAATACCTTTTGTATTTTTATAGGTTAAAGTATAAAAATAGGTTCCTTCAGGCAATTCTACATCTCTGCTCACTGTGGAACGACCATCTGAGAATCCTTTAAAGAAGCTGTCATTTTGTCCATAACTAGTAACGCGATATACCTCTATTCCCCAACGGTTGTAAATACTCAATAAATTATCTGGATAAAAATCGATGTTGCGAATTCTAAAAATATCATTATCTCCATCGCCATTTGG
>CAYWFQ010000168.1:0-3049 GCA_964457505.1 uncultured Flavobacterium sp.
TTTTATGATAAAGTAGAAGAACTATCTGCTGCCGAAAGAGCTGAAATGGCCAAAGCGCCTTTTAGTTTAGAGAACTATAAAAAAGCCCTGGACATAGATGCCGTTTATGGCGAAACTGGATACGTAACCAACGAAAGAAACTCCATTCGCCCAACCCTTGACGTGAACGGAATTTGGGGTGGTTATACAGGCGAAGGTGCCAAAACCGTTATTGCTAGTAAAGCTTTCGCCAAAATTTCGATGCGTTTAGTCCCAAATCAAGATTGGGAGAAAATCACGGAGTTATTTTCTAAACACTTTATGAGTATTGCTCCCGCAGGAGTAACTGTAAAAGTAAAACCGCACCATGGTGGACAAGGTTATGTAACTCCAATAGACAGCGTTGGTTATCGTGCAGCAAATAAAGCGTATACCGAAACCTTTGGCGTTCCAGCAATTCCTGTTCGTTCAGGAGGAAGTATTCCCATTGTCGCTTTATTCGAAAAAGAACTAAAAAGTAAAACTATTTTAATGGGATTTGGCTTAGACAGCGATGCCATTCACTCGCCAAATGAACATTTCGGAATTTTCAATTATTTAAAAGGAATTGAAACCATTCCGCTTTTCTATAAATATTTCGTAGAACTGAGTAAATAGTTAATTATGAATAAAAAAATCACTGTAACAGCTGCTCTAGTAGGAATGATTGCCATTATTTTGGGTGCTTTTGGTGCTCATGCTTTGAAAAAAGTATTGACTCCAGAACAATTGATAAGTTTTGAAACAGGGGTACGTTACCAAATGTATCAAGCCTTCTTTTTGTTCTTTTTAGCAACTCAAAATGATATTCTAGAAAAAACTAAAAAAATAATATACAGACTTGTTGTATTTGGAACACTTTATTTTTCAGGATCAATTTATCTGTTGTCCACAATGGGAATCACAGGAATCAATTTTAAAAGCATCGGATTCATTACTCCAGTTGGCGGGTTATTGCTAATCGTAGCTTGGGGAATACTAGGTTTTGCTGTTTTAAAAACAAGAAAATAAAAAAAGCGGTTTCAATTGAAACCGCTTTTTAATTACATATAACTCAGAATTTCTTTTTTCAAAGCATCGTATTCGCCTTGTAAAATCAAGCCGTTATCGAGTAGTTTTTTATAATTCTGCAACTTTTCAAAAAGTTCGTCTGAAGACAATTCATTCAATGGCTTTTCTTTGTCTGTACCAATCGATTCAATATCTGAAAATTGAGCATGAGTTGGCATTATTTCAGCAAATGATGTGACTTCCTCCGTTTCAACTTCTTCTACAACAGAAGTACTAGACCCTCCGCTTTTTAGCACATCGATTTGTTCTTTTGCAAAAGCATACATTTTACGAGCTTGTACTTTTGGAATGTATTCAATTGTTACGGAAATAGCTGTTTTGGTTACAAATGAAAAATCAGATCCTAAAATCCCTTCTTTAACAAACGTACTTTCAATTTCATCCCAAGAATAATCAGTAAAATTCATCGAAAGTCCTAAATTTTTAGGTTGACAAATGATAATTCGTTTGTTGGTCACCACAATGCTATCAGGCAAAACAGTTATAGCAGGTTTTTTCTGTACCGCGATATAGCCAATTTCTTCATTCTTCATTAACAAGTCACTCAATTTGGACATGACTTTTTCAATCGCTTTTGGGTCTTGTTCTTCGTTTAAAAACTTTTTAAGTTGATCGTTCATAATATCTTTATTTGGGAATTATTTTAGTTAAAGTAAATATACTACCTAATTTTCTTCAATCAGGATTTCATTTTTTATTTTATTGGATAAACTAGTATAAACCAACTCATACGAATGATCGATTAAATCTTTGACCAAGCTGTCTGACACGTCTTCATTGATAGTAACCGTGTTCCAATGTTTTTTACTCATGTGGTAGCCCGGTTGTATCCCTTCATATTCGGCACGTAATTCTTGTGCTTTTTCAGGATCACATTTCAAATTGACTTTGGGATTACCCATTTCCCACGAGTTTAACGAACTCAACAAAAACATTTTACCACCCACTTTAAGCACCAAAGCATCTTCATTGAAAGGGAAGTGTTCAGTGACTCCTAGTTTGGAAAGACAATAGTCATAAAAGGTTTCTAAATTCATATCACAACTCTGTATATTGTTTTTTATTGTATCGCATACAAAACTGGCTTACTCGGACTCGCATCATTTTCAAAGGAAGCTATCTGTAAATTCAGCATATAAGAACCGTCTGAAACTTCGTTAGGGACAAAAATCATTTCGGTAATGGTACAATTCAATCTTGCATCCTCGTTCAAATCATTTACATCTTTAACATTCCAAAAGGCTTTATGCGCTACTAATTTCCCCCCATCTTTCTCTTGATCAACACTAGGTAAATCAATTAACAAATGTTGGATTCCGCTTTCGTAAAGGAACAATGCCGCTTCTTCAGATAAAAATGGTGGATTGGTATTCGAATACTTTAATGATTTTTTTGAAATTTCATTTGGCAACGTTCGAATAACAATCGCTTGTGTTTTGATTTCTGAATGCTGAAGAAACTTCAACGCTTCTTCAATTTGCGATTTAGAAATCACTAAATTTTCTTCTACTTTTTTGGGAAGAATTGTAATTAAAGTCGCCCAAAAGAAAAACTGTTTCAAACACTGATTGATGCTGTAGAACTCTTTAGTTATATGACCTAAACACTCGGTATGTGTTCCGTGCGCATGCGGATTAAAAAACAAGTTGTTAAAATTGGTAGACGATTGGCCTTCTGAAACTTTACCCACCCAATCTCCCATCACGACAGGTTTTATTTCCGGTGCGTTTTGATACCAAGCAATAGGATTTTGCTCGTTATTCGTTATTGGAATCGAAATATCAATGGGTTTTGATAAGTCTATTTCGAAATTTTGGATTTTTATTATCATAAGTTTAACCACGAAGGTCGCAAGGTTTTCATTAAGTTCACAAAGCTTTGTGCTTCTTCGTGTTCTTAGTGGTTAAGAATTATTCCAAATTTAAGTAAAACAAATCACTTGCAATTCCATCCGTTAAAA
>CAYWFQ010000169.1:0-3012 GCA_964457505.1 uncultured Flavobacterium sp.
GGCAACGGATCGTTCATCAATCCTTTGGCAATCAAACCTGCTGGATGCGAAATATCAGCTAATAAAATAGCCCCAACGCTATCTGCGATTTGTCTGAAACGAGCAAAATCCATATCACGTGAATAAGCCGAAGCTCCTGCAATAATTAATTTAGGCTGCGCTTGAGTCGCAATTTCTTGAATTTTATCATAATCCAATCTTCCTGTTTCCTTATCAACACCATAAAAAACTGGGTTATACAAACGACCTGAGAAGTTTACTGGCGATCCGTGAGTCAAGTGACCTCCGTGAGCCAAATCAAATCCTAAAATAGTATCTCCCGGTTTAATACACGCGTGATATACAGCCGTATTGGCTTGAGATCCAGAGTGTGGTTGTACGTTAGCGTATTCAGCACCAAAAAGTTCTTTAGCTCTGTCAATGGCAATTTGCTCCACAACATCTACTACTTCACAACCTCCATAATATCTTTTCCCTGGATATCCTTCAGCATATTTGTTAGTCAAAACAGAACCTGCTGCTTCCATCACTTCGTCACTTACAAAGTTCTCTGATGCAATTAATTCTATTCCGTGGATTTGTCTTTCTTGTTCTTCTAAGATAAGGTCAAAAATTTGTTCGTCGCGTTGCATGTGTGTAGTTTTCGTTAATTTGATGCAAAAATACAAAAAAACGTTTGCTAAATAGTGAGTTACTACTACTTTTGACCGAGTATTTTTTAACAAATTAATTAACAAAGCTATTTTAATGGCATCGTTTTTGAAAAAGGTACTTCATCCCAAATTAAATTAAAACCTAGCATTATGAAAAAAATTACACTCTTACTCCCATTTATATTTATTTACACAAGTTGTGCGCTCAAACACACTCAAAAATTAGTTCATTCTGGCGATTATGACAATGCAATTTCAATAGCCGTTTCGAGTTTAGAATCCAACAAAGACAAAAAGAGTAAGCAAGAGTATGTTTATTTGCTAGAAGAGGCTTTCGCCAAAGCCAAAGAAAGAGATTTGAACCAACTAAACTTACTGGAAAAAGAAGCCAATCCCGCCCAATTAGAAAAAATTTACCAAACGTATGTTCAACTTAATTATCGACAAGAAAAAATTAAGCCATTACTTCCGTTACAATTAATCAAAGAAGGCCGTAGTGCGATATTCCCTTTTGGAGATTACAACAATCAATTAGTTCGCAGTAAAAATGCTTTGTCTGATTATTTGTATTCTAATGCCAAAGCCCTACTTAAGAGTCCTAACAAAATGGATTTTCGAAAAGTTTTTGATGATTTAACCTATTTAAACCAAATCAATCCGAATTATAAAGACGTTATTGACTTAATAAAAGTAGCCAAATTCAAAGGGTCAGACTATGTTTTGGTTAGTGCCAAAAACGAAACGAATATGATTATTCCAGTTCGTTTACAAAATGATTTGTTAGATTTTAACACCTATGGTATAAAGGATAAGTGGACGGTGTATCACAATTCAGAGCAAGACGGAATTCAATATGATTTTGGAGTTCAAATCCGATTTAGAGAAATAAACATTTCGCCAGAGCAAATCAAGGAAAAAGAATTCATCAAAGAACGTCGTATTAAAGATGGGCAAAAAAAGTTAATTGACGCCAATGGAAAAGAAGTTTTGGACGAAAAAGGCAAAGTCGTTTTAGTCGATAATTTGAAAGACGTGACAGTAAAAATCAATGAGATCAGACAATTCAAATCGTGCTTGGTAGTCGCTAAAGTTGAGTATAATAATTGGACAACTAATCAATTGTTACAAAGCTTTCCTTTAACTAGCGAATTTATTTTTGAAAACGTTTATGCTAAATACAAAGGCGACCGAAGAGCTGCCGACGATAGTTATTATTCCAATTTTGATAAAAAAATAGTTCCCTTTCCTAGCAACGAACAAATGATTTACGATACAAGTGAAGATTTAAAAAACAAACTCAAAGGAATTTTAAACCAAAATCCATTGCGAAATTAATTTCGACACAACTCATCACTAACTCGTTGACTATCAAAATCAACGAGTTTTTATTACAACAACTTAACATTGAAGGGGAAATATGTTAGAAATTACATAATTGCTCTTGTTTATTAAAAAAAGTTGTATTTTTGCTCTCGATGAATAAAAACAGTTTACATATAACTTCTTTATCACGGATAAAAACACTTTCGATCTCTCCCGAGGTACGGACACTATCTTTATAGTTTCCAACTGAGTTTTTAACCTTTTATTCATTTTTCAATATATAGTTTTGAAATCATTTTCGTTTTACATTGGATATTTATATCCAAATAATTTATTTTTAAATCCTTCAAAAACAACTACTAACGAGATTATTTCGTTTGTTAATCCATTGGATTTAAATAATTCTATACCAATTATTATTGTTTCATCTAATTCAAAATTCAACTCTTGAAATGAATATTAAAATTGTTGTAACTCAAGAAGATCATTATAAATTCGCAGAAGAAATTTGCGAAACCATTGAAATTTCTGCTAAATTAAGAGGTACTGGTATTGCTAAAAGAACTCCAGAATACATTCAAAAAAAGATGGAAAACCAAGATGCTATCATCGCTTTAGTCGATGGTAGGTTTGCTGGTTTTTGTTATATTGAAAGTTGGCAACACGGAAAATTTGTAGCCCACTCTGGATTAATAGTACATCCAGACTATAGAAATTACGGTCTAGCCAAAAAAATCAAATCAAAAGTATTTGATTATTCGCTTAAAAAATACCCAGATGCTAAAGTTTTCGGAATCACTACTGGGTTAGCAGTGATGAAAATCAATTCAGATTTAGGGTATAAACCCGTTCCATTTTCAGAATTGACCACGGATCCAAGTTTTTGGAAAGGATGTCAAACCTGTACCAATTATGAAATTTTAAAAAGTAAAGACAACAAAATGTGTTTGTGTACCGGAATGTTGTACGATCCAAAAGAACAACAAAAAATTCCGCCAAGACATCCATTTAACGTAAAAGTACTCAATAGATTAAA
>CAYWFQ010000170.1:0-2990 GCA_964457505.1 uncultured Flavobacterium sp.
CCCATCAAAAAATAGATTGGTTTGATGTTTCCTGCCTTGATGTCATTTACAATTTTTACTACTTCGTCCACAAAAAGTTGTTTTGGTTATGCGTTTATTCGGAAATTTGAATTTTAAAATAGTAATTTTGTTGTATGCAACAATTGAATTTTTCATCCTATTCTTTCCGTTTCAAAAATAGCGAAAATAAAGTGTCTATTTTTGATGCTATCCGGAAAAAATTTATAATTCTTACTCCTGAAGAATGGGTGCGTCAACACGTAGTTCAATTTTTAATGATCGATAAAAACTATCCTAAGTCATTAATCAACGTTGAAAAAGTATTAAAAGTCAATGGTTTACGAAAAAGATATGATGTTGTTGTGTACAATTCAGACGGCTCTATCTTTATCTTGATTGAATGCAAAGCTCCGGAAATAAACATTTCACAAAGTACTTTCGACCAAATTGCTCGATACAATATGACTTTAAAATCCGATTATCTTATGGTGACCAATGGTTTGAATCATTACTTTTGCCAAATGGATTTTGAAAATGAAAAATACCAATTTTTACACGAATTACCCAACTATCAACCCAATACAAACTAGATGAAAATAGCTGTTGTCATACTCAATTGGAATGGAAAACAATTATTAGAACAGTTTTTACCATCTGTGATTCAATTTTCGAAGGAAGCTACTGTTTATGTTGCGGACAATGCTTCGACAGACGATTCGGTTGCTTTTGTTCAGGCTAATTTTCCAACTGTTTCTATAGTTGTTAATGCAACAAATACAGGTTATGCGGGTGGTTACAACGAATCCTTGCAACATATTGAAGCAGATGTTTATGCTTTGGTCAATTCTGATATTGAGGTGACTGAAAATTGGTTGCAACCCATAATCAAAACATTTCAAAATGAAACTTCAACTGCCATTATTCAACCCAAGATTTTAGACTTCAAAAACAAAGACTATTTTGAATACGCTGGCGCCGCAGGAGGTTTTATAGATCAATACGGTTATCCTTTTTGTAGAGGTAGAATCTTTGAAACAGTAGAAAAAGATATAGGGCAATACGATTCCAATCAGGAGATTTTTTGGGCATCAGGCGCTTGTTTTTTTATTAGAAGTGCCGTTTATAAAGAATTAAACGGATTTGATACTTCCTTTTTTGCCCACCAAGAAGAAATCGATTTGTGTTGGAGAGCTACTAATAAAGGATATTCAATTAAATACCTATTTGAATCCAAAGTGTATCATGTTGGAGGGGCAACTCTACAGCAAGGCAATCCAAAGAAAACAGAATTGAATTTCAGAAATTCATTGTTGATGTTAACCAAGAATCTCCCAAAAAAGAACTTATACAAAGTACTTTTTATTCGAATGATTTTAGACGGTGTAGCGGGTGTTAAGTTTCTATTTGAAGGACAATACAAACACCTTTTAGCGATTCTAAAAGCACACTTTTCATTTTACAAACTCTTTTCTGAAAATTATGCCAAACGCGGGGATGTTCAGCAAACGAAATACTATTTTACAGAAAGTATCGTTTATAGTTACTTTGTAAATAAAATTCGATTTTTTAACGATTTAATTACGCTCAAATAAATTATAAAAACTAAATTTGCTTTAAATCAAATAATCCAATAAAATCATCATTTATGAAAAAAGTTGTAATTGCTTTATCGGTATTGGCGCTTTTAAGTTCATGTGTTTCAAAAAAGAAATATGCTGAATTAGAGGCTAAAAACAAAGAAACTCAAGATTTATTAAATACTTGTACTGTAAAATTAAATTCTTGTTTAGAAGAAAAAGCAGCTTTATCAGCTACTGCAGTTGCTTTAAAAGATCAAAATCAAAACTTAATTGAGACTTCAAAGGAAATGGCGGTTTTGTCAACTAAAGGAGCTCAAAATATTGAAAAAGCATTAGAGTCTATCAAAGAAAAAGATTTGAAAATTAGTAGAATGCAAGACGCTTTGACTAGAAAAGACAGTGTAACTTTAGCTGTAGTAACCAGTTTAAAAAGCGCTGTTGGATTATCTGATCCAGATATCGAAATCAATGTAGAAAAAGGAGTTGTTTTTATTTCTATTGCTGATAAATTATTATTCAAAAGTGGTAGTTATGAAGTAACTGACAAAGCAAAAGGTGTTTTAGCTAAAGTTGCTAAAGTAATTAATGATAAACCTGATTTTGAATGTATGGTTGAGGGTCATACTGACAATGTTCCTTTTGCAGGAAGCGGGATATTATTAGACAACTGGGATTTAAGTGTGAAACGTTCTACTTCAATTGTACGTGTTTTAACAAGTCAATTAGGAGTTAAACCTTCCCAATTGATTGCTGCAGGTAGAAGTTCTTATGTACCGTTAGTTGATAACAATTCAGCTGAAAATAAAGCTCGTAACAGAAGAACACGTATTGTTGTGTTACCTAAAATTGACCAATTCTACGAAATGGTAGAAAAAGAAATGAAGAAACAACAAAAATAATAGTGTTCACATTACATAAAAAAAACGTCTTGATATTCAAGACGTTTTTTTTATGTAAATTTTTAAAATACAAATAGTTATATATAATTATCTAAAGTATATTTAAATCCCCTTTTCCTTCTCGAACAACTATTGGTTCATGCCCTGATAAATCAATTATAGTAGAAGCGGTATTGTCTCCATAGCCTCCATCAATAACCATATCCACACGATTTTGCCATTTCTCAAATATCAATTCTGGATCAGTTGTGTATTCAATCACATCGTCCTCATCGTGAATAGAAGTGGATACGATTGGATTTCCTAATTGGCGAACGATTTCCAAAGCAATAGAATTGTCTGGCACACGAATACCAACAGTAGTTTTCTTTTTGAATTCCTTTGGTAAATTAGTACTTCCTGGTAAAATAAAGGTATAAGGTCCCGGCAACGCTCTTTTTAAGATTTTAAAAGTAGCCGTGTCAATTTGCTTCACATAATCAGATAAATTACTCAAATCGTGACAGATAAA
>CAYWFQ010000171.1:0-2963 GCA_964457505.1 uncultured Flavobacterium sp.
ATTCAACCTTCTGCTCGTGGCGAATATGAAATTACCGATGTGAACAAGGAATACTTGAAACAAGGCAAATTGAAAGTAGGGATATTAAGCCGCGGTACCGCTTGGTTGGATACAGGAACCTTTGCCAGTTTGATGCAAGCAGGACAATTTGTTCAAGTACTAGAAGAACGTCAAGGTTTAAAAGTGGGTTGTATTGAAGAAATCGCTTGGCGCCAAGGGTTTATCTCAGCAGATCAATTGAAAGTAGTAGCGGAACCTTTGCGTAAGTCGGGTTATGGCGACTATTTGTTGGGGTTGTTAAAGTAAAAATGTAAGATTTAGTAGTAATAATTTGAGTTTAACTTTGTACTATTTCATTTAATTTGTTTACTTTTGAAATGCAACTTAATACAAATAAGTTCCAATTATTTTTTTAAAGTCCATTTGATTGAATACCCATATGCCTACAAAAGAAACGAAATCAAATTCCTTTTTTTCTAGAGAAAACCTGAGATTCAGCATCAGCAGTTTGAATTATCTACCACGCTGGATTATTTTAACCATTGATTTTGGGGTATTAGTTGCCTCCTGCATGTTTAGTTTTTTGTTGTTTAGAGGAACGGGATTGGACTTTATACTGACGACTTTCTGGAAAGAATTGATATTTTTCTTTTTGATCATGAATGTTTTTTCGTTCTGGTTGTTCAGAACCTATTCAGGTATTATTCGTCATTCCTCCTACATTGATGCCGTTAAATTGTTGTTTTCACAAGTTTCGGTTTTGGTTTTTTTCCTTTTGTTCAATTTAATTTACGAGTTGAACTTTGATACCAAAGCATTTTTAAATACAGCCTTGTTTATCAATACGGTTTTTACTTTTTGTGGTTTGTTCTTGTATCGAATTATTGTCAAGCGAACTTTTGAAGTCTATTTTTCTGATTCCTCTAAAAATAAGTTAGTTCGAGTAATTATTTATGGTACCGATGCCAATGCGATTTCGGTTGCCAATGCCTTAAATTTTGAAACACCGGCTCGTTTTAAAGTAATTGGTTTTGTCGATCATCAAAATCAAAACACCTCTAAAAGGATGTTGGATTTGCCAATTTTGGCACAAAAGAAAAAATTACCTGCATTACTTCGTTCCGTAGGAGCTGAGGGTGTTATTATTGCTGATAAAAGTCTAACCAAGGACGAGCAAATTCATATTGTAGACCAATGTTTGGAATTCAATTATAAGGTATTTACGGTGCCTTTGATTACCAATTGGGAGAATCATAAAGAAATCTCTCAGAAAATCAAGAACATTCAGATTGAAGATTTATTGGATCGTAAGCCTATTATTTTAGACGATAAGTCCATAACCAAACAATTGCGAGGTAAAACAATTTTAATTACAGGAGCCGCAGGTTCTATTGGTAGCGAAATTGTGCGTCAAGTACTTAGTTTTCATCCTGAAAAATTGATTATGGTGGATCAGGCTGAAACGCCTTTACATGATCTTACTTTAGAGACCAATGCTTTAGAATCTAGTACTACTATTCATAGCGTTATTGCTGATGTTCGCAGTAGAAAAGCTATGGAGTCAATTTTTGCAACCTATCAGCCTCAAGTAGTCTATCATGCAGCAGCTTACAAGCATGTTCCTTTGATGGAAGAGAATCCTGCACAGGCAATTATTACTAATGTGAAAGGCACTAAGAATTTAGCTGATTTATCGTGTAAATACGGTGCAGATAAATTTGTGATGGTCTCCACTGATAAGGCGGTTAATCCGTCTAATGTGATGGGGGCAAGTAAACGTATCGCCGAAAAGTATGTGCAATCCTTACAATGGAAATACAGGCAAGAAGATCAGGCTGTAGTTACTAAGTTTATTACTACCCGTTTTGGAAATGTATTGGGTTCTAATGGTTCTGTTGTACCATTGTTTACCAAACAAATTGCAGAAGGTGGTCCTGTAACGATTACTCATAAAGATATTATCCGTTACTTCATGACCATTCCAGAGGCCTGCCAATTGGTTTTGGAAGCTGGGGCGATGGGTAATGGTGGTGAGATCTATATTTTTGATATGGGTAAGCCTGTTAAGATCTATGATTTAGCACAAAAGATGATCAAATTAGCTGGATTTATTCCAGATGTAGATATCAAAATTGATATTGTGGGACTTCGACCAGGAGAGAAATTGTATGAAGAGTTGTTGAATGATTCGGCTAAAACAATTCCTACCCACCATGAAAAAATTATGATTGCTCAAGAAATTGAAGAAGAGTTTGAGACATTGCATCAAGATATTGTCGAATTAATTTCGGGCTCTGTAGTTTATAATAATGAAGCTATTGTTAGCCAAATGAAAAAAATTGTACCGGAGTTCAAGAGTATGAATTCTACTTTTGCGCTTTTAGATAAGTAAGAAATCATCGTTTACGATTTTGATACGAATCCCTATAGAAATGTTCTTTAGGGATTTTTTTATGTACAGCCACGAACCTGCCTGCCGCAGGCAGGGGCGCTATGGCGCGAAGATTTATTTTGTTGTCGGTTATCAGTTATCAGTTATCAGTTGTCGGTTCTATGTTGATCATTCGTTGTTCCTTGTTCTAATGTTCAATATTCGATATAGAATTTTAGTATTAAGTTATGTATAAAACTTCGTAAAACGCAAATCGTATATTTTTTAACCATATAAGTCGTATAAGTCAAAATAAGAAAGTCGCTTCGCTCAGTAGAAGACCATTTAAGTTTTTGATTAAACCATTAAGAAATTAAGAATCATTAAGATTATACAAATTTCTCTAATTTTTGTAATCTGTGTCTCTGGATTATAATCTAAACATTATTAAACTACTACATTTCCAAGTTGCTTCATTGTTAAATTATTATTCACTTTGTGAACCTCCGCGTAATTCTTTGCGGTCTTTGTGGTTAAAATTTTTTAAACCATATAAGTCATATAAGGAAATATAAGAAAGTCGCTTCGCTCA
>CAYWFQ010000172.1:0-2949 GCA_964457505.1 uncultured Flavobacterium sp.
CTTTTTAATTTTTCTGAACGAGTGCTTAAACCAGCTACTTCATCTTCTAAATCTTCTACTTCTAAAGGAAGTTCTCCTCTTACGTTTCTGATTTCGTCAATTCTAGAGTCAATTAATTGTAAATCGTAAATTGCTCTTAACTTGTCCTCGACACTTAATTCTTTTTTAGTCGCCATATTTTATAAGTACTTAACTGGATTTGTATTTTCTTCTGAAAAAATGATGGCAAAATTAAGGATTTTTTTTCTAAGAAAGTCAACAATATAATTTTTTGTATAGCGTTCGCTTTCAAAATGCCCAATATCGGCCAAAAGTAATTGATTTTCAGCTTCATAAAACTGATGGTATTTCAAATCTGCTGTTACAAAAGCATCGGCACCTGCTTGAATGGCGTTTTTGATGGCAAAACTGCCAGCACCACCCAAAACGGCTACTTTTTGTATAGGTTTTTGAAGCAATTGCGAATGACGAATGCCTTCAGCTTGCATTTTTTCTTTTACTAACAACAGAAAATCGTTCCCGTTCATGGGATTTTCCAATTCGCCAATCATTCCCAAACCAATATTTTGATGTTGGTTTTTCAGGTCGTAGATTTCGTAAGCGACTTCTTCATAAATATGACTTTGGAACAAGGCCTTTAGAATTTTACTTTCCAAATGCTTTTCAAAAGTTACTTCGATTTTGATTTCATCTGCTTGAACCAATTCGTTGCGTTCGCCAATCACGGGATTACTATGTTCGTTGCCCTTGTACGTTCCTTGTCCTTTAGAGTTGAAACTGCAATTATCATAATTACCAATGCTTCCAGCTCCTGCATTGAATAATGCATTGCGAACTACTTCCGAATTTTCAGGGACAGTATAGGTTACTAATTTACGAATGAAATTTTCTTTCGGAATGAGAATTTTAGTGTTTTTCAACCCCAAAGCATCACTAAATATTTTGTTGACTCCTTCTGGATGATTGTCCAAAGCGGTATGAACGGCATAAATAGCAATATCATTTTTGATCGCTTTAACAATGGCACGTTCTACATAATTCTTGCCTGTTATTTTCTTTAAACCTGAAAATATGATTGGGTGGAAGCACACTATCAAATTGCAGTTTTTCTGAATCGCTTCGTCAATAACACTTTCTAAAGCATCGTGACATACTAAAATCCCTGTCGCTTCATTCTCTTGATTGCCTACTAATAGTCCTACATTGTCAAAGTCTTCGGCGTATGCCAAAGGAGCCATTGCTTCGAGAATAGGGAATATTTCTTTTATTTTCATTTAATTGATTCTTAACGTAATTTAACAATAGCTTATCTTTTTATTGTGAATTTTATTTCTGTCGAATAGTATTTTTGAGTACCAAATCGATAAAAAAATGAAATTAAAAATAGCCTTTTTGTTGTTTGTTTTTCAAATTGGTTTTTCTCAAACAGAAAAATCGATTAAAGGTATAGTTTTATCTGATAATTTCCCAATACCAAAAGTGGATGTCGTAAATTTTAATTCTAAAATGAGCACAGCGACAGATGGAGAGGGCAAGTTTGTACTTAGTGGAAAACTAGGAGAAACTTTAATTTTTATTGCAAAGGGATATGATATAAAAAGGCTTGTAATTCATTCAGATATGACAATAAAGGAAAATAATGTAGTGAATTTATTCAAGAAACCGGAAGAATTAGATGAAGTTTTGATTTTCAAAATGCCCTCTATTCGCTTGAGCAAAGACCAAAAATTCGAACAAAGTAAATTGGACGAAATAGATATGGATAAGCTACAAAAAACGCTTAAAAATCCTGGGGTTTATGATGGGCAAACAACAGGATTAGATTTTTTTAAAATTGCCAATATGATAAGTAGATTATTTGCAAAGGAAAAGAAAACTGTGAAAGAGAAATCGCCTTTAATAGTATTTAAAGATTTAGTTAAAAATAATTTCAAATCTGATTTTTATAGTAAAACATTGCATTTGAAAGAAGATGAAGTGGCTCTTTTTCTCGAATTCTGTGATGCCGACCCCAAATCCAAATTACTAGAGAAAAACAATAATCAATTGGCGCTATTGGATTTTTTGCTTCAAAAAAGAGACGAGTTCAAACAATTATAAGTGTATTGTATTGTGTTTGTATTCCAGTTTTTTACGAAATTAAAAAGTACGGCTATTTTTGTATATTTGTAATTCAAAAAATCAATACTAATGACTACAATAACCATAAAAGTTAACGAGCGTACCAAAGTTGGTAAAGCATTTTTAGAGATGACTAATGCTTTAGTTAATGATTCAAAAGGTATTGAGATTATTGAAACGGATTCTAATAAAGTTGCGGAAAGTCTTTACGATCCTGAATTTGTAAAAATGATTCAAAAGCGATTTGCAGATATTAAAAGTGGTAAATCAAAAACTATAACTCTAGATCCTAATGATGTATGGGGAAGTTTAGGATTGAAATAGAACCTTCGGCAAGTATAGAAATTGCAAAGCATAAAAAAGCAGGAAATCAATCAACTATAAAAAAATTAGCCAAGATATTACTTGAATTAACCGAAACACCTTTTGAAGGCACAGGCAAACCAGAACTACTAAAATACCAATTATCGGGATTTTGGTCTCGAGAAATAAATAAAAAAGACCGTCTTATATATAGAGTTGAAGAGGATGTAGTTACCGTATTTATAATTTCTGCAATGGGTCATTATTCTGATAAATAAATTCTATGAATCTTCTCCGAAAAATATTATTTCCCTTTGCTATTCTGTATGGTTTCATCACGAGTATTCGTAATTTTTTGTTTGACAGAGGAATTTTAAAATCATATTCGTTTGAGTTGCCCATCATCGCTGTTGGGAATTTGAGCGTAGGCGGCACTGGAAAAACACCACAAATTGAATATTTAATTCGGCTACTCTCAGAACGCTACGCCATAGCTACTTTAAGTCGAGGCTATAAAAGAAAATC
>CAYWFQ010000173.1:0-2867 GCA_964457505.1 uncultured Flavobacterium sp.
CTGTTTTTGTATTATTTGCATTGACATTCAATGATAAAAATAAAACAGAAGTTTCTCATTAATTTATAATGAAAACGAACTTTAATAGACGTTCAGCTATCAAAGGAATGCTTGCCAGCACTGCTGCGCTTAGCATTCCTTTAGATTTATCTGCTTTTGGTTTACCAAAAGATAAAACAAATCTGATTCCTGTGCTTAAAGGCAATATCAATCATTCTGTTTCTCGCTGGTGTTTTGACACTTTGGATTTAGAAACTTTATGTGTTGAAGCAAAAAAAATGGGAATTACAGGTATTGATTTGGTAGGACCCGAAGCGTGGCCAACGTTGAAAAAACACAATTTAGTTTCGACTATGTGCAATGGCGCCGAATTGAACCTAGTGGACGGTTTTAATGATCTTCAATTTCATGAAAAACTAATTCAGCGTTACACTGAAATGATTCCGAAAGTAGCTGAAGCAGGTTATAAAAATCTAATTTGTTTTAGTGGCAACCGCCGAGGAAAAACGGATGAAGAAGGTTGGACTAATTGTGTTATTGGATTACAAAAACTAATTCCGTTAGCTGAAAAGCACAATATTACTTTGGTAATGGAATTATTGAATAGCAAAATTGATCATAAAGATTACCAATGCGACAGAACGGCTTGGGGTGTCGAACTCGCTAAGCGAATCAACTCTCCCAATTTCAAGTTACTGTATGATATCTATCACATGCAAATTGATGAAGGTGATGTGATTCGTACGATTAAAAATAACATTCAATATATAGCTCATTTTCATACAGCTGGTGTTCCTGGCAGAAATGAGATTGACGGAACACAAGAATTGAATTATCCAGCTATTATGAAAGCAATAGCTGCAATCGGTTTTAAAGGATTTGTGGGACAAGAATTTGTTCCAAAAAATCCTGATAAGCTAGCCTCATTACAACAAGCGATAACTATTTGTGATATTTAACTAACCAAAAATACAACCCATGAACAAAAGAAGAGAATTTTTAATCAATAGTGGTTTAGTACTAGGTACTTTAGCCATTACTCCTTCCCTAGCCTTTACTATCAAAAAAAGTGCTATCGGAATCCAATTATGGACTTTACGCGAAACTTTACCTAAAGATGTAAAAGGTGTTTTGGCACAAATCGCTAAAGCGGGATTTACAGAAGTGGAAACATTTGGTTTTTCTCCAAAAGACAATTCTTTCTTTGGAACATCAGTACATGACTTTAAAGCAATTTTAGATGCTAACGGATTAAAAGCTACGAGTAACCATTTTGATTTCAATAACTTTATTAAAACGGGTGATTTAAGTGATTTGAATGCCTATATCAATGCTGCCAAAGTTTTAGGAAGTGAATATGTTACTATTCCGTGGATTTTACCTGAATTAAGAGGTACTTCTGCAGCGGATTATAAAAAATTAGCCGCAGGAATTAATAAAGTAGCAGAACAATGTCATGCTGCTGGGTTGAAATTAGCCTATCATAATCATGATTTTGAGTTTGATCAATTTGGCGATACTAACGGGTACGAAATTTTATTGAACGAAACAGATCCTAAACTAGTTGATTTTGAATTGGACTTGTATTGGGCAGTTCGTGCAGGACATAACCCATTGGATTTATTCAAACAACATCCAGGGCGTTTCACCATGTGGCACGTAAAAGATATGGATAAAGCCAATAAAGAATTAAATGCTGAAATTGGTAAAGGAGCTATTGACTTCAAAGCTATTTTTGCTCAAGCCAAACAATCTGGAATGAAGCGTTTCTTTTTAGAACATGAAACCAATTATATGCCAAACCCTGCGGAATCTATCAAGACCAGTTTTGATTATATTGTTAAGAATCTAATCTAGTCTTTTTAATAATTTAAAAAGGGTATTTAATTGTTTTACAATTAAATACCCTTTTTTTATTTGAAGTAAATAGTTGAGTATTTTATTATCCAACGGATTGAAATCCGTTGTTGCTAATTACTACTATCCAACCCCGCTACATAATAATTCACATCAATCGTTAGATTTGGGTTAGCAGTATCTAAAGTAAGTACTTGCCACTGTTTTTTCGGCTGAATATTACTTATTTTTCCATCCAAGGCAATTTGAATTGGCATAGTAAACCCATCCACACAATTGATCCAACGGTACACCAATAGTTTATCTTTGATATAATATTCTAAAGTAGGCACTCGCGTATCTCTCAAATATTGATTAAAAACAGTCGATAAATCAATTCCAGCTTGCTGACTGATATACTCTTCAATTTGCTTGGTAGTGACTGTTTGATGGTAAAAAGTGCTATTCAAACCTCTTAAAATTTGTCGCCATTTTTCGTCATCATTAACTATTTGACGGAGGGTATGCAACATATTACCTCCTTTGTAATACATATCGCCAGAACCTTCATTATTGACGTCATATTGACCAATAATCGGTTTGTCATTTTGGATGTTTTTTCGGGTGCCTCTCACATAAGCTGCACCTGCTTCTTTACCATAATAGTATTCTACAAACAAACTCTCCGAATAGTTGGTAAAACTCTCATGAATCCACATGTCGGCAATATCTTTATAAGTGATATTATTAGCAAACCACTCATGTCCCGACTCGTGAATAATGATAAAATCAAATTTCAATCCCCAACCTGTTCCGCTCAAATCACGACCGCGGTAGCCATTTGTATAGCCATTTCCATAGGTCACACTACTTTGATGTTCCATACCTAAATACGGTACTTCGACTAGTTTGTAACTGTCTTCATAAAACGGATACGGTCCAAACCAATGCTCGAAAGCTTTCAACATTTTAGGCACGTCTTGAAATTGTTTTTTAGCTTTCGCCAAATTATTTCGCAACACATAATATTG
>CAYWFQ010000174.1:0-2777 GCA_964457505.1 uncultured Flavobacterium sp.
ACTTAATCGGATAATGCACAAACGTGCCCAAAACCTCTTCCTCGATTTCTTTGGTGGTTTCGTTTACTTTGTAACGAATATTTTGCCATTCGTATTTTTCAACTTCTATGGTTTTATTTTCTTCAGGAAAATGTACCATGATTTCTTTGGCAGAAAGCGATTGGATTACCCCCATTTTTCCGTTGAAGTATTTTTTGTCAAAAGACAAATCATTTTTAACAAACATAATTTGCGCGCCTTCTTTCAAACGCAAAACTTCATCTAATGGATAAATTTTATCTGGAAAATCCCCTGTTATTTCGGGTGAATACTTCCATTCTTTTCCTTCTAAGGCTTCCAAAGCATCGGTATTCATGGTGTCCGCTTTGGCATTATGAGTCGTTAAAGTGATATAGCCTTTATTGGCTTTCAAATCAAAATTAGGCTGAACGTATTGATTTAAGGCGGCAATATCGTCTTTTGAAATTTGGTTGTTACGCAGGTTGTTCAAAACCGAAATAAACGCATCGTCCGTTTGACGGAAGATTTTATCCAACTCAATATACAGCGGCGGATTTTGTTGTACCACATGCGAATGGAAAAAGAATTTTCCTTTGTAATGGTTTTTCAAAGTGCGCCATTCGTCGTCTCGAATTACGGGAGGCAATTGCAATAAATCGCCGATAAACAAGACCTGAACTCCGCCAAAAGGTTGGTTTCTTTTACGTACTGTTTGCATCATAAAATCCATGGCGTCTAGCAAATCTGCACGGAGCATACTCACTTCGTCAATGATCAACAATTCCATATTTCGAATTACCGATTTCTTCAAACCGCTCATTTTGAAGTGTCTGCGCAAGGTTGCTTTGGTTTCAAACTTGGTGCTTTCAGAAAAATCGGGAGCCGAGTTGTCCGGAATAAATCCACCAAAAGGCAGTTGAAACATCGAATGGATGGTGACCCCACCCGCGTTCAAGGCTGCAATTCCTGTGGGCGCAACAACAACCGTATTTTTATGTGTAGTTTCAATGATTTCGCGAAGCAAGGTGGTTTTTCCTGTTCCGGCTTTTCCGGTAAGAAAAACAGAGCGCTGCGTCTGATTGATAAATCGTAATGTGTATGAGGCGGCTTCAGAAATAGTTTGCATTGGGCGTATAGATTTGAGAATGCTAAAATATTGAAAATAAAGATTCCTTAGTGAATTTGCTGTAAAAAAAATGCCTTCGATCTAGTTCAAGATGAAGGCATTTTGTGACAATAAATTTAATTATTTTTTAGCTGGTGCTTTTTCTTCTTTAGCTCCTCCTGCTTTGTATTTTTCGTTCAATGCTTTGATTACATCTTTTGTGATATCATATTGATCTTCGGCATAAAGAACAGAAGCAACGTCTCCAGTTCCAAAGATGTAGGAGTATCCTTTTTCTTTACCATACGATTTGATGAATTTTTTTACACCAGAAACCAAAGAATCCATTTCTTTTCCGCTTTCTTGTTGTAATTGTTGAGACAATTGTTGTTGCGCATAACTCAATTGTTGTTCTCTTTTTTGTAATTCAGCACCTTTTTGTTGTGCCCAAGCTTGTCCATTCGCTTGTGCTTGTGCTTGAAAATTTCCCGCTTCTTGTTTGAAACGATTAATTTCAGCTTCTAACAATCTTCCTTTTTCTTCCGCTTGTGCTTTGTATTTTGCTTCAAGGTCTTTCGCCTCTGTATATTCGCTCATTAATTTTGAAGTGTCTACATAAGCTGTTTTAACTTCTTTAACTTCTGCTTTTTTGTCACAAGCAATAACTGAAATTGAAAGTGCAATAATTACTAATACTTTTTTCATTTTGTGAATTTGTAAATTTTATGTGTATGAGACAAAAATATAAAAAAATAGATAGCCTCAACAAAAACTTCGAAAAATGCTACATTATTTGTTATATCAATTTTTATTATAAACGTTATAATAGTTATAAATCAAAGCTATTAAAACCAGCTTTATATTAAACGTTTTAAAAAACGTTCTAAAAAAAGACAACAAAAGCCTTATTCTAAATCAAAAAAGCGCCTTAAACGCGCTTAAAATGATTTTTACCAGTTTTTTAAGATATAAATATGAGAAGAATACTCTAAATCGGACTTGCCTTTGATATTAGACCATAAACCGATAAAAAATGCTTTTATAAAATTCATTCTGCCTGTTTTGTATTTTTCAGAAAGCAAGCTCACATAAAACGAATCAAATTTCATTGGTAGAATTTTTACTAATTCCATTTGCTCTTTCTGAAATAATTTTTGGATGGTTGTTTTAGAGAAATGCCAAAAGTGAATCGGCACATCATAAGCTGCCCAAAATTTTCCGTAATGCTGTGCATCGAAAGATTTGAAATTAGGAACTGCAATAATTAAAGAACCTGAGGGTTTCAACAAACGCTTCAATTCTTTTATTTGGCGATCCAAATCGGGAACGTGTTCTAAAACATGCCACATTGTAATCACATCAAATGAATGGTCTTCCAATTGAGCAATAGTTGCCGCAAAAGAAACGCCTTTATTAATGGCAATTTGTTTTGCTTTGTCACTCGGTTCTACTCCAGTAGTTTGCCAACCGTCTTGTTGAGCCACCGAAAGAAACTCTCCTGTTCCTGCTCCAATGTCTAAAATCTTTCCTTTGTTTGGTTGCAACGAATTAATTAAATTCAGTTTGTTTTTTAAAGCAATGCCTTTTACAAAGTGATAGGCTTTTTCAAACAAGGAACGTTTGCTGTCGGTGTGCGAAATATAATCAGCGCTTTCGTAATACTTTCCCAACA
>CAYWFQ010000175.1:0-2753 GCA_964457505.1 uncultured Flavobacterium sp.
AGGTTTGTTATTGCTGCAATGGTCGAGATTACAACGATTAATAAATCAGTTAGCTTTTTCACAGTATCACCCCCTTTCTCGCCTAAGAGAGAGTACCGACCGCCCAAGAGTACCAATCCAAGACGGTCAGCACTCAGGCAGACGAGAATTATAGCAGGAAAAGCCCACTTTATTGAGTGGGCTTTTTCATTACTGCTACTAGATCAAATAACGTGGTAAAGCGGCTCGACGCTTTGTTAATGAGAGCCAGGATAGAACACAATTCAATTTGCGGGAAATATGCCCGTTAAGAGTAACCTACATCGCGCCTTAACAAAAAATCAATACTAGATAACCCCAAAATCATAACGTACAGAGCTATTCCCATGAGACAATACAACTAAATTCCAACTTCCAGATCTTGGAATTTGAATATTAACTACCCCATGAGAATAATCTCCTCCGACGTATTTAAAGCGTCCATTTCTATTAAAAACTTGTAGATTTATGTTGTCCATAACTAATACTCTTGCACTTCCATGCAAATTAACTCTTAGTACATTATCTTGTCTTAAATTATTAAATGAATGATATTCATATCTCATTTCGATTTCTTTCATAAATATTAGCATTATTGCTACCGATATTTTATTCCTTAACCCAATAAAAGTCAAGATAATATATTGATTTTATTTAATATTTTTAAGCAACCCCATTAAAGCAAGCTAAGCTTGCTTTAATGGGGTTGGGATCTAATTTTTACATCGTCGATGTTATTCACAGGAGTTATCCCTTTTTTTAATACTTTTTTTAATACTTTTTTTAATATATATTGTCATGGTCTAAATATAACTTTTTTATGGCGTTTTAGGTGTCTAAATATAACTTTTTTATGGTCTAAATATAACTTTTTTATGGTAGCAATAATCGAGTTACTAACAGTTTTTATAACTAATTTTAAAATAGTTATAATGATGTGCTATAATTTGAAATATAACTTTTTCGTGGTAATGAAATGACTGAAACATCTAAAGTTTTGAAAACAAAGACTAAAAAAGTCTATAAGTCTAATAAGCTAAATACAGCAAATTTTGCTAACTTCAATTTAAACGACTACAGAGTGTATTTGAACGCTATTGCATTAATTGGCGGTGTAACAGAGCAAGGAAAATACTTTCAGACAACTGAGTTGCCAAGAGAGTATAGGCTTTCAGCTCTTGAATTTTCAAAACAATTTAATATAGCACCAAATAATGCTTACAAGATATTAAAGCAAGCAACAGACAAGCTTATGAAGACAGACATTAGAATAGAAAACGAAAGAAAAATCACAAGAATAAACATTTGCGAAAAAGCGGAATATAACGAAAAAGGTGGCACAATTGACATTCTATTTACAGGTTCCATAATGGAACATCTAAAGCAAAAGATCAAAAAAGATGGTACTTCTGCAATCCCTTTTACGCTTTATAATCTTAAAGAAATCGCCGATCTAACATCTATTTATGCAGTTAGATTATACGAATACATGCAACAATGGAATACAACAACTGGAATGTTAGTACACACCATAGCGCAATGGCGAGATATGTTAGGTGTACAACCAGAGCAGTACAAATTGTATGCAAACTTAAAAGATAAAGTCTTTACACAAGCATTGGAAGAAATAAACCTCAAAACAGGCTACAAATTAGTAATGGCAGAAATAAAAGAGGGTAGAAAAGTAGTTCGTGTTCAATTTGACTTTACTCCAGATATGGTTTACTCAGGTACTGATCCAAGAACTGGAAATAAAGTTGATAGGCATGTAAAGCCAAAGGCTAAGAAATTGACAGATGAAGAAAAAGCAAAAATCGAAATCAAAAAAGCTAAACAAAAGGAATACAGGGAACGCCACAAAGCTAAAAAATTAGCAGCAACAGAAAATCCAAAAGTTATACGAGATTTAGCTGAATACGCATTGCAGAAAGAATTTGAAGAATCCAAATTCACGGATGTTTACCCAGATCAATTGGAACTAGAAATCTAAGATTTTTGTATTGCAAAAATCAAAAAAGCACGACGTTGCAATGCAACGTATAAGTGCGCAGTTGAAAAAACTGACCGCACTAAAAAATCGGCATTGACTAGTTCTGTTAAAAACACGTCCACAATCATTTTAAAATAGCTTAAACATGGATACATAGCCTATAACTATTTTAATTCGTTCTATGGCGTTAAAAATACGCCTAAAATTGATTTTAATTTCATAATGCAACCGCATTTTTATTTGGATGTTAGAAAATGTTAGAAAAAAGGAATTTAGAATTTAGCAATTTGGACAGATTAACTCAGTTGGAAAGAATGGGTGTGACACGTCCAAGTCATGCAAAAATGATTTTCACTTTGGAATGTATGGGATACAAGGAAGAAGCAAGAACGATGTTTATGGCAACGACAAATTTGTACATCAATCAAAAGTACGTTCGTAATCTTTTTCAAAAATATTTTTTAATGATTCTTGAGTTTGATAATACTTTTTGTGTATAAAATCGCTGAATAGTTTATAATTGCTCAATCATTTACAGATGATTAATAATTGCTGTTAGTAGCTGTCCTAGAGCTATTAACAGTTACCAAAATTAGTAAAAATGTTATAATATTGGTGAGAAAAACCGCCCTGAAAAGAGCGGCGAAAAACTACTTAAACAGTTTGATAAACTGAATAAGCTGAGTTATCAGGTTTGTTATTGCTGCAATGGTCGAGATTACAACGATTAATAAATCAGTTAGCT
>CAYWFQ010000176.1:0-2747 GCA_964457505.1 uncultured Flavobacterium sp.
AAGAATTATTCCAAATTTAAGTAAAACAAATCACTTGCAATTCCATCCGTTAAAAATTTCCCTTTCAATTTTGGCTTCAATATGTTATCGGTAATAGATAGCAAACCATCAGCGATAAATTTTTGAGATTGTTTTTTCAAATAATCTAAATATTTTTCGCCAAATTCCTGCTCAATTCGAATTAAAGAGACACCCCAAATCGTTCTTAGACCTGTCATAACATATTCATTATAGCGATCTTCGATAGTTAATTTTTCGATTTCATTCGGCAATTCTTCGTTTTGAATCGCTTTTAAATACAAGGCGTTATTTGAAAAATTCCAACTCCTCGAAACGCCATCATAACTGTGTGCTGACGGACCAATTCCAAGGTATTTTTTACCCAACCAATAGGCCGAATTATTTTGAGAAAAATAGTTTTCTTTTCCAAAGTTGGATAATTCGTAATGTATAAATCCATTTTCCTCAAGGGTTTCGACTAAAATCATAAAATGTTCTTGAGCAACCTCATCATTAGGCGAAGCTACTTTTCCGGTTTGAATCAGCTTATTCAAAGCCGTTTTAGGTTCTACAGTCAATGCATAACTAGAAATATGTGGTACTCCAAAAGAAAGCGCCGTTTCAATATTCTGTCGCCATCTTTCATTTGTCATTCCGGGGATTCCGTAAATTAAATCCAATGAAATATTATCGAAATAACGGGTAGCGATTTCCAAACATTTTTGAGCTTCTTCCGAATTATGAGCCCGATTCATCAACTGCAAATCCTCTTCAAAAAAAGACTGAATCCCAATCGAGAGACGATTAATTCCTAGTTCGGCAAATGCAGCTATTCGATCTTCCGATAAATCATCAGGATTGGCTTCGAGAGTAATTTCAGGAGTTGATACAACATGATAATTTTCGTAAATGACATCGATCAAAAACCTAATTTCTACAGGGGTCAAAACAGATGGCGTTCCGCCTCCAAAATAGATTGTTGCAATAGATTCCTTTTGAAACTCATTCTTGCGCATTTGCAGTTCCTTGGCCAAAGCCAAAACCATTTCCTCTTTCTTCTTCATAGAAGTCGAAAAATGAAAATCGCAGTAATGACACGCTTGTTTGCAAAAAGGGATGTGGATGTAGATTCCGCTCATTTTTATAGTGGTCAGTGGTCAGATTTTAGTGATCAGACCGATTGAGACGATTTTAGTTTTCAGATTTAGGACCAAATTTGCCTGGATTTAATATCATAAAATTGATAAGCTTACCAACTTCTTTCGACTTTTCAACGATAGAATCGTGAATTTCCTGTGAAATATAATTACAGGCTAAGGCATATTCTAACCAACCCTGCGTCTCTGAATTTTCTGCATCTGCGTCAGTTAATTTACTGTGAAAATATTTTGGATACTCTCTTTTTCTATATGCCTCAGCTATAGTAATTGTAACACTTCTAGAACTTCTTCGAATCTGATCTGTTAAAGAATATATTTCCTCTTTTGGAAAACTTTTCGTTAATTCAAAAATTTCCATCGCAACATTAAATCCTTTTTTGTAGGCTAATAAATCTTGAAATCTCATAGAATATAATTGGTTTAACTGAGCACTAAAACCTGCCCACTGAACACTATTTTTTAATTCTTTCTTCGTTTTGTTTCACAAAAGCATCCCAACCCGAATAACTTTTTCCAATTTCTAGTCGGCCCGAATTAAAGAAGTGACAAACAGCAGCTGCTAGTCCATCCGTTGAATCTAAGTTTTTAGGTAATGTTTTTAGCCCTAACAATTGTTGGAGCATTTTGGCTACCTGCTCTTTACTGGCATTTCCATTTCCAGTAATGGCCATTTTAATTTTTTTTGGCTCGTATTCTGTTATTGGAATTCCGCGAGAAAGTCCCGCCGCCATTGCTACTCCTTGTGCGCGACCTAGTTTCAACATAGATTGTACGTTCTTTCCAAAGAATGGCGCTTCAATTGCTATTTCATCCGGATGGTGCGTTTCGATGAGTTCAATAGTACGTTCAAAAATGATTTTTAACTTTTGATAATGATTGTCATACTTAGACAATTGTAGTTCGTTCAATTGCAAAAATTCCATCTTCTTATTTACGACCTTAATTAGGCCAAAGCCCATAATGGTAGTTCCTGGATCAATTCCTAATATGATGCGTTCGTTTGCCAATTGGAGTTTGTTTAACTACTACTCTACTTTGAGAATAACAGGAAGTATAAATTGAGTTTTAACCGGAATTCCGCGTTTAATAGCTGGATTTACTTTTGGAAAGTCAATCAAACGGGCTTTTAAAATACTGTCAATTTTAATCGTATCATACGCGACAGAATCTTTAGGAAACTGTGGTTCGAATTGCAATGTTGAATTTGGAAAAACAGTTACTTTAACTTCAATCGTGTCCAATTCAGGATATAGAACCGATAACGTATCAACACTCAATTTTTCTTGAATTAATTGAGTTAAAATCTCAAAAAAACATTGCTGACGCTGGGTCTTATCCTCTATTTTTTCACAATCTGCAAGTGACGGAAATTCGTCTACTTCCTTCCAGTTGATTTCGTTTAATTCTTTTGCTAACAATTCCTCTTCAGTAGGCACTTGCTTCCCGAAAAACTGACAAGAATTAAACAGAATTACTGCTAAAAAAAGAAAAAAATACTTCAATGTTTTGTGTTTGTAGGGTACTAATATTTTATAAAAATACAATTATTTTTTTTGAGAAGCTTTATAAAGCAAATAATCTTCGTAG
>CAYWFQ010000177.1:0-2742 GCA_964457505.1 uncultured Flavobacterium sp.
TTATCGTTTTTCTATTTTTCAAATCAATGGTGCCTGAACTAAATAGCACCAGCGGACTATCAAAGCAATGTTTCAATCGTTCTGGATAATTGGCATCTTGGAAAGAAGTTGCTGTGATTTGATTAGTAGTAATGAATTGTAATTCGCTTTCTGCTTTCGAAAAAACCGATTGGTCTTTGAAGTTTTGCAACAATACGTTGCCTATTCCGTCAATGGAGGCTAATTGCGAAGATTTCGCTTTAAAAACGGCTTCAGCATGGCCAAAATGCGCTAGTAATTTTTTGGCTATAATATCGCCAACGCCCTCGACGCGTTGTAAGGCTAGCAAGTAAAATAATTCTTGGTCATTCATTTGGGGGCAAATTTGGAACCTAAAAATAGGCATAAAGTCTGAAATGCGTTTCTTTTCTTCTAAAAAATTAATACGATTACTTCATTTTCAGTCTTTTTAATTTTAACCAACAGTTATTAACTGCTTGAGAAAGAAATAAGTGTAAAAATAATTTCAATTGTTAATAAAAATTGTGAATAAAATTTTGATAACTATTTTCGTTGCCTAACTTTGTTACTATGAAAATCGAAAACTACATCGCGCAACTTTTGTACCGTTACCAATGTGTAACCGTGCCAGGTTTTGGTGCTTTTTTAACCGAAATCCAATCCGCTCAATTAGTGGAAAGTTCCAACTCGTTTTTTCCTCCAAAAAAACTAATTTCTTTCAATGCCTATTTAAAAAACAACGATGGGTTATTGGCCAATCATATTGCACAGACAGAGAAAACTTCTTACGAATATGCGGTAAGCGCCATTCAATACGAAGTGTTCAATTGGAAAAAGACCTTGCAAGAAACGGGTGTTTTCTCAATTAAAAACGTAGGTGATTTTTGTTTAAACGCTGATAGAAATTTAATTTTTACGCCTTACGATCAAACCAATTACTTAAGTAGTTCTTTTGGTTTAAGTCCTTTTGTTTCTCCAATGGTAAAAAGAGAAATCTTTGAACAACAATTGGAAGCATTAGAGGAAACAGAAACAATTCAATTGGTTCCAGAACACAAAAACAAGTATACTTTCTTGAAATATGCTGCTATTTTTGTTTTAGGATTGGGATTAACTGCTACTGTTGGTTATCCTATTTACCAAAACGAAATAGAAACACAAAAAATCATAGTTGAAACAGCGGTTCAAAGACAAGTTCAAAACAAAATACAAGAAGCTACTTTCTTTATCGAAAGCCCAATTCCTGCTGTAACTCTTACTGTTAAAGAAGGAAAGTTGCCGTACCACATTATGGCAGGAGCGTTTAGAGACGAGGCAAACGCCCAACGTGTTTTTGAAGATTTAAGTGAAAAAGGGTATAAAGCAAAACGAATTGAGCGCAACAAACACGGATTGTATCCGGTGCTTTACGGAAGCTTTACAACCTACACTGAAGCGGAAAAATTGAAAAACGAAATCAGAGCCAAAGAAAATCCTCAAGCATGGATTTTAATTGAATCATTATAAAATAAAAACCGCCTTTAGAGGCGGTTTTTTTATTTACTTTATATTCAAACTCGCCTTAAACATTCGCGCTTCTTCCCAGCTGAATTGATTGCTGTGTTTTTCCATTAAAGGATTCAAAGATTCTTCTTTGTAGCCTTTAAAAGCCGCTGCAAGATGGTCTAATTTATCCGAAGGAATAATGTCTTCAATAGCTACTTTTTCCGATTGAATTAATTTGACGAAATGGCCGTAAATCGTTTGTTTGGTCAACACCCTAATAGAAGCAATTTCAGCAATCGAATTGTTTTGTTTCCACAAATCGTAAGTTTCTTCCACCGTAGTTTTCTTATCTGTTGATTTGGTTTTCTTTTTAGGAAGATAGCGTTCTTCGTCTAAATCATCATTAATTAAGTTGGCATTTACTTTTTTGAATGTCGCCTGAATCGCAGCTACTTTTCGGCTGACATACAATTTTATATCTGGCGAAGTCAGTTTTTCTTTTGAAATGGTTTCTCCTGCCACAACGGTTTCTATTAAGAGTTTGGCTTTCATCAAGCGGAGCACCGCTTTGGTTTGAAACTCTTCTAAAAGCACCAATTCGTCAAAATACGCCTTGGCTTTTTTAAGTCGCTTAACTTCTTCTAGTTTCCACAAAATCTCAAAAACCAACTCGTCCATTGGATTAAAAAAGTAGGTATACGCGGCTTGCATTCGATCTGAAACATGATTCAAATCGACGGTTTCTTGGCTAAAAAGCACATTCAGTTGCTGAACAAATTTCTTTGCTGGATCTACTACTTTCTCAATTCGTTCGGTTTGTTCTTTGGCCCAATACGAATATTTGGCTTTGGACGACACCTCCGATTTTTCGTTATAACTAAACTGATGGTTGCGCCATTCTTGAGCTAAATCAGCCCAATCAAAGGTTTGAACCAAATACTGATGAATGAAATTTTTAGTTTCAAAATGCAAGGCGTTTTCCAAATGCGTTTCCGAAGCTTTGTTCAACGAATAGTCCATCACGTCCTGATCGTTTGAAATACCATTCATTTGCAACGGAGAAAGCAAAATAAGCCCGTTTAACGAGCGCAAACGCGACAAGGCAACATAGGCTTGTCCAGGTAGAAAAACTTGCGATACATCCAGCGCTGCTTTGTCAAACGTCAACCCTTGGCTTTTATGAACGGTAATTGCCCAAGCTAACTTAATCGGATAATGCACAAACGTGCCCAAAACCTCTTCCTCGATTTCTTTGGT
>CAYWFQ010000178.1:0-2724 GCA_964457505.1 uncultured Flavobacterium sp.
TGTTTATAGCTACTTTAGGATGTAAATCAGTGTTAACAGAAGTACCTGTTACTATTACACCAAAACCAGATTTCCAAATTTCTAAAGACAAGGTAACTTCTTGTAAGGGCGATCCTTCTGAAGTTGTAACTATTACAACAAATTTAGGTGGCTACGATACTTTTGTATGGACACCAAGTACTGGTGTAACAGGTAATGCTGCAACAGGTTGGACATTTAGTACTACAACAGAACAAGAATATGTGTTATCTGCAAGCCAGTCTAATGGTATTTGTGAGCATTTAAAAACAGTTCTAGTATCTGCAGGTAACAAACCACAATCGTTATCTACTTTAGCAAGTACTTACGATATTTGTAAAAATACAGTTCAAGAATTAAAAGCTTTAGAACCAATCCAAGCTACTGCATCAATAGGTAGTAAAATAAACACTACAAGTGCAAATAGTGTAGTTTCTGCTTTTGTTCAAAGCGATGTTTATTCAAAACAACAATATATTTTTAGTGCGGCAGAATTATTAGCACAAGGAATAACAACATCTGGATACATTTCTGGTTTATCATTCGAAACGATTAATTCAGGTGCAAGTTTCACAAATCCAAAGTATACCATTAAAATGAAAATGGTACCAAGTACAACTTTTGGAAGCAATAATTTTGAAACAACAGGTTTAGCAACTGTTTTCTCAAAATCAAATTACACACATACGTTCCAAGGAGTTCAAACCATGATGTTTGACAGCCCATTCTTCTGGGATGGATTATCAAACGTATTAGTTGAAATTTCACAAGAAGGAATGGGAGGCGGAAATAACGCGCAAACCTTTTTACAGCAGTTGCAGGGTCAAATGTAGGTATCTACGGTACAAGCGCAACATCTGCTAACATTACAACAGGTACAAGAACAACAGAGCGTTTAGATGTTACTTTTAACTTTAAACAATCAATGGTAACTTGGTCACCTACAAATAATTTATATGCAGATGCAGCAGCTACCATGCCGTATGTACCAGGTACTGATGCTTTAAAAGTTTATATGACATCTGGTGCAGGTATAACACAAATGTATAATGCTACTATTACAGCACCATCTGGATGTACAACGGTAAAACCAGTTACAGTTAATGTGGTAGATGTTGCAGCGCCAATAGTTCAAGGTCAAACATTCTGTCAACCAACACCAGTTACAAGTGTTGTTGTTACAAGTGCACCAGGTTCAATTTTAACGTTCTACAACTCACCAACAACAGCTGTTGCAACAACAACAATTTCGCAAACAGGTACTTACTATGTTGAAGCTAGAATTGGAAATTGCAAATCGGCTCGTATACCATTTACAGCAACAATTACAACATTAGCAGCACCAAGTGCACAGTTAACTCAAGTTGTTTGCGGCGGTGGAACAGTAGCTTCGTTAATGGCAACAGGTATGAGTAATGCACAAATTAGATGGTATGATTCAATGGCGGCAACAGTACCATTAACATCTACACATCCATTAGTTGATAATACAACATACTATGCATCTCAAGCAATGGGAGCATGTGAGTCTGATAGGATAGCAGTATTAGTTGATGTTAATCCAACACCAACAGCTTTAACACCACAAACAATTTCAATATGTGGTTCAATAAACTATGCGGGTGTTAATTTAAACCAATTACCTGGTTCAGAATTAGTATGGTATCCATCGGCAACATCTCAAACGCCAATTCCAGGAACTAACCAAGTGGTTACAGGTACCTATTATGTATCTCAAAGAGTAAACGGATGTGAGTCGTTACGAGTACAAATAACAGCAACTTCACAAGGTAGTGTACCAGCACCAACAGCAGGTATCCAAAACATTTGTGGAGCAGGAACTGTAGCACAATTAAATGCACAAATTTTACCAAATGCTACGGCAGAATGGTACAGTAGTTCAACAGCAGTTGTGCCTTTAGCATTAACAGCACCGTTAGTAAACGGTACGTATTATGTAGCACAACGTATAGGAAACTGTGTTTCTGCAAAAATACCAGTAGCGGTTCGTGTAGTTAGTACAAGTGCCCCAGCAGTAAACTCAATGAATTTATGTGCAGGAGCAACAGTTGCAGATTTAGTATTACCAACTCCTACAGGAGTATCCTATAGATGGTATGTAAACACAACATCAAATGTAGCATTACCTTCTACCGATGTATTACAAACAGGTTACTATTTTGTGGCGCGTGTAGAAAACGGATGTGAATCTTCACGTACACAAGTATTAGTAACAATCAACAGTCGTCCAAATAGTCCAGTTGGTGCATCGCCACAAACATTTACAGACTATGCAGAGATTAGTAATTTTGTAATGACACAACCAAATGTAGTTTGGTATGCAACGTATGAAGATGCAATGAAAGGAATAAATCCTTTGGCACAGAACATGCCATTAGTTGATAAAACAACTTATTATGCAGTAATCATTGGTTCAAACGGATGTCCAAGTTACCCAACACCAATAGAGGCACGTATCGTGTTAGGTGTAAATAACTTTGATTTAAGCAAACTAACATACTATCCAAACCCAGTAAACGATCAGTTAACAATAACATATAGTGATGTAATTACTAATGTTGAAGTATTTGATTTGAATGGAAGATTGGTAATGAAAAATAATTTTGATAAAGAAACGGTTCAATTAGATTTTAGCAGATTAAGTGCAGGTACTTATATGTTAAATATAAAAACTAAGGAAAACAG
>CAYWFQ010000179.1:0-2636 GCA_964457505.1 uncultured Flavobacterium sp.
AGCAAATGCCTTTGAACGTGGATATGATAAATAATCGATACCTGCAGATGGCACACCGTTAAGTGATTTATCTGTGTTCACCTCAGGATCAAAACCAGAATAGTTAGTGAATAACAATAAGTTTTGACCGTTTACAAAGAAACGAGCTGATTTAATTTTCAATTTCTCTAATGAAGCTCCTGTGAAAGTATAACCTAAAGTTAAGTTACCCATTCTTAAGAAATCTCCTTTTTCTAAGAATTTAGTAGAAGGTGAATTTGGATCTCCTTGAGATTGTGTAGATGTAGCAACACTTGCCGGAACGTTTCTTCCTCCAAGGTAAGCACCTTTAAAGAAGTAAGCGTTTGCTGTATTGTTATACAAATAGTGACCAAATGCTCCGTAAAAAGATACTGCAGCATCAAAGTTTTTGTAAGTTACATTAGTAGAGAAACCTAAGTTCATTTTTGGTAAACCAGTTTTTCCAACTAATTTTTTAGCAGCTAAACCTAAAGTAGCGTCTGCTCCTGCAGCATCAGCATAGATAGAAGATCCTGTAGAATCATATCCTCTCCACTCATACATATAGTAGCTATAGATAGGCTCATTGTTAGTAACAACTTGAGCATAAGCTCCTGATAAACCTTGTCCGTGTAAAGCACCAGCTTGGATAAATCCTGCAAAGTTTTCCATTTTGTTAGACAAGAAAGATGCATTAGCTGCAATATCCCAAGTCAATTTTTCAGAATCAATAATTTTGTAGTTAGCACTTACCTCAATTCCTTTGTTGATCAAGTTTCCTGGTAAATTAACAAAACGTGGTGACGGTGGTCCTGGTTGAGTAGCTGCAGAAGGTACTGGGAAAATTAAATTTTTAGTATCTCTTTGGAAATAATCAACTGTACCTGTCAATCTGTTGTTTAACAATGCGAAATCAACACCGGCTCCTGAAGAAGTAGTAGTTTCCCATTTCAAGTCAGCATTTGCATTAGTATCTACATTTAATGAACCGTTGTTTCCATAAGAAGCACGAGCTACAGCTGAATTTACTGCAAACTCTTGGTTACCTGTGATACCGAAGTTAGCTCTTACTTTTAAGCTATTCAATAAACCAGCTTTATCTTCAAATACTTTGTATCCTAAACCTACAGATGGGAATGATCCGTTTTTGTTGTTTGCACCTAATTTTGTAGATCCATCAACACGAACTGTAGCAGTAACTAATAATTTTTTGTACAAAGTAGCATTTACTCTTCCAAAATAAGATTGTAACTCTACTTGATTTTTCCATGAAGAAGCACGGAATTCGTTTTGCAAACCTCCTTCAATGTTGTCAATTAAGTTCATTTGTTTTGGATCAAAACCTTTTGCAGAAGCATCGTTACCACTAGCATTGTATTGGTAGTAAGAATAGCCTGCTAAAGCATCAAACTGAAAATTATCACTTATTGTTTTGTTATAATTCAAAGTATGTTCAAATGTTTTATTGAATTTTTCAACTCCAGATATTCCTGCTTGTCCAAATTTTGGAGTAGAAGAACCAGGAGGAGTAGCTTGAGCTACGTTTTGAATATCAATTGTAGGATCTAATTGGAATTTTCTAGTTGAAGTAGAAGTTTCCACACCAAACAACATTTGGTAATTTAAATTATCATTGATTTTCAATGTAGATTTAATACTAGCTAACAATTTGTTAGTATTAGCATAATCAGTATAAGCGTTTGCTAATTGTACTGGGTTAATGTAAGTATTACTTACCACATTATAAGAACCATTAGTATTGTACAATTTGTTTGTTGGGTTCCAGTATAAAGCGGTACCAATTAAGTTACCAATATATCCAGCACTATTAGAAATCAAAGCAGATTGATCTCTCAAACTTGAATAGTTTACTTTCGTATCAACTTTCAATGCTCCACCGAAGAAATCATTTGAGTTATTGAAAGCAAAAGTATATTTATCCAAACCTGTGTTTTTAACTACACCTTCAGTGTTAGAAGCACCAATAGACAAACGAGTTGAAGAATTCTCAGTTGATTTTGTGAAAGCAACATCATGGTTGGTAGAAAACGCATTTCTTAAGATTGCATCTTCCCAGTTATAACCAGTACCACCATTATTAGCACCACCATTAGCAACGAATTCAGATGAATTCATTAATTTTAAGTTACTAGCTAAAGTACTGAAAGTAAATGAATTTGAATATGTTAATTGTGGTTCTTTAGATTTCGATTTTTTTGTAGTAATAACTACTACACCATTAGCTCCACGAGAACCATAGATAGCAGTAGAAGACGCGTCTTTCAAGATGGTCATACTCTCGATATCATTTTGGTTGATAAAGTTCAAAGGGTTTCTCGCAGAAGAACCTCCTAAACCAATATCACTACCACCCGCAGATACATCTCCACCATCCAAAGGCACACCATCAACTACGATAAGCGGTCCGTTTCCTGAACGAATAGATGAATTCCCACGAATTCTGATACTTGCTCCAGCTCCTGGCTCACCACTTTGAGAAGTTACTTGAACTCCTGAAACTTTACCTCTCAACAAATCTGCTGGAGATGGCGCACCTACGTTGTCAAAGCTTTTAGAGCTTAATTGATCAACTGCTCCGGTAGCATCTTTTTTCTTCACAGAACCGTAACCGATAA
>CAYWFQ010000180.1:0-2602 GCA_964457505.1 uncultured Flavobacterium sp.
CCCACCGTTTCACAACATTTAAAAGAATTAAAAAATGCTGGTTTAATCAAAGGAAATATAGAGGGAACTTCGATATGTTATTGTATTAACGAAGCAGGATTTAACAAATTAAAAGGCTTTTTTGAACCTATTAATACGTACCTTACTAGTAAAGAATGTTGTTAACTAAAAAACAGAAAATCATGATACTTTCAGCAATTAAATCCGAGTTAAAAAAACTAAGTAGCATTGCATTTCAATTGCCAAATGGCGAATTAGTTGCTCCTCACTTTCACGTGACTGAAGTGGGCAAAGTAACCAAGCATTTTATAGATTGTGGTGGTACAATCCGAAATGAAGAAGTAGTAAATTTCCAATTATGGGAAGCCCAAGATTATGACCACCGTTTGCATCCCGAAAAACTATTGGATATTATCGAATTGTCGGAACAAAAATTAGGCATCACCGATTTAGAAATCGAAGTAGAATACCAAATGAAAGACAGCATTGGGAAATTTGGATTGGAATTTGACGGCACTCATTTTCAATTGACTTCTAAAATAACCAATTGTTTAGCACCCGATCATTGTGGTATTCCAGAAAATAAAATGCCCAATGTTGGACAATGGAAAGCAAAAGCCACCTCATGTTGCACACCGGATTCAGGCTGTTGTTAATTTAATCTGAAAACAAAATGAATAAAAATCTAACTACAACGATCAAAAGCATTTCGAAAATTACAATTTCAGACGAACGCAAAGAAGTTGTACAACCTTTAATTGAGTACGTCCAAACCAAAATCGACACACAACAACCGATTCGTTTGAACTTCATTTGCACCCACAATTCGCGACGCAGTCATTTGTCGCAAATTTGGGCACAAACGATGGCATTTCATTTTGGAATTAAAAATGTTTTTTGCTATTCGGGTGGAACAGAAGCTACGGCTATGTTCCCTAAAGTAGGCGAAACCTTAACCAATCAAGGATTTAAAATCCAACAATTGAGTATTGGCAACAATCCGGTTTATGCTGTAAAATATGATGAAGATGAATCGGCAATTATCTGTTTTTCCAAAACATTTGACGATGCTTTCAATCCCAATAGTGAATTTGCAGCCATCATGACGTGCTCGTCAGCCGATGCAGGTTGTCCGTTCATTGCAGGAGCCGAAAAACGCCTTCCTATTCGCTACGACGATCCCAAAGCATTTGACGGAACCAACTTAATGGATGCAAAATACGCCGAGCGAAGCTTGGAAATCGCTTCAGAGATGTATTATATTTTTTCTAAAATCAAATAGCCTGTAAGGTTTTAAAAACCTTGTAGGTATTTTAATTAACAATAAATGAGATTGCTTCGTGCCTCGCAATAAACTATGAAATCGCTAATAAAAACTCGTTTGCGAAGCAAAATAAATAAAAGCGATAACATATATGACCGCTGACAAATAACTTTAACATATATGAAAAAAAGACTAGGATTTTTAGACCGATTTTTAACCCTATGGATATTTCTCGCCATGTTACTTGGCATTTCTATTGGCTATTTTATTCCCAATTCATCTGATTTTATCAATTCGTTCTCCTCTGGAACAACCAATATTCCATTAGCCATTGGATTGATATTAATGATGTATCCCCCGTTGACGAAAATTGATTTTTCGCAAGTACCACAAATGTTTGAAAAACCAAAACTACTTTCCGCTTCCTTTTTTATCACTTGGATCGTAGGTCCATTTTTGATGTTTTCTTTGGCAGTTTTATTTTTGCATGACTTTCCAGAATACATGACAGGATTAATCATTATTGGATTAGCACCATGTATCGCAATGGTGATTGTCTGGAACGAACTCGCCGAAGGTAATCGAGAACTTACTGCTGGATTAATTGGCATCAACAGTTTGATACAGGTTTTCTTTTTTAGTTTGTATGCCTATTTTTATCTTGAAATTATGTTGCCTTTATTTGGTGTTAAAGGATTAGCATTGAACATTACGATTGCTGAGATTGCTCAAACGGTTGGTATTTATTTGGGAATCCCATTTGCATTGGCTGAACTGAGTCGTTATGCTATTAAAAAATTCATAGGAGACAAATGGTTCAACCAACAATTCATTCCATTTGTATCGCCTATTACTTTGATTGCTTTATTGTTTACCATTGTTATCATGTTCAGTTTGAAAGGCGAAATGATAGTTGATTTGCCTCTAGATGTACTCCGTATTGCATTGCCTCTAGTTATTTTCTTTGCTATTATGTTTACGTTGATGTTTTTTGTAAGTAAAAAAATTGGCGCTAATTACCGTGATGCTGTGGCTTTATCATTTACCGCTTCTGGAAATAATTTTGAACTAGCCATAGCCGTTTCTATAGGTGTTTTTGGTATCAATAGCGGACAAGCTTTTGCGGGAGTAATTGGGCCTTTGGTTGAAGTTCCTGCTTTGATTACATTAGTAAATGTGGCTTTTTGGTGGAGGAAAAAGTATTATAATCAATAAATCATTTAAGCAAACATTAACTTTATTTTTTTAAATCAGTCCTGAAAATTATTTTATATTTGTATAAGATTGAAAATAATAAAAATCAAACAGTTAAAAAAATAAGAATATGAAAAAAGTAGT
>CAYWFQ010000181.1:0-2576 GCA_964457505.1 uncultured Flavobacterium sp.
TATTTAATGAATTGAATGAGTTATTAACAACTGCCGAATTTATTTTGGTTTTTGTGTCTTTAAAAACAGGCCGACCAATTGCTCCTCCAGATTATATTTTGGATCTTTTAAAAGATATGGAATAATCCTATAAATAATTGCTTTTTTATAGGTGTTTGATCTCGATTTCAAATAAATTATCAAAAATGTCGAAAATCATTTCGGCATTTTTTTTTCTAGTTTTGATTTCAATTTTTGCTAAAGCGTGTCCGGAATCTTCTTCTAATTCCATAGTTTGAGTGACGATATCTAATTTTTTCTCTTTGATTACTCGCATCACTTTGTTCATGTTTTTGTAGTCAAATGAAATTAAAAAATGAACATCTATTGTTTTTTCAATAATTTCAGCTTCTTCCAAAACCAATTGTGCTGTGGTTTTGTATGCGGTAATCAATCCACCCACGCCCAATTTGGTTCCGCCAAAGATTCGAACCACAACCAAAAGAACATTGGTCAGGCCAAAAGATTGAATTTGTCCATAAATGGGAGCTCCTGCTGTGTTACTAGGTTCACCATCGTCATTCGCTCTATAACTTACTTTTTCAGTGCCAATTTGGTACGCATAGCAATAGTGTACTGCATGAGGATGCTGTTTTCGTAAACTATCAATTAGGGGTTTAACGTCTTCTTCTGATTGAATAGGATAGGCATAGCCAAAGAATTTACTGCTTTTTTCTTTGAACAAAACTTCATCTGTAGCTTGTGCAATCGTAGTATAAGTGTCTTTGATTTCCAAATGAGTAATGGTATTCTAAATTATTTTTTTGTCGAATAGTTCGACCACATCTTCTTCACCTACTTGAAGATTCCAAACTTCTAATCCTAAAGCTTTGGCAGCATCGGTATTTTCTTTTTTGTCATCTATAAATAAGGTACGCTTTGGCGAAAGCTCATGTTGACGAATTAATGCAAGGTATATTTCGGCATCTGGTTTTCGCATGCCCATTTCATATGAAAAATAGACTTTCTCAAAACATTGGTAAAAATCACTATAAAAGGAAACGCCTTCTCTTTGTTCAAAATGATTAATATGAATGGCATCGGTGTTACTCAATAAAAAGAGGCGGTATTTTTGAGATAATAGTTGTAAAAATTCTAATCGATGCAATGGGAAATCTAATAAAACAGCATTCCAAGCAGCTAAAATTTCATTTATTGTTGCGTTAGGAATGTGTTTTTGAATCCCTAGCAAAAAGTTCTCTTTTGAAATTTGCCCTTTTTCAAAAGATATATTCAATTGGTCTAAATCTTCATTCCAAGAAGTTAAACCCAAACGTTGTAAACCATCAATAGTGGCTTGTTTGTCCAAATTGATGAAAATATCTCCAAAATCAAAAATAATGGTATCAATCATAATTTCTAATTATTAGTAATTCATCGGTTCCTATTTTTTCATTTTTTGTCGGGGCTGTATTTAATGTTGGGGCTTTTATTCCGTTGCCAAATTGACTATTACCAATAAATACCCGGGCTTCATCCCAAAGATTGGCATCTATAAAAGTTTGTAATGTTTGCGCCCCACCCTCAATAATTACCGATTGGATTTGGTGTTGATACAATCGATCTACAATTTGGTGTGCTATATTCTCTTGAAAATCAAGTATTTCAAAGATAGTGTTTTCAGATGAAAGAGTCGTTTCTTTTTTAGAAAAAATAATTGTTTTAGTCTGATTATCAAATACATGTGCTGTTTCTGGAATGCGATTGTTTTGGTCAATCACGATTCGAATGGGATTATTTCCATTCCAGTCACGCGCATTTAATTGAGGGTTGTCGTCGATTACGGTTTGTGTACCTGCTAAAATCGCCTGTTCCTCGGTACGCCATTTATGTACTAATTGTCTCGAATTGGGATTAGTAATCCAAACAGGTTTTTGTTCTTTTTTTTCTAAAGGAGCAATAAAGCCATCTTGGGTTTGTGCCCACTTCAATATAATATAAGGTCTTTTCTTTTCGTGAAACGTAAAAAAGCGTTGGTTGAGTTCGTAACATTCTTTTTCTAGAACGCCAACTACCACATTAGCTCCGGCTTCTTTTAACCTTTTGATGCCATTTCCAGCAACTTTGATATTAGAATCGACTGTGCCAATAACAACATTCGGAATTTTATTTTCAATTATTAAGTCACAACAAGGTGGCGTTTTTCCAAAATGACTGCAAGGTTCTAAACTTACATAGATAGTAGCCTTCTCTAATAGTGATTTATCTTTTACAGAACGTATCGCGTTCACTTCGGCATGTGGTTCGCCTGATTTTTTATGCCAGCCTTCGCCAATGATTTGACCATTATATACAATCACACTTCCCACCATCGGATTTGGATAGGTAGTTCCAAAACCGTTTTTAGCGAGTTCGATACAACGAGCGATATAGTGTTCGTGATTGTTCATCTTACAAAAGTACTACTTTTTAGCTTTCCGATTTATGGGATAACTTTCGAAAATTGTAATAAACAATAGTTACTTTTGCCATTCAAAATCAGTTTTTATATAAATGGAGAATTGGATCATTAGAAAAATAGAGAAGAAAGACAATGC
>CAYWFQ010000182.1:0-2562 GCA_964457505.1 uncultured Flavobacterium sp.
CGATTTTTGGAAAAAAGGCAGGAAAGAAAGTGTGAATCGCATCGCCAATTAAATGCTGTGCAACGGCAGCAGCTCCTTCTTGTTCGCCTTCATAAACTAATTCGACTTTACCAGTTATAGCTGGAATAATTCCCATAAAATCAGATAGACGTACGGTAGTTGTTTCCGTTCCGGATTGTAGCGCTCTTCTTTCCGCCGTACTTAATAAAACTTCGTAAGCAGTAATACTTAATCGAGCACTCACGCCACTTTTACTATCAATGAATTCACTTTCTCTCGCCTCAAAACTAATTTGTTCTAATAAATCTTTTGCTAAAGATGGTACGTGAATCGATTCGGATTGTTGGTTCAGCAACCTCGCTTCTTGTTGAGTAATCGTTCGCGCGATAGCAATTGTTTCAGGATAATGTGTTAGAATTTGAGAACCAATTCGATCTTTAAGCGGAGTTACAATACTACCACGATTGGTATAATCTTCAGGATTTGCCGTAAAAATAAATTGTAAATCCAATGCTAATCGCAATTTAAACCCACGAATCTGAATATCGCCTTCTTGTAAAATATTAAACAGAGCTACCTGAATTCGTGCTTGTAAATCAGGTAATTCATTGATGACAAAAATACAGCGATTGGCTCTTGGAATCATTCCAAAATGAATCACACGATCATCCGCATAAGACAGTTTTAATGTAGCCGCTTTAATAGGGTCAATATCACCAATAAGATCTGCTACGGTAACATCTGGAGTAGCTAGTTTTTCAAAAAATCGTTCCGAACGGTGGAGCCATTGTATCGGAGTAGCATCTCCTTTTTCGGAAATTAAATCTTTGGCAAAACGAGAAAGAGGATTCAAAGGATCGTCGTTAATTTCAGAACCTGCCACTACTGGAATATATTCGTCTAATAATTCAATCATTTTGCGAGCCATACGCGTTTTGGCTTGACCACGAAGTCCTAATAAATTGATATTATGTCTCGACAAAATAGCGCGTTCCAATTCAGGGATAACCGTATTTTCGAATCCGTGAACACCTTCAAAAGCAGCTTCTCCCGCTTTAATTTTGTTGCGAAGATTGTCTCGTAATTCGTCTTTTATATTTTTTGATTGGTAACCATAGCGTTTTAAGTCGCCTAAGGTATTGATGTTATCTATTGTCATATTGCTGTTAATTGTCTAATTAATTTTCTTTTTTCGGTTGGTTTCGTAATCTTCAAAAATCATTTCTCCCAAACCTTTTAAGCCGGTATAAAACGCTTTTCCTTGATTGGCTTCGGTAAACTGATTTACAAATTGTTGAAGGTAGGGATCACTCGCAATCATAAAGGTGGTAATGGGAATGTGTAATTTTCGAGCCTGTGCCGCTTGATTGTAGCATTGCTCTGTAATGTATGGGTCCAGCCCATTACTGTTCATGTAGTAGTCGCCATTTTTCTCTCTAACACAACTCGGTTTCCCGTCAGTGATCATGAAAATTTGTTTGTTTGTATTTCGTTTTCTGCGCAGGATATCCATTGCTAATTGCAATCCAGCAACCGTATTGGTATGGTAAGGACCCACTTGCAAATACGGCAAATCTTTAATTTTAATCGACCAAGCATCATTCCCAAAAACTAAAATGTCAATGGTGTCTTTTGGGTAGCGCGTAGTAATTAATTCGGCTAGCGCCATGGCTACTTTCTTCGCAGGAGTAATTCGGTCTTCGCCATATAAAATCATACTGTGACTGATGTCAATCATTAAAACAGTGCTCATTTGCGCTTTGAATTTGGATTCTTCCACAATCAAATCGTTCTCGGTGAGTTTGAATTCGTCTAGTCCATTGTTGATTTGGGCATTACGCAAACTTTCGGTTATAGAAATGTTATCCAATCCATCACCAAAGCGGTATTCTCTAAATTCTCCGGTTTGTTCGTCGCCTTTTCCTGAAGATTTAGTATTGTGACTTCCTGTTTTAGATTGTTTCAGGTTGCCAAAAATTTGATCCAACGCTTGTTGACGAATCGCGCGTTCTGTTTTGGCGGTAATTTTCGTACCTGAGTTGCCATCTCCATCAACTTCTTCTTTGATGTAGCCTTTTTTCTTTAAATCTTCTACAAAATCATCAATCGTATAGTTCGAATCGGTCAATTTGTATTCTACATCCAATTGGCGTAACCAATCGATAGCTTCGTCAAAATCACCAGAGGTATGGGTGATTAATTCTTTGAAAATTTTAAACAGCTTTTCAAACGGAGTCTCAAATGGAGCTTCGTAGGGCTTGAAGAAAAAACCTTTTGTACTATTCTTTTTCATAATCGTTAAAATTATAGTTTATTAAGTAGAATAAAATACAACGACTATTAATTTTTAGTTAAAAGCAAGATTTATATATTGGGAATTAAAGGCACAAAAAAACCTCAAAATTGCTTTTGAGGTTTGTTTTAGTAGCGGGAACAGTCCCGAAGTTTCGGGAGAACCTGTGAACTTTTTTTATTGCATAAAAAAACCTCAAAATTACTTTTGAGGTTTTGTCTTAGTAGCGGGAACAGGACTCGAACCTGTGACCTTCGGGTTATGAGCCC
>CAYWFQ010000183.1:0-2561 GCA_964457505.1 uncultured Flavobacterium sp.
CTGTTTTCATACTTTATCTATGCTTTTGATTGGGGGATGACTGGCTTGTTCCTGCTCTTATTTTGGAACTAAATTTAAGTACTATTTCGCTAATTCCATCCTGGGTGATTGTAATTATTTTAAAGGTCATTTGTTGTTTTATTTGTCAATTATGTCATTATAGGTCAAATGGTATGGTAGTCTATTTTAAATTAAAAGTTTAAGTACCATATTTGCTCAAAATCAATCAAAATGCTGCAGTAAAAAAAGATTGGTACGAGTAACAAAATGTATTATTAATCAAAGATTTGGGGTAATTATGGCGAGACAAAAAGGCATAATTAAATTAAAAGGGACTATTGGGGATATTACCTTTTATAAAACTAAGGATGGGCATTTGGCACGCGAGAAAGGCGGTATTGAAGCCAATAGAATTGCGAGTGATCCTGCGTTTCAGCGCACCCGAGAGAACGGTTCGGAATTTGGGAGAGCAGGCAAAGCAGGGAAAACCTTGCGTACTGCTTTACGAACCTTACTCTTGAATTCTGCTGATGGTAGAATGGTGAGCCGATTGACGCAGTCAATGATCAAAGTGATTCAGGCGGATCAAACTAACGAAAGAGGGCTGCGCAACGTCATTGACGGCGAGGCAGAACTCTTACTGGGATTTGAATTCAATATCGGTGGGAAACTAGGTACTACTTTGTTTGCTCCTTACACGGGAACAATCGACAGAGTAGCTGGAGAAATTAAGCTAGATATGGCTTCTTTTATTCCGTTGAATATGATTGCTGCACCAGGAGGGACAACGCATTTTAAAATTGTATCTGCGGGGGCGGAGGTCGATTTTGAGGCGGAAACTTTTGTGAGTAGCAGTTCGGAGACGGCAATCCTTGCTTGGGATACTACTGCCACGGCAGTGATCAATCATGTCAATCCGGTGACTCCTAACAGCACAAAACCATTGTTTTTGGCTTTAGGAGTAGAATTTTACCAAGAGGTAAATGGTTCGATGTATCCATTGAAAAATGGAGCATTTAACCCACTGTCGTTAGTTCAAGTGAGTGGACTATAGATGGTTTTAGTGTTAACAAGAACTTATTTCCCTTCGGGAACCAACGGTACACTCGCTAGTGAGGGTCAATTCATTTGTAATACCATTGAATTACCTTGGAAAGAAAATAAAAAAAGGGTGTCGTGTATTCCAGAAGGGAAATACTTGTTACGCAAGCGGTATGCTCCCAAATTTGGCTGGCATTTGGAAGTAGTGGGAGTGAAGAACAGAACTTTTATTTTGTTTCATCCCGCGAATAATGCGTTAATCGAATTGAATGGGTGTATTGCACCTGTGACCCAGATTTCGGGTCCAGGATTGGGATTGTGGTCTAGGCAGGCGTTTAGCCGACTGAAAAAGTTGGTGTACCGCAGCTTGGATTCTAAAAACCGTGTTGTATTGATTGTGCAATAGCTTCCCGACTACTCGGGAATGACAAAAAAGAAGATTATGAATATAGTAGAACGTGTTAAGGCACCCACTCCTAAATTTTTTAAGGTTTTGCGAGCCATTGGTTTGGGATTAGCTGCCGTTGGTGGCACTCTATTAGCCGCACCCGTTGCGCTGCCGGTCGTACTTACTTCGATAGGAGGCTATTTGGCTGTTGCCGGTAGTGTGGTAACGGCGGTCAGTCAGGTAACTACCTTAAATGAAGTGGAGCATGAATCACACTAATTCGACCTTGAGAGGAACTGCTGGAGGCACTTTTTTGAGTGTATTGCCCAACCTCAGCTCGGAAGATGTCTTTAAGACGGTGATTTTAGCTGCGATTGGCGCTATTGTGAGTTTTTTACTTTCGCTGGTGCTGAAACTTTTTATTAAGAAGTCGGATCAATAGTTTGACCCTTGTTGTGGTGACCTTTGGGTCAAACGAATAAAAGCCAAGTCGTGAGATTTGGCTTTTTTTATTGATCTGCTTTTGAAAAGAAAAAAGAGAAAAAAAGAAAGCACTCCTACCAGCGGAAAGGACGAACGGGAATGGAGGGCGACCCTGATTTTTCGTCAGGGGAAACCCGACTGGGAGTGAGGACTGCACGCTAGTTTAGCTGCCTTTTTTTCTTTTTCTTTTCAAAGAACAGGATACTTTTCTACTATACAAGTGGGGCAATAAACACCCCCAAGCACCGCAGAAAAGAAACTGTAGCGTAAGCGGAAGTTGCTTTTTCGAGGAGCGCAGTGGCGGGGTTGCGGCAATCGAACAGCCACCGCAGGATGAGAGCGTAGCGGAGTTTACGCAGTGGAGTGTAATGATGCGAGCGTAACACGGCGGGAAAACAATAAAGGATAGCCTTTGGCGTACCTTGATTTAGGGCGAAGTGCTAACGGCGCCAACCCCGATGGCTGAGCGAAGGAGCAACCGCCCAAACTATAAGGGGCTGCAGACAGCCTACGGCTGAGGTGAAGCGAAAGGTAGCCTGCGGACTGTAGCTGAATGAAGCGGTAGGGTGGATGTGGTAGCCCCGACGAACGCAAGGTAGGTGGCGTGTGAAGATGAGGAAGTGTGGCACAAAAAAAACAGTGGCTTGTT
>CAYWFQ010000184.1:0-2543 GCA_964457505.1 uncultured Flavobacterium sp.
AATGATCGAAATAGTGGATTTCAACGAACTGTACAACAGAGGTAAAAAAGAAGTTAAAAAAGCAAAAAGCCGTCGTGGTGGAAAAGCTAAAAAAGCAGACGATGTAGAAGCAACTCCAGTTGCTGAGGCTCCAGTTGCTGATGCTGAACCAACAACAGAAGCTGCTGAATAATTATGAATATAATCATTCAATAATAATCAAGGATAAACTAATTTTTAGTTTATCCTTTTTTTTTGAAATTTTTATACTGCATCCAAAAAAAATCTTCAACCAATTTATTGCATCCGCTGCTTTTATGAATTAAATTTGCAGCATATTTAACTACACATGAAATACACAACTAGACAAAGTGCCATTCTATTACTAAGTGATGGAACTATTTTTCACGGAAAATCAATTGGAATTAGCGGAACTACTTTTGGAGAAGTATGTTTTAATACCGGAATGACAGGATACCAAGAAATCTTTACAGATCCTTCGTATTTTGGTCAAATTATGGTGGCTACTAATGCTCATATTGGTAATTATGGTGTAAATGATAAAGAAATAGAGTCGCAAGGAATTAAAATTGCTGGTTTGGTTTGTAAAAACTTCAGTTTTAATTATTCTCGTCCGGATGCTTCTGAGAGTTTAGAAGATTATTTTACCAAACAAAATCTAATCTGTATCTCGGATGTGGATACTCGTGCCTTGGTTAGTTACATTCGTGATAATGGCGCCATGAATTCTGTTATTTGTACAGATGGTACTCCTATCGAGGAATTGAAAGCGGCATTGGCTCAAGTTCCAGATATGAAAGGTTTAGAGTTGGCCTCTACAGTGTCTACTAAAGCACCCTATTTCTTTGGAGAGGAGACTGCTAAATACAAAATAGCGGCTTTGGATTTAGGAATTAAAACCAATATACTTCGCAACTTTGCCAAAAGAGATTGTTATATCAAGGTGTTTCCTTATGATGCAACTTATGCTGATTTGGCTTCATTTAATCCAGATGGTTATTTCTTGTCTAATGGACCTGGAGATCCAGATCCTTTGACGAGCGCCATTGGAGTAGCCAAAGAAATTATTGCCAATGACAAACCTTTGTTTGGAATTTGTTTAGGACATCAGGTGATCGCTTTGGCTAATGGGGTTTCGACTTATAAAATGTTTAACGGTCACCGAGGGATTAATCATCCGGTTAAAAATGTGATTACGGGTAAAGGGGAAATCACTTCTCAAAATCACGGTTTTGCTGTTAATAAAGAAGAATTAGAACAACATCCTGATTTAGAAATTACGCATTTGCATCTGAATGACGAAACCGTAGCGGGTATGCGAATGAAAAACAAAAATTGTTTTTCGGTACAATACCATCCTGAGGCTAGTCCAGGACCACACGATTCTTCGTACTTGTTCGATCAATTTATTGTGAACATGAAAAAGTAATACAAAAAGCAGAGACCTCATTCTCTGCTTTTTTGTTATTATATTTCAAATTGTATTGGCTAATTTTTTAAAATATAACATTCCGTATTGCTTCCTGATTTTATTGCAAGAATTACAACGTTTTCGTTAATAAGATTGATTTTTTTTCTGTTTTGATTACGAAAGATGTAATATATTTGCGTTAAAATTATAGAGTTCAACATTATAAAATAAATGATTATGAGTATTATCGTTAAAATTCACGCAAGACAAATTTTTGATTCTAGAGGGAATCCTACTATTGAAGTTGATGTTATCACAGAAAATGGTGTTTTAGGAAGAGCAGCAGTTCCATCTGGAGCTTCTACTGGAGAACACGAAGCTGTTGAGTTACGTGACGGAGGAAAAGCATTCCTAGGAAAAGGAGTTTTGAATGCAGTGAACAATGTAAATACTCTTATCGCTGATGAGTTAGTAGGTACTTCTGTTTTCGAACAAAATGTATTGGATCAAATGATGATTGATTTAGATGGTACGCCAAACAAATCGAAATTAGGAGCTAATGCTATTTTAGGAGTTTCTTTGGCTGCTGCAAAAGCGGCTGCTAATGAATTAGGTTTGCCATTATACCGTTATGTAGGTGGTGTTTCAGCTAACACTTTACCAGTTCCAATGATGAATATCATCAATGGTGGTTCTCACTCTGATGCGCCAATCGCATTCCAAGAGTTTATGATTTTCCCAGTAAAAGCGACTTCATTCTCACACGCTATGCAAATGGGTACTGAGATTTTCCATAGCTTGAAAAAAGTTTTGCACGATAGAGGTCTATCTACTGCAGTAGGTGACGAAGGTGGTTTTGCACCTAATTTAGCTGGTGGTACTGAAGATGCTTTGGATACTATCAAAAAAGCGGTGGAGAATGCAGGATATACTTTTGGTGACGAAATTATGATTGCTTTGGACTGTGCTGCTTCAGAATTTTATGTAAACGGAAAATACGATTACACTAAATTTGAAGGTGAAACAGGAAAAATTAGAACGTCAGAAGAGCAAGCTTCTTACTTAGCTGAATTAGCAGCTAAATATCCAATTATTTCTATCGAAGACGGTATGTACGAAAACGACTGGGATG
>CAYWFQ010000185.1:0-2501 GCA_964457505.1 uncultured Flavobacterium sp.
GTGCGATGTAGGTCGCTTGCCATTTTTTATGAATCTTCCATTAGGAAGATTTTTTCGTTTATAGGTATTCAGAACTTCTTTTTTTGAGTATTTTTATGGCATAAAGGAATTAAAACAAATTGACTGATCAAAATGAATAAAGTAGTTTTAATAACAGGTGGGTCTTCGGGAATAGGAAAATCTATTGGTGCATTTTTACACCAAAAAGGATTTATTGTGTATGGAACGAGTAGGAATCCTGAAAAGATTACTGATTCTATTTTTCCGTTAGTTGCTTTAGATGTTCGCGATGTGAAATCCATTCAATCATCACTTACTCAAATTATTTCAGAAACAGGGCGTTTGGATATTGTTATCAATAATGCAGGTGTTGGAATTACTGGACCATTAGAAGAAATTCCAATGGATGAAATCAAGAATAATTTTGAAACTAATTTTTTTGGTCCTATCGAAGTAATAAAAGCTGCTTTACCTCAAATGCGATCTCAACAATCAGGTTTGATTATTAATATTACTTCAATTGCAGGGTATATGGGATTGCCGTATCGAAGTGTGTATTCTGCTTCCAAAGGAGCTTTGGAATTAATTACAGAGGCATTGCGAATGGAAGTCAAGTCTTTTGGAATTCAAATTACAAATGTAGCTCCAGGTGATTTTGCTACAAATATTGCTTCTGGACGCTATCACGCTCCAATTATAAAAGGTTCAGAGTACGAAAAGGTATATAGCAATGTTTTAAAAACGATGGATGAACACGTAGATAGTGGAAGTAATCCAAATGAAATGGCAGAAGCAGTGTTTCAAATTATTCAAAATTCCGAACCGAAAATTCACTACAAAGTAGGAGCGTTTATGCAAAAGTTTTCGATAGTATTAAAAAGACTACTTCCAGACAAAGTCTACGAAAAAATGCTTATGAATCATTATAAACTATAGTGCTCTAACTATTTTTTTTGTACATATTTAATATGACCAAAAAATGCGGAAAGGTAATTGAGGCTAAAAAAGCAAAGAATAAGGCATCAAAAACAAGCATATCTTTGGCTATGTAATACAATCCGAAAATTCCAACTAAGGAAATAAACCAATAAATAAAGGCCGTTTTAAAATACTGTTTAAAATTAGCCCATGTGGATGTGCCATACAAAAATGTAATTTGGTCATTTAATGAGGGAATACTATGCCAAAAAATAAAGTAGATCGTAAATCCCCAAATTAAACTAGAAGCTTTAAATACAATTCCTAAAACTACTAAATAAAACAATTGCTCAAAAATATTGTTTTTGAATTCTGTAGATACGAAATACATCTTTATCGTTGTGATAATAAAGATTGCCAAACAAAGTAACAACGCAATTTCGATGGAATCTTCAGAAATCGTGTACTGAGTGATTTCTGCTATTATCGAAATCACTTCTCTGCTATTAATGTAAAATAATAGTAGTAATACTAACAACCCGTATATAAAATGAAATACCAAAGATACAAAGGTCTTTTTGGTAGTAATAATCGCATTCCAATGTTGTTCACCAAAATGGTAGCTACTTACTAATATAAATAGTAATAAAGCTACACTTGGTATAAAAGTGAAAAACAGGACTGAAATTCCAACAATGAAAACATAAATTCCAATTAATTTGATAAAATTTATTTTTTTATCAGGATTTAAGTGATTAATAAGTACTAAATCGTTCGCTCCGTGAAGCACTCCAAAAGTAAGAATTAGTATAAATCCTACAACTATCTGATATTTATCTGATAAATAAGAAGTTAGCCATAAACCAACAAAGCTAGTGATGACTGATAGTTTTAAGGTTTTTGACATAATTAATTGATTTTTGTTTAACTTTTTTTTAAAAAAAATAAACAATAATATATGTTTGTATTTATTATTAATGTAAATTTAGATTATTAATTAACCTAATTTTTATTTTTATGTCAAATTTTATGTTTATTTCTGCCAATGTAGCAAAAATGCTACCAAACGACTATGTCGGATTTACATTTTTCATTGGAAGCATGGCTATGATGGCTGCTTCGGCTTTTTTCTTCTTATCGTTAAGTCAATTCGATAAGAAATGGCGTACTTCAGTATTAGTATCAGGATTGATTACTTTTATTGCTGCAGTACACTACTTTTACATGCGTGATTATTGGAATGCATTCCAAGAGTCACCAACGTTCTTTAGATACGTGGATTGGGTACTTACTGTGCCGTTGATGTGTCTTGAGTTTTATTTAATTCTTAAAGTTGCTGGTGCAAAACAAAACTTGTTGTGGAAAATGATTTTCCTTTCAATAGTGATGTTGGTAACAGGTTACTTTGGAGAAACAATTTTCAGTGACCAAGCAGCCATGTGGGGATTCATCTCAGGTCTTGCTTATTTCGTAATTGTTTATGAAATTTGGTTAGGTGAAGCTTCTAAATTAGCAAAAGCTGCTGGTGGCGATGTATTGGCTTCTCACAAAATTTTATGTTGGTTCGTACTTGTAGGATGGGC